>JANOQR010000082.1:0-3220 GCA_031414935.1 Luteolibacter sp.
GTTGGTCACTGAAGTCTTCGCCCTTGGCGACGCCGACGTAGCGGCCGGGATTGAGCGACCAGCCCTGGGCTTCGATTTCCTGAAGGGTGGCGGCTTTGCAGAGGCCGGGGATGTCGATGTAGGTCGGGGCATCGCCGAAGACTTCCTCCCATTTCTCCTCGGAGCCGTGTTCGAACTCCAGATCCTCGCCGCGATAGAGGCGGACGACGTTGGCGAGGAATTCGAGCTGGGCGCGGGAATCGTCGGCGGTGGCGGGTGCGGTCTAGTGCATAAGTCAGCGGGAAACTAACTGCTGGCGGATAGAGGACGAGGAAAAAGACGCGACCCGGAAGAGACGCAGCCTATTTCAAAAACACTTCCCGCGCCTTCGCGCCTTCGCCGGGGCCGACGATGCCGCGTTGTTCGAGGATGTCCACCATGCGGGCGGCGCGGGTGTAGCCGAGGCGGAGGCGGCGTTGGAGGAGTGAGGTGCTGGCTTTTTGCTCCTGACGCACGACTTCGATGCACTTCATGATGAGTTCTTCATCGGCTTGGGAAACGTCATCGTCGTCCTCTCCATCGCCGCCTTCACCGTTGATCGAGGCTTGGATTTCTTTCTCGAATTGCGGCTTCGCTTGGGCGGCGCAGTGGTCGATGAGCCGCTCGATCTCGGCGTCGGTGACGAAAGCTCCTTGGGCGCGTTCGAGTTTCGCAGAGCCGGGTGGCAGATAGAGCATGTCGCCTTTTCCGACGAGTTTATCCGCGCCCTTGGTATCGAGGATGACGCGGGAATCGAGGGCGGAGGAAACTTGGAAGGCGATGCGAGATGGGATGTTCGCCTTGATGATGCCAGTGACCACGTCCGCACGCGGCGTCTGGGTGGCGATGATGAGGTGGATGCCGGCAGCACGGGCTTTTTGCGCGATCCGGGCGATGCACATTTCCACGTCTGCCGGGGCGGTCTGCATGAGGTCCGCAAGCTCGTCGATGAGGACGACGATGTAGGGAAACTTGGTCGGGATGTGTTCATCGTGAACTTCTTCCTCTTCTTCATCTTCTTCCGGGCCGAGGTCACCGTCGCTCAGGGCTGCTGCCAGCGAGTTCATTTCCTCGTCTGGCTCGTCTTCCAGCATCGACCACGGCGGGGCTTGGTGGCTGGTAGGGATCGCGGGATCGAGCAATTCCTTCGGATCAAATGGTGCCTCTGCATCGTCCACTAGCTCTTCGCTGATTTCTTCCGGCTCTGGCTCCGGCGCAGGTTTTGCTTTCTCCGGGATGGGTCGGGCGTTGAAACTATCAAAATTCCGCACACCGACTTTGGCGAAAATTTTGTAACGTTTTTCCATCTCGTTCACCACCCACTTGAGGGCGGCGACGGTCTTTTTCGGATCGGTCACGACCGGGACGACGAGGTGCGGCAGTCGGTTATACATCTGCATTTCCACCACTTTCGGGTCCACCATGATGAAGCGCAGCTCGTCCGGGCTGAACTTGAAGAGCATGGAGGCGATGATCGAGTTGATGCAGACGGATTTGCCGGAACCGGTCGCTCCCGCCACGAGGCAATGAGGCATGGCGGCGAGGTCGGCGATGACGGTGTTGCCATAAACGTCCTTGCCGAGAGCGAGCGGGATCTTCTTTTTCGAGGAGTTGAAATCCGTGGAATAGAGCAGCTCGTGAAGCGGCACGGCGACTTTCTTGCTGTTCGCGATCTCGATGCCGACGGTGTCTTTGCCGGGAATCGGGGCGAGGATGTTGATGCGCTCCGCACAAGTCGCGCGGGCGATGTCCGCCTCTAACTGCGAAATCCGGGAAACGCGAAGACCGGTGGACGGGTAGATTTCGTAGCGGGTAATCGTCGGCCCGCGCGTGATGGGACCAGCCGTGACTTCGATGCCGAAGGCTTTGAGCGTGTCGATGATCGTCTGGCGGGTTTCCTCCTTGTGATCGTCGTCTGAGTCCGAGTCCTCCACTTCTGGCAGTGGATCGAGCAGGTCAAACTGCGGGATCTGGTAGTTCGGGAAACGGCCTTCTTGGAGTCCTTGATGTTCCGGCGACGGCTTGCGGCTGAAGGGATTTTTTCCGATGAGTTCGGGGTCGATGGCGCGGCGTTGAGAGGCGTCGATGATCTCAGGAGTGGGGATTTCGCGCAGCGGCAGCATCGCCTGCGGGTCTTCATTTGCGACAGCGGCAGTCTTCTGGGCCTCGCGGTCTTTTTTGCGTTGCTCGCGCTGGCGTTCGCGTTCGGCCAGCATTTCCGCCTCGCGGGCGGCGATCTTGCCAGACTCCGTGCGGCTTTCCCGCCAGTCTTGAAATTTCATCCGCATCAGGCGGGAACAGGCCCTGAGGAAACGGATCGGGTGCTGGCCTGTGAGAAGAATCAGGGCCACCAGATAGATACCGCTTGTCAGGACGAGCGTG
Organism: Luteolibacter sp.; assembly: GCA_031414935.1. Classification (GTDB taxonomy): domain Bacteria; phylum Verrucomicrobiota; class Verrucomicrobiia; order Verrucomicrobiales; family Akkermansiaceae; genus Luteolibacter. Next base: position 2,401 of record JANOQR010000082.1, read on the forward strand.
CCGACGCGGCCAATCACGTTGGTCAGCACGAAGCCCCCCACCCCGTTGCCGATCACGCCGCCAGGACCGGGGCCGGGATCGCTCAACTTGCAACTCCGTGCCCAATCCACGAAGAGAAAATTCGCCGTATCCAGCCACGCCGCGCCCGCTAAAATCAGGACGGTGAACCCGATGACAGCCCGTGGCCAAATCCGCGCATCGAACGCGAGCTTGATGATGCCGAACCAGATGAACCCCGCTGGAATCAAATAGCCCGCTGCGCCGAAGAGTAAAATTTGCACAAATCCCAGCACGCCGCCCACCGGGCCTATCAGATTTTCTCCAGACGCTCCGATGGGGCCAGCGAAGGCGGTCAAAGCCCCCACGCGCGGCAGATCCGCGGGGCTGTATTTCACCAACGAAAGAAACAGCAACAGCCCGACCGTGATCCAAATGATGCCGACGATCTCGTTCGACCATCGGTTCGGCTCCGGGAGTTCACCCCGTTTTTTGTTATCCTTCGCTGCCATTTAGTGCGGGCGGAGCATCTCCCGAGACACTGCCGGGGGCAAGATTGTTTTCAAAAGCCGGAAAATACAGATTTCCTTATCAATCCGGGCTTGGACGCTCGTTTGCCCGAGACCACTCTCCCGCCGTGCGTCTGCTCACTCTGAAAATCACGGAACCACTCCCCGGCCTCGTCCTGCCGGAAATGGCGGCGGACCACGGTGCTGAGGAAGCCGCCCGCCGCTACCGGGCCACCGTCGTCACCACGCTGCGCCAACTTCGCGACCTCGCAGATTCCCGCATCCGCCTCATTGTCGATCCGCCAGACGCTCAC
>JANOQR010000083.1:0-23748 GCA_031414935.1 Luteolibacter sp.
GCTGCCCGGAGCGACACCGTGCAAGGCTGGTACCGCGACCTTGCCCTTCTTCGGCATCGACGCCGCCATCCTCGACGACGCGGGCAAAGAATGCAAAGCTGGCGAAGACGGACGGCTCGTCATTCGCAAGCCATGGCCGTCCATGATTCGCACGATCTACGGCGACAAGGCTCGCTACAAAAAAACTTACTGGTCCGACTACCCCGGCCTCTACACCGCAGGCGACGGCGCACGCCGCGACAAGGATGGGAACTTCTGGATCATCGGTCGGTTAGACGACGTGCTCAACGTTTCCGGCCACCGTCTCGGCACGGCGGAAATCGAGAGCGCACTCGTTTCTCACCCCGCCGTCGCGGAAGCCGCAGTTGTCGGGCGACCGGATGAAATGAAAGGCCAAGCCGTCGCCGCCTTCGTCACGCTCAAGGGTGGCTTTGAGGAATCTGTCGAGCTTCATATCGAGCTGCGAAACCACGTTGGCAAAGTCATCGGTGCCATCGCCAAGCCGGATGATCTGCATTTCACCTCCGGCTTACCCAAGACTCGTTCCGGGAAAATCATGCGTCGGCTCTTAAAAGAACTCGTTTGCACCGGAACCATTTCGGGCAACGTTACAACGCTAGAAGACTTCTCGGTGATCGAGGCCCTTCAACGCAAACTCAACCCTTAAGTCCACCCCCATGACTTCGTCCCGTTACTTCATCGCCCGTTTCGCCCAAGCATTCGGCTACTTCCGCAAGAACCAGCGGATGGCAGACGCGGCGAGCGAAATGCACCTGCTCCGCGAAGCGGAAGCCCAACTCGGTGCCGCGATTTGGGACAAAGTGGAACCCATCGAAGAACTCTCCGTCGAGTATTGGAACCTCCGCCGCTTCATCAAAGAGCGCGACCTCGTCCGCGAAAAACTCGAAGAGTGCCAAACCAAGCTCGACCAAGCTCACGAAGAGCGCGCGACCGTTCTAAACAGCGCACCAGAAGTTCATCAGGATCTGCTAGACGAACGCGTTGCCTTGCTCATCGAACTCGAAACCCTCGCCAGACGCCGCGATGATATCGTCGCCGAAGCCCGCGAAGTCCGCCGCTCCTACGACGGCTTAAAAATGAAACTCGAAGTCGTCACCAAAGAATCTAGCGGGTCCACCGCGGATTTAGAGACGATTCAAGAAGTTAAAAATCGGCTCATCGGACTCAAAGCGAAATTTTCCGAACTCAAACAGCAGCGGGTCCAGATCGGCGCGGAGATCGAAGAAGGCGATGCCAAAGTCGATCTCGTGGACGCCAAGCTCAACGACAAGCGTCTTGCCCGCCGCGTTCACGCCTCCGAGGCGTTTCAGGTCATCGGCGATGGGAACAAGGAAATGTCCATCTTGCGTGCCGAGAGTGCGCTGCTAGATACCCAAATGCGCCAGCTTTACGCCGAGATCGGGCGATTTGTTAGCCGTCACGTCAACACGCATCCCGCCTGCGCCACCGCCGCATCTTCCCATCGCGGCCTGATCGATGTGATGCGCGCGCTCCGTCGCTCCATCGCGCTGAATCACCGCCTAGCAGGGACGGCGTGAGCGGGCTGCTGGCGTGATCGTGCTTCAGAGTCTCTGAGATGTCGTCAAACGTGCATCCCGCCTGTTTTCTATTGTAGCCGTTCCCACAAAGGAAAATAGAAACCACGAAAGACACCAAAAACACGAACCTTAGGTGGCCGTGAGATTTGAAGCTGTTACCCAAAAGGTAACTTATCGCAGGGCGACATCGGATGGTAGCCGTGGGCCTTTACACACATCTATTGTCGCATTCCGCCGCACGGCGCGGCATGGACCGTCACTCTGTGCAGTCCGCGAGAGTGATGGGCGGACAAGGATTTGAAATGGTGCGTTATGCCGACGACGTGGTTGTCCTCTGCCGCAGCCAGCAAGAAGCGGAAGCCGCGCTGGAAAAGCTCCCGGACTGGATGGCCGGGGCCGGACTCACCTTGCATCCCGACATAACCCGCACGGAGGAGATGAATCTAGCAAACAGTCATTTCGACTTCCTCGGCTATCGGTTCAAACGAAGTCGCCAGGGAAAAGATGATGCGATCCGTCTGGCCCAAAAGCCTGCGTAAAATGCGCGAATCCATCAAACCCCGGACGCGCCGAAACCATGGAAAGAGCATGGAAGCCATCGTGGCAGACCTCAATCGGACATTGCCCGGCTGGTTTGGAGGGATGGGTGGGGCGAAAGCTCCGTTCCTACCTCTATCCATCCACCGTGTCGCGATGCGTGCGATGGATTTCCGCTCGCCATCCTCGAGTTTCACGCTGCGTGACGTTTGCCGAGTCGGGTCATCATCGTTTCGGATCCGTGGTCGGCTCGGCGATGATGGTGGCGCGGGGGATTTTCTCCGCGGATGGGGGAGTGATGTCGTCTTGAGAGGAAAGGTCGGCAGCGGTGAGCACTTGTTGGCCCGTGTTTTTCGTGAGCGTGTTGGATGAGTAGGATGCAGGTGTTAGGCCAGCTTCTAAGATGAGTCCGGGGCCACCGTTAAGCGTGGCTTGGTTCGCGGTGACGCCGACTGCTTTGGCGGCGGCGCGAATGACGATACCTCCGAGCAAGTTGCCGCGTGCGGTGTTACCGGTGATTTTTCCGGCAGCGGCGCTGTTGAGGACGATGCCAAATTCTCGGTTAGCGATGAGCTGGTTTTTATCTATCGTGGCGGATGCGAGGCCGTTGTCGGCGTGGATGCCGTTGCGGCTGTTGTTTTCGCAGCGGTTGCCCGTGAGGATGACGGCGGCTCCGTCCCATGACTCGATGCCGTGCTCGAAATTTCCCACCGACTCGGAATCGCGAACTTCCAGCGTGCTTCCTGCGCCGATGGCGGCGACTCCGTTCCAACCGTTGTCCGCGAAACGGCAGCGGCTAACATTTGCTTGCCCGCCCTCAATCACCGCGAGGCCGTGACCACTGGCTTCGGTGAAATGGCAATCGACGAAGCTGGCCTGCCCACCCCTAACAAGCGCGACGGAGTAGCGGTCTGCTCCGACGGCGAAGGACTCGTGACGGAAGGAAATGCCGCTGATGCGCGCGCCTTTCGCGTCTGGGCCGATGGTGATCGCGCTGCCGTCTGCGGGCGGGCATTCCACTCGGGTGTTCGTGACTCCGGCTCCTTGCAGCTCGACGGCGGCATTGATGACGAGCGGGCCTTTCCACGTTTCTGCTCCGAGAACGATGCGGTCGCGGTCGCGGGCATTGGCCAGAGCTTCGGCTGGTGTGGCGAAATCTCCGGGGACTCGCAGCGTGCGGGTGTAGCTGGATAATTTTTCTAGCAGCGATGCGATTTCAGTGTCCGCAGGTGCTAGCGAGCTGGCCTCGCGAATCCATTCGAGTGCTTGTGGATCAAATTGGCCATTGTCGCGAGCGCGTGCTTGTTGCAGGAGTGAAGCGGCTTTTTTCAGGTCCGCAGCGGCTTTTTCCATGGCGGCAGTGGCGTCGGCGAGGATGGCCTTGGCGTCCACATCACCGGGCGAAGCGGCGAGTATTTGTTGGGAGGTGGAAATGGCGAGTTCCCATTTCCGTTGGTTGAGCGCATCTCTCGCAGCGGCGATGGCGGCACCTTGCGCCAGAGTCACGCGAGCGGCTGCGATGCGAACTAACAGTGAAGTCGCTTCTTTCTCCGCAGGAAATCGGGCGAGCACTTTGCGGGCGGCGGCGTCTGCTTCGTCGAGGCGCCCGGCCTCAAGTTCTGCGACGGCTTGGCCATTCCAATAGCCGAGGAATTGTGTTTGTTCATCGGTCATTCCCACTTCGATGCTGCGCCGTCCGCGTCGGACGATCTCGGAACCTGGAGACATCAGCTCGATTTCTGAAAAAATATTAGCCGCTTCTTGCCAGCGGCGATTCTCGATGAAAATGGAGCCTTGTCGTTCGAGGAAAACGATGCGGATGGTGCGTTGGTCTTCTTTAAACTGCTCGTTTTTCAGATAGAGCCACACTCCTCCAGCGGCACCGACGAAAACCACGAAGAACCAAACGACAAATGACAACGCCCGGCTCGGTGGCGCATCTCCCTCGTCCGGCTCGGTGAAAATCTCGGCGACGGGGGCCGATGGCCGCGAGACCGTGCCGAGGACGACGGTCTTGGCTGGCGGGGGAATCAGCTTTTCGGATGTCCTGGCCGGCAATACCTCGATGCGCTCTCCGTGCGTGATCCCGCCGTTGATGACGGCGAGTGCTTCGTCGAATTCATTGAGTCCTTTCTGATAGCGAGTGGCTAAAATTTCATTGGGCGCACTGCTCACTAGCTCCGCGATGTGTTTGCGAGCATTTTCTAACTCTACGAGCGACAGCCGTGGATCTTCGTCGGGTTCGAGTCCTAAAATTCTGCGAGCTTCGATCGGAGTCATGGAGCGAGAGAGGAAATGGTGTTCTGTTAGCCGACGAATTTTTGGACGATAGGCATACGCCTGCCGATGCCGAATGCTTTCGAGGTCACGCGCAGTCCGGGGGCGGCTTGGTGGCGTTTCCACTCGTTCAGATCGACGCGCCGTTGCACCCAGCGGACGGTGCTTTCCTCGAAGCCGCGGGAAATGATTTCGTCGGCAGAGAGTTGGTTTTCCACGTAGAGTTCGAGGATGCCGTCGAGGATTTCGTAGGGCGGCAGGGTGTCTTGATCCTTCTGGTCAGGGCGGAGTTCTGCGCTGGGTGGCTTGTCGATGGTGTTCCATGGGATGATCTCGCGTTCGCGGTTGATCCAGCGTGAGACTTCATAAACGCGGACTTTTGGCAGGTCGGAAATGACGGCCAGCCCGCCGCACATGTCGCCGTAGATGGTGCAGTAGCCGACGGCGAGTTCGCTCTTATTTCCGGTGGTGAGCAGGAGATGATTTTCTTTGTTAGAGAGTGCCATCAACATCAAGCCCCGGATGCGGGCCTGCATGTTTTCTTCGGTCACGTCTTCCGGTTTTCCGCTGAAAATTGGCTGCATCGTTTCCTTGATGGCGGCGAATGCGTTTCCGATAGAAATTTCATCGCAGCGGATGCCGAGGTTTTTCGCGAGGGCGAAGGAATCATCCACACTGCCGCGCGACGAATACGGGCTGGGCATCGTGAGGCCGCGCACATTCTCTGGGCCGAGAGCGTCAACGGCGATGGTGGCGGTGAGTGCGGAGTCGATCCCGCCACTGAGGCCGAGGCAGACGCTGGAAAATCCGCATTTTGTGACGTAGTCGCGCACGCCGAGGACGAGCGCGTTGTAGAGTTGCTCCGAGTCGCAGCCAGCGAGCGGGACATCGTTTTCCACAGCGGAAAATGGATCGACGACGCAGCAAGTTTCCGCGAATCCGCCGAGCTGCGTGGCGATGCGCCCGTTGGCGGTGGCGACGATTGAGTGACCGTCGAAAACGAGTTGGTCGTTCGCGCCGATGGCGTTGCAATACACGACTGGCACCTTCGCTTTGCGGGCGATGCCGCCGATCATCGCGCGCCGGAGTAGGGGCTTGCCGAGGTGATAGGGTGAGGCGCTGAGATTTAAAATCAGATCCACGCCTTTCGCTGTTAGTTCGCTGACTGGATCGCGGTCGTAGAATGGGCGTTGGAGGAAATTTTCCGTCCAGATGTCTTCACAGATCGTCACGCCGATGCGGTGGCCGTTCCAGTGGATCGGCTCGCAGGATTCGCTGGGCTCGAAGTAGCGGCGTTCGTCGAAAACATCGTAAGTCGGCAGCAGGGTTTTCCAGACGCGGTGATGGATTTTTCCAGTCTCTAGCCACGCTACCGCGTTGCGAAAGGGTTTTCCCGGATGGGTAGGGTGGTGGTGATCCACGTAGCCGACGAGCAGCGGGATCTCGCGGACTTCGCCTGCTAGATAGTCGAGTGCTTGCAGGCATTTCGGGACAAATTGGGATTTGAAAACCAAGTCGCGTGGCGGGTAGCCGACGAGTGACAGCTCTGGCGTGATGACCAAATCCGCGCCCGCTTCTTGGCATTCCCGGTATGCGGCTAGCAGGCGTTTCACATTGCCGGGGAAATCCCCAATGACGGAATTGGTTTGGGCGATGCCGATGTTCATGGACACCCGCAGAGAACACTCGCGAAGGGGAGAGGCAAAAGGAAAATTTGAGCCGAAGAAAGAAACTCAGGTGAGGAGCTACGGCAGTCAGGGAGCTGCGATGATCCTGTGGGCGAAATGAATTTCGCGGTCCAGTGATGGAAAAAACTCAGCCTTCTGGATCGTCGAGGAGAGCTTGGAGGCGGTCTTGTAACGAGGGCGGAACGCGGGAAAGCCAGCTCTCGTCGAGCATCCCGATTTCCATCATGTCGCGCAGATGGACACGATCTTTGTCGCGGTAAGACGTGAGTTTCATGGTCACGAGAGCGTCGAGGTCGATGAGCCGGAAGGCCTCGTGTGTGTGGTCGATGTCCGCCACGTCGGGAGAGGGTTCGAGGGATTCTGGGTTCACTTTTTCTCCAGAGAAAATTAGATGAACTCCGTCTCGTGCCTTTGCTCCGGGGCCATCGAGGAACATTTCGATACGGCCCGCACCACCGAGAATGGAAACGGAGCGATGGATGAATCCACCGCTGGCCATGGCGGCGATGATCGCGTCCATGTCTGAGCGCCGGACGAGAAGATCGACATCGCGAGTGTTGCGGACGACGGAGTCATCCACCCGGGAAACCCATGCGGCGACTGCATTTCCGCCGATGACGGCGTAGGGAAGATTCGCAGCTTCCAACAGCGCGGAGGCGCGGCGGAGGCGGTCTTTTACTTTTTCGATTCCTTCACTCATCCGTGTCCATGAAGTTTCGCCGAGAATGGCCACCGTTTCAGACATGGTGATTTTCTAGTTCAGTGGAAAGGCGTTGTCCAGTGGGGAAGGCCGCTGCTAAGACTCAGCCCATGCCAGCCGCCGATCCTATCCGAACTTGTTCCGCGATCCTCGTGGCGGCGGGATCGAGCCAGCGGATGGGCTTCGATAAGCTGTCGGCGAAGTTGGGTGGAGTGTCGGTTTTGAGGAAAACGTTAGAAGCCTTTCTCGCTGCAGAGTCCATCGCGGAGATCATCGTCGTTTGCCCGGAGGAGCGTTGGGAGTTGCTAGGCGGAAATTTTTCCAAGCCCGTGAAGCGCGTGGATGGCGGGGAAACGCGTCAGGACTCGGTGGCGGCGGGATTGGCGGTGCTTTCTTTAAGCTCCGCGCTGGTGGCGATCCACGATGGAGCGCGGCCTTTGGTTGCGCCGGTGGATATTGATCGCTGTGTCGCGGCGGCTTTGGCGCATCGTGGGGCGGCTTTGGCGCGACGAGTGACGGAGACATTGAAACGCGCGGATGTGGTAGATTTCAGCAAGGAAAGCGTTTCGCGTGAGCATCTTTGGTTCATGGAGACCCCGCAGGTTTTTGAAATCCCGTTGCTGATGGATGCTTACGCGGAAGTGACGGCTAGAGGGCTGACGATCACCGACGAGGTGTCCGCGCTGGAAGTCATCGGCGTGGGAGTGAAGCTGATCGAGTCCACGCATCCGAATTTAAAAATCACCACTCCCGCAGATCTCGCGCTGGCGGCGGCACTTTTACTATGAGCAAAGCAATTTACGAATGGCGGCAAATCCCGAACGGCCCTCGCCTCGCGGTGGCGACCGTGGCGGACTCGGAGTGCGCCGCGCTGTCGATCTACATCCCGGCAGGCAGTCGCGATGAATCGAACTTACCGGCTGGCTTGGCGCATTTCGTCGAGCACATGGTTTTCAAAGGGACAGAGCGGCGAAGTGCGCGTGAGCTGAGTTTTGAAATCGAAAACGCGGGCGGACAAATCAACGCCTGCACCTCGGAAGATCAAACGGTTTACGAAGGACGTGGCGAGGCGGACTTGATGCCGGTGCTGGCCGATGTGTTATCAGACATGGTGTGGCACGCCACGTTTCCCGCCAGCGAGATTGGGCTAGAGCGCGAGGTGATCGGTGAGGAAATCACGATGTATCGGGAATCCCCGGCGGATCATATCGGCGATTTGATTTCTGCGGCGTTGTGGGATGAGCATCCGTTAGGAAACTCGATTTCGGGCTCGCTGGAGAGCATTGCGCGGATTGATCGGGAGACGCTGATGGAGTTTAGAAATCGTCATTATTTCCGCAGCGATGTGGTGATCGCGGCAGCGGGGCCTTTCACGGTGGATGAAATTTTGGCGATGATTTCGCCGCACTTGCCGGAGAATTTTCACGTAGGAAATCGGGCTTTGGAGTTTGATCGGACGACGGCAAAACCGCGAGTGGTCACGGATGAGCGTGAGACGGATCAACTCCAGCTCGCCCTCGCTTGGCACACGCCGGGACGACACGCGGAGTCGCGCCATGCACTGCGGATGTTGAGCATGATGCTGGGTGAGACCGCGAGTTCGAGGTTGTTTCTCGAACTGCGTGAAGAGCGCGGGCTGTGCTATCAGATCAGCAGCGATGTGACGTTTTTCGATGAAACGGGCGCGTTTGAAATCAGTGCCGGACTGGACCCAGAGTCGCGCGATGAGGCTCTGGCGTGCATTTACCGAGAAATCGCCGATCTGGTAGAAAATGGTCCGCGTGCGGGTGAGCTGGACCGGGCGAAGCGGCTGACCATCGCGCAGAGTAAGCTGGCTTTCGAGTCCACCAGCTCTCACGCGGCGTGGGCGGGAGAAGGCGTGTTAGACTTCGGCCACGTCCCATCGCCAGCCGAGTGGCGAGCGACGGTGATGGCCGTGACGGATGCGGAAGTGCAGGCCATCGCGCGGGAGGTTTTCGATGGGAAGGAGCCTGCGATGGCGGAGATCGGGGAGGGGAAAATTTAACCGCAGATGAACGCAGATAAACGCAGATGGAAGAAAGGATGAAGAGTGTGACTTGGGTATGGACTGCTCCGACATGTCGGAGCTTTTCACTGGCCGACATGTCGGCCAGTGGGAAAGCTGGGACATGTCCCAGCAGTCCGAAAAGAAGTCGCTCACTTTTTCCTGCCTAACACTCACCGTCATTTGAGATGCTTCGTCCCTTCCAGCCATTCACTCAGGAACACTTCATCGCGCTGGGCGTGGGAGCTGTGGTGGCGGCGATTTTTATCCTTGTCGGGAAACGTGGTGGAAAAAACCAGAAGCGCGCGACGGCGGTGCTGGCGATCATCAACTTGCTCGTTTTCCCGCTGAACTTGTGGGCTTGGCTGTCGATGAGTGTGGCGAAATCTTGGGATAATCTCCTGCCGTTTCATCTTTGCGACGTGGCGGCCCTGACTGCGGCACTCGCGCTCATCACGAAACGCCCGTTGCTGTGTGCGCTCACTTATTTCTGGGGTCTAGCAGCGACGATCCAAGGGCTGGCAACGCCTGCGATCTCGGTGGGATTTCCAGCCCCGGCGTTCTTTATCTTTTTCATCCATCACTTCGTGGTGGTGATCGCTGCGCTCTATTTGCCGATCGTCGTCGGTTGGAGACCTCCTAGGCCGCTTTGGAAAGGGCCGTTGGTGACTTATGGCTGGTCTCTCGTCTATTTGGCCTTCGCGATGACGATGAATCGGCTGCTGGGAAGTAATTTCGCCTTCGCATCCCATCCACCGGAGAACCCGAGCTTGATCGACCATCTCGGGCCGTGGCCTTGGTATTTATTGGCCATGCAGGGTATCGCGGTGGTGTTCTTTTTCCTGCTGACGCTGCCGTTTTTGAAATCTAGCAAAAAGCTCTGATGTCGCAGCCCTATGAATCGCTGGAAGCCGAGCTGCACGACGCGTTCTGGGCAGCGGAAGATGACGGCTCGGAGGTTAGGCTCATGGCGGAGTTTCTCGTTAAGCATCCGGGCACGGCATTGGAGATCGGCTCGGGATCGGGGCGGCTGATGTTTCCGCTGCTGGAAATGGGATTTGCGGTGGAAGGCCTGGAGCTTTCTCACGCCATGATCGCGCTGGGTGACAGGCGTGCGCGGGGTGCTGGACTCAGCCCAGCGGTCCATCACGGCGACATGACGAGCTGGGACGATGGGCGGAAATTTTCATCGCTCCTCGCCCCGGCGTTCACGCTCCAGCTTGCGGATGATCCCGAGAAAACGCTGCGCCATTGGCACGGCTTGTTGAAAAATGGCGGCGGACTTTATCTCACGGTGTTCATGCCTTACGCGGAGTTGCTAGGGGATTTGCCGGAGAACGAGTGGTATGAGGATCACCGTGTCACGCTGCCGGATGGTCGCGAGGGATTGCTGGAAACTCGCCATCAGTTGGATCTGGAAAACCAAATCGTCGTCCGCGAGCACCGCTACACGCTCTCTGGCGATCCACCGCAGACGCATCTTTCCCAACAACGCATCCGCTGGATCGAGCACGGGCAGATGGTCTCGCTGCTAGCCGAGTGCGGATTCCAGCTAGAAAATTTTTTCCTCGATTTCGATCCCACGCGAGTCGTCAGCGATCCTGACCGCGTGGACTTCGACGGCATCCTCACCTATCACTCGACTCGGCTGGGGAAATTGGCAGAAATTTCCTGAAAGATTTCCAAATCGCCATTCTTGACGGCAGGGGGCAACCCGCCCTATGACGCTGGCTGTGCTGAGGAATTTTTTACTGCTAGTCACTTTGGGGGCGATGACCTCCGCGGCCTTGAGCCAAACATGGGAACGGGAGGACGTTGGATTCGAAAGTATCCAAAGCAGGGCCAGAGATTTGGCGAATAAGCCTTACGTCGCGCCGAATCGTGACAGCCTTCCGCAATGGATGAACGATCTCACCTACGATCAGTATCGCGACATCCGTTTCAATCCGAGCCAGGCACTCTGGGCGGCGGACAAGCTGCCGTTCCGCGCGATGTTTTTCCACCCCGGCTACCTTTTCCGCGAGCCAGTCACGCTCAATGAATTCACCAACTCGCACCAGCAGCAGATCCGCCTCGCAGAAGCATTTTTTAACTACGGCCCGCTCATCAGTAAACATGGCGATCTCCCGGCAGACGGAGGTTTCGCCGGATTCCGCCTCCATGCGCCGTTGAATAGCGCGGATTACTTCGACGAGCTGGCCGTCTTCCAAGGAGCGAGTTACTGGCGTGCCTTGGGGAAAAATCAGCGTTATGGAATTTCCTCACGCGGCATCGCGGTGAACACGGGCGTGGAGGAAACGACCGAAGAGTTTCCAAATTTCCGTGAGTTCTGGCTCCGCAAGCCAGAGCAAAATGACACGCGTGCGAGGGTCTATGCGCTGCTGGACGGGCCGTCATATTCGGGTGCTTTCGAGTTCACCATCGAGCCAGGCAACATCACCATCATGGACGTTCGGGCTGTGCTTTTCGCCCGCACGGTGGTGAAGCGTTTGGGCATCGCGCCGATGTCGAGCATGTTCTGGTTCGGTGAAAACTCGCGGCGCAAGTTCGACGATTTCCGCCCGGAGGTGCATGACTCCGACGGCCTCGCTATCCGCATGGCCACCGGTGAGCGACTGTGGAGACCGATTGCGAACGACTCAGGAAAACTCGAGTTCAGTTTCTTCGACATGAACAAATGCGACGGCTTCGGTCTGCTTCAGCGCGACCGCCGTTTCAATGCCTACGAAGACGGCGAGGCATCCTACCACCTGCGCCCGTCGCTGTGGATCGAGCCGACATCCGACTGGGGACCGGGCCGCGTGATGTTGATGGAAATCCCGACGACGAACGAACTCGCAGACAACGTGGTGGCGATGTGGGAACCTGCAAACACCCCGCAACCCGGCGACCGCATCGAGTTCAAATACCGCCAACATTGGACGATGGACCCAGACCCATCGCAGGCGGACGGCCATGTCGTCGCCACCCGCACCGGCGTTCACGATTGGCAGGCGAATCAGCGGACGATCGCCGTCGAGTTTGTCGGAAATGCACTCAATCAACAAACTGACATCCCGCTCACTCCGCAGGTTCAAGCCGTCGGACCTGGCGCGGAAAAAAATCAAAATTCAAGGCATCACCGTGCAGTCTATGCCCGAAGCTCGCTGGCGGGTCGCATTCCAAATCGCTCCCTCTGCTGATGGCGGGAAACTATCCGATGTCGGCCCCGTGGAGCTGCGCTGCTGCCTCAAACGTGGAGAAAATTTCCTCACTGAAACATGGGTCCAACGCCTCACTCCCTAGAATCGTTTCGTCCGCTCAGTGAGGGCGAACTCAATGAGTGGGAAGAAGCCTACGCCGCCGTGGAAGCCTATCTTCAGGCTTTGCGTTTGAGAAACCGCCTCCTCGTCGCCGAGCTCGTGAGAGGCATTCTCTGGCGTGCGTCGGAGCGTCAAAAAAGCGAGCCAGACAAGCCCGCCCGCTTTCTCGCGATGGAAGAAGCTCTCTCAGAAATCGCCGAGTGGACGCAGGACGTTCTCGACGTGCCGCTGGAAAATCGCCGTCTCGCTGCTCGCGGTCGGCTCGCGCTGCTCCTCGCCGGGATGCCGGGAAAATGGCAAGGCACTTTTCTCACGCCTGCGCCGTGGCCACCCGAGTTCGTGGAGGCGATGAAAACCTCTTATCTCGCCGCTGGCCCGCGTTTCGCCGAACTCACCATGGTCCCCAAGCCGCTCGAATTTAACGCCATCGGCAGCGGGGCCGCACAGTGGTGGGAGGCAATGGATCGGCAGCCGATCAAGCGTCTGATGTTCATCATCCTGTTGGTGGGACTCATCATCGTCACCCTCTGGATTTTCCTGCTCAACTGATGGTAAATCCCGAACTCACTGCCCGCGAAAGCACGCCGCCATTCTTTGGCCGCTTTCGCACCATTGCGCGCCGCACCGTGTTTTTCGGCTGCGTGCTGATCGTGAACATCGCCGCCATCCTTTGGCTCGCAGACATCTTCTGGCTGATGCAGTTTCAGAAGGCGCACTACCCGCTGTTAGCCATCTTTGCCATCCTCAACGGGATGCTCGTCCTCGGATCTTTCCACGCGGTTTTCGGAGCCTTCGACATGCTCATGGGGCGGAAACGCTCCGTCAGAATCAGCAAACTCGCCGAGGGGAAAACCGGCCCGCTCACTCATCGCCACGCCGTCGTGATGCCGGTTTACAACGAAGACAGCGTGAAAACCTGCGCCCGTATCGAGGCGATTTACCGCTCCATCGAGGCCACGGGAAATCTCGATTCCTTCGATTTTTTCATCCTCAGCGACACCCGCGACCTCGATCTCTGGGTGATGGAGGAAACGGCGTGGACCAATCTTTGCCGCAGTCTCGATGGCTTCGGGCGCATCTACTACCGCCGCCGCAAGACGAACGAAAATCGCAAAGCGGGCAACATCGGCGACTTCGTCCGCATCTGGGGCGGCAACTACGAATCCATGCTGGTGCTCGATGCCGACAGCCTGATGGACGGCGCAGACATCGTGAAAATGACCCGCGTCATGGAAGCCTACCCGCGTCTCGGCATTCTCCAGACGCCGCCAAAACTCATCCGAGGGGCCTCCATTTTCACCCGTCTCCAGCAGTTCGCGATGCGGCTCTACGGCCCGCTTTTCATCCGTGGCTTAAATTTTTGGCAACTCAGCGGCGGCAGTTACTGGGGCCACAACGCGCTCATCCGCATCAAGCCATTTTCCGAATACTGCGAACTCCCCGCCCTGCCCGGACGCGAACCATTCGGTGGCCGTATTCTCAGTCACGACTTCGTCGAAGCCGCCCTGATGGTCAGCCAAGGTTGGGAAGTCTGGCTCGCGTGGGACATCGAGGGCACCTACGAAGAAGCCCCGCCCACCCTCGTCGATCACCTCATCCGCGACCGCCGTTGGTGCCAAGGAAATCTCCAACACCTCTGGCTCATCTTCGCCCGCAAGCTGCCGTTTTCCGTCAGAATGCACCTTTTCATGGGCATCATGGCCTACCTCGGCAGCCCGATTTGGTTCCTGTTTCTCGCCCTCGGCACCTGGGTCGCGTGGGACCGCTTCGATAGCAACCTGAGCCGATTGCCGTTTGAAAACTACGCCGCCCGCTGGTTCGACATCAACGGCGTCGAACAAAGCCTCATCCTCACCGGCGTCATTTTTTCCCTGCTCTTTCTGCCGAAAATTCTCGCCGTCATCGGAGCCATCCTCACCCCCAGCATCCGGCGTTCCTTTGGTGGCGCGATTCCCATCCTCGTCGGCTCATTTTTTGAAACCCTCGTCTCCATGCTGCTCGCACCGTGCATCATGGCCGCACATACGATGATGGTTTTCAGCATCATCCTCGGTCGCGCCGTCGGTTGGGGAAATCAGAACCGCGAGACGGACGGCACCTCGTGGGGCGATGCGTTTCGTTTCCACTCTTTCCAGACTGTCCTCGGCATCGTCTGGACCGCCATCGCCCTGTGGATCGGCTACGGCCCTTACTACAATAAAAAGCTGCCTATCGACTTTTCCTTCGCTGCTTGGATGACGCCCATTTTGCTCGGGCTGCTCCTCGCTGCGCCCGTTTCCGTCTGGACCAGCCGCACGCGCTACGGACGCGCCTTCGCGAAACGCAACCTCCTCGCCACGCCCGAGGAACTCAACCCGCCCGCAGTCATTCGCCTCGCCGATGCAGCCCGCGCTGCGGTCGATCCCGCACTGGACGCCACCGTCGCGGGCCGCCGTGGCGTCGTCGGGGCCGTCGTCGATCCCTACATCAATGGCGTCCACGTCTCACTGCTCGAACAAGGCGACCTGACCGCAGCGGACGAACTCCTCGCCGAGCGTTGCCTCAGCGAAGGCCCCGGCGGACTCTCGAAGGGCGAACTTTCTGAACTACTTTACCTCGCCCCGGCGATGTTGATGATGCACCGTGCCGTCTGGCTCCGCCCCGCAGAAGGGATGCACACCGTTTGGACCCAGGCGGTCCAAAGCTACCGCCGTCGCCTCGATCATCCTGCCACTCCCGAACCCACCTAACTGCCTCTACGCCCATGCTCCAGATCAATCCCGACCTCGCCGACCTCGTCTCAGATGCCGCCGCTGGCCTCGCTACCCGCCTCGACGCCACGGCCACCATCACCGCCGCCGCGCCGGGCCGCGTGAACCTCATCGGTGAGCACATCGACTACTGCGACGGCTTCGTCATGCCCTTCGCCATCGACCGCTACATCGTCATCGCCGGCTGTGCGAACGGCACCAACCAAGCCCGCATCACCACCGCCATCAGCGAAGAAATCGCCACCCTCGATCTCACCCAGCCCCAGCAAACCGCCGAGCCGAAATGGGCAAACTACCTCCGCGGCGTCATTCGCGGTTTCCAAGATCGTGGCCACCACATCCCCGGCTTCGATGCCTACATCCTCTCCTCCGTCCCCGGCGGCGCGGGCCTTTCCTCCTCCGCCGCACTCGAGTGCGCCACCGCCACGTTTCTCGAAGGCTTGCTCGACACCGTGCTCGACACCCGCGAAAAAGCCCTGCTCTGCCAGAAAGCCGAGCACGACTTCGCCCACGTCCCCTGCGGCATCATGGACCAATTCGCCTCCGCCTTCGGCAAACCGAACCGCCTCGTCCTCATCGACTGCCGCTCCGGCGAACCCGAACTCGTGCCTTTTGAAAATCCAGACCTCACCGTCCTGATTTCCAACACCATGGTTCATCACGAACTCTCCGACGGCGGCTACGCCCTCCGCCGCAAACACACCGAAGACGGCCTCGCCCTCCTCGGTAAAGCCTCTTGGCGAGATGTTTCCGCCGCCGAAGTGCAGGGAAATTGGGAAAAACTCGGCGATCCCATCAACCGCCGCTCCCGTCACGTCGTCGGCGAAATTTCCCGCACCATCGCCGCCGCCGCCGCCCTCGCGAGAAACGACTTTGAAACCCTCGGCCCGCTGATGGCCGCCAGCCACGACTCCCTGCGCGACGACTTCGAGGTCTCCTGCAAAGAACTCGACATCATGGTCGAGATCGCCCGGAAAATCGGTCGCAATGGCGGCGTCATCGGTGCCCGCATGACCGGCGGCGGCTTCGGCGGCTCCACCGTCACCCTCTGCGAATCCCGCAAAGCCTCAGAAATCGCCCGCGTCCTCGCAGTGGAATACGAAAAAGTCACCGGCATCCCCCCGCAAATTTTCGCCTCCCGGCCATCGTTAGGCGCGCACCTGATTGGCTGAGATTTTTCAAAATCAAAGCAAGCAAACCCTGCGAGAGAAAGCATCCGTCGCTTCGCAGGCGGGGGAATTGGAGTGCGGAATTGATTCCGCCCCTGAGCATCGAGATTTTGCGCGAATCAATTCCGCGCTCCAATTCAAGAGCCACGTCATTTCCAGGATTTTGGACTCCTTTCCAAACTTCTTTCCCATCTGAGAAACGAATCCGCCAGCATTGTCCTTTATCACCCTCCCGAGTAACTGGGACGGAATCGTGGCAGCGGATTGCATCCGCTATGCCCGATATCGCAGGAAAACGATGATCCAGTAAGCAGCGCAATTTTCGCAATCATGGGCGTGGCGGATACAATCCGCCGCCACGGTACGCTCGTATCAGACTGAGTTACTCCCGATTCCACACTCCAGCACAGCGTGGGTTCTGGTGCTAAAAAGGATGCGGAATAGACTCAATCACTGCAACTAACCGCCCCACCCGGCAGCGTCGCCGATCACACGCGCATCAGCCTCCGCGTCCTCCGTGTTTCGCTTTCATTTCAAAGACCAACTTCCCCTGCGACGGACTCATTTCACCGGACGCCCTCGTCACGATGCTCACTTTCGCGTGGACTGCGGCGGTTTTCCGGTGTGGCGTTTGAACCATTTGGAAAAATGCGACAGGTGCTTGAAGCCGAGGTCGATGGCGACTTCCTTGATGCGGATGTCGGGCTGCCGGAGGCGGCTCTGGGCTTGCTCGACGCGGAGCCGATCCCAGAATTGATGCGGCGTCGTCTGAAGTTCTTTGCGGAAAAGCCGGATCAGGTGGTTCGGGCTGATGTGAACCGCCGTGGCTAATCCATCCAGCGCGAGTGGCTCGGCGAGGTCGCGGGCGTGAAGCAGGTCCACCGCCACGCGAACCCGTTCGTCGATGCCGAAATGGCCGGAATGCTTGATGCCACGGGCTTCGAGAATTTCAGAAAGCTCCGCCAGCCACTCGCACAGCATTTGCTCCAGCCGCAGGAAACATCGCAAATCCGCCCGGTGATCGCGCAAATCCCAGGTGCCCGGCGCGATTTCCATCACCGCATTCAGAATCGGGCGGACTTTCTCCTCCAGTGCGGGTGCTGCCGCTGCCTCGATCACCAAACTCAGACCGTCCTGAAACAAATGCGAGCCGTCCGGCCAACGAGCCTCGAAGGCGATGGAAAGCAACCGCGCATCCAGCGAAAAAGTCTGCACCCGTGCTCCCGGCCTGACGATGAGCCACTGCCCGGGATGCGCCGTGTGGCTCTGGCCGTCGTGCTCCACTCGCGCCCAGCCCTCGCGCACCAGCCACGCCGCGCTGTTGGTGAACTCGGTAAATCGCAACGTCGGCCCGGTGGCCTGTGTCCCCATGGCGACGTGCCGATTGTGACACCAGAGGAGGTGGAGTTTGAGATTCAGCCAGTTACGATAGTGCATCGGGATAAATGATCCGAATGTGTAATCCGATGTATAAATCATGCAACAGGAAATTGATGACAAGCCACAGAGTGCCTGCCAGCGTCGCCAAACGATGACGATAGAGATGCGACCCATAGCGCCTCAGCGGATGATAATTTGGCGACTGGCCGCGCTGATTTCGGTTTTTTGCGGGGGTTTAAATGCTCAACACAGCAGTTTCCGCCCCGGCCAACCATGGCTCGACACCGACGGCACGCACATCAATGCCCACGGCAATAACGTCCTCAAGCACGAGGGAAAATACTACTGGTATGGCTCGCACAAGATCGCGGGAAAAACCGAGTCCGAGAAAAACGAAGCCGGCGTGCGCTGCTACGTCAGCACGGATTTGCTCAACTGGAAAAACTCCGGCCTCGTCCTCTCCGTCAGCGCGGATGGGCAGCACGCGGATGTCGCGAAGGCCGGAATCCTCGACCGCCCGAAGGTGATTTTTAACACGGCGACGAACCAGTTTGTGATGTATTTCAAGCTCTACCCGCCCGGCGCGGCGGGGAACACGGTCGGCACGGAGGTCGCCTACGTCGGAGTCGCCACGGCCAGCAAGCCGCTGGGAAATTTCGAGTATCAGGGGAAATTCACCGGCGCGGGGAGTCCGTCGGGATCGGGAGATTTTGGGATTTTTCAGGACGAAGAGGGAGCGGCCTATCACATCGCCGTCCGCAAGCCGGATAAGGCATTGGTGGTCGGGCGGATGACGGCGGACGGGCTGCGGCCAGAGGGAAAATATGACGTGATGACGGGCATCGAGCACGCCACGGAAGCTCCGGCACTTTTCCAGCGGAAGGGGAAAATTTACCTGCTCGGCTCCGGCAGCACGGGCTGGAAACCGAATCCGGCGCGAATGTTCGTGGCGGACCAAATCGCCGGGCCATACCGCTCGCTGGGCAATCCGTGCGTCGGAAAAAGTCCTCACAACCAGCTCGGCCCGGAGAAATCCTTCGGCGGTCAGAGCACTTTTGTGATGCCCGCGCCGTGGGGCGCGGACGAGTGGATCGCGATGTTCGACATTTGGAATCCAGAAAATCCCATCAGCGCGGGCTACATCTGGCTGCCGCTGCGTTTCGAGGCAGAAAAACCCGTCATCCGCTGGCAAGACGAGTGGAAACCCGCCGCCGCCAAGGAAACCAAGAAGTTCGGAGCCGCCGTTCCGCGCGATGCCCATCTCATCGCCGTCAATCAAATCGGCTACGAAACCGCGCGTCCCAAGCGTTTCACCGCGCCACTCTCAGCGGACGAAACGCCCTTCATCGTCCGGCCTGCAAAAGGCGGCGAGCCACTGTTTCGCGGCGTGATTCGCGGAAATATCGGCGATTTTTCCGAGATCAAAGCACCCGCCGGGGAATACGTCATCGAGCTGCGCGGCGGCTCGCTCAAGCCCGCAATCAGTGATCCGTTTTTGATCCAGCCCGATTTATTGCAGGATCATTTCTGGCAGCCCGCCGTGGATTTTCTCATCGACTCGCGCTCGGTCGTCGGCACGCATCCGAGTGCATACGGCGGCTGCCCGTGGCGCGATGGGACTTACTACGATACGATTTTACCCGCGCTCGTCCTCTTTCACCGCGCCGATCCCGCCCGCATCGCCGCGATGCCGAGACAGATCGACTGGCAGGCGGACAAAAAACGGGTGCTCGCTCCCAGCTTCAAGTTCGACGCCAAGAACCCATGCAACGAAGGCGTGATGGACACGGTGAAAAAGTATTACACCGAGCTCGAACCACCTGCTGCCGACGCGCCGGATGTGGTGAAACTCATCCACTGGGGCGCAGGATATTATCTCCTCAATCCCGCCACCAAAGACCCGAGCCAAGACCCCGATCCGCGCAAAATCCACGCGCAGACCGTCGAGCAAATCGCCTACGTCGTCTGGGCATGGCCGACTTTGGAAAAATGGCTGCCGCGTTCGTTTTACGAAAAATGCCGGGATTTCTGTGAGGAAAATTGGGCACCTTCTCTGGAAATCGGGAAATGGTGGAACCCGTCCACCTACCTCACCGTGGAGCAAGTCAGTGGCGACAATCCGATGGGTGGCCTGCTCCATCCCTACAAAGGCCGCCACGCGCCGGGTCACTCGATTGTCCCGAATCTCCTGATGCACGAGATCACCAAACGCGACCAACTCGCCAATCCCGACCGCTATCTCGCCGCCGCCGTGATGCAGGCGGAGTGGATCGTGAAAAATCTCGATTGGAACGACCCGCGAACCACCAAGGGCCACCGGATGAGCGAGCATCGGACGATTCAAAACCTCGTTTGGCTGCTGCAAAATTATCCCGACCAAGCCCCCGCCGGATTGAAGGAAAAAATCACCGCATGGGCCGAAGTCGCCGCGAAACGCTCCGCAAATATGTGGGATTTCCGCCGCTTCGACGACGGCGAAAACTGGACGGTCCCCAAGATCAACGATGTCGGCAACTGGCTCTCCACGCCCGGAATCGCCCTCGCCGCCTCGTGGGTGATCGACGATCCGAAGCTGAAATCCCGGATGCGAGAAATCGCCGTCACCCACGCCGACGCCGTATTTGGCCGCAATCCACGTCTCGCCGCCGCGCCGCATCTGCCGCAGATGGGTTTTCCCGGAATCGAGCGCGGTTGGCCGATCGGTCACAAACTCGATGTCTGCGCTCGGCTGGAACTCACCCGAGGCTCGATTTCCGCCGCTCCTGGCAGCGAAATGTTTCCCTTCAATCCCGAAGGTTCCTTCCGTCACGCGGAAGGCTGGGTGAACTACGGCGCCGCGTGGTGTCTCAGTCTCGCGTATTTTGAATTCGATCGCCAAACCAAGAAAGTTCCCTAACCCATGAAAATCAAAGGAATGCGCTGGTGGATCGTGGTGTTGGTTTTCCTCGCCGCTGTCCTGAACTATGTGGACCGCCAAACGCTCTCCGCGCTCGCGCCGACGATTCAGGCGGATCTCGGCCTCGACGACCGCGACTATGCGAACATCGTCAACATTTTCCTCATCGCCTACACCATCGCCTACCTGATTTCCGGCAAGCTGGTGGACCGCATGGGCACGCGAAACAGCACGCTGGTTTTCGTTCTTTGGTGGTCGCTCTCCAACGTCGTCACCGCATGGGCGCAGGGCATGAAGTCGATGAGCGTCACGCGTTTTTCCCTCGGTCTTGGCGAGGCTGGGATCTGGCCTGCCGCGTCGAAGATCGTTTCCGAGTGGTTTCCTTCCCGCGAACGAGCGTTGGCCATCGGCTTCTACACCATGGGTGCGACCATCGGAGCGACGCTCGCGCCCTACATCGTCATCCCGCTGGCCGAGTATGATTACGTGAACAAACTGCCGTGGGTGAACTCGCTCTTCGGCCACGGCACCGGCTGGCGGATGGCGTTTCTCGTGACGGGACTTGCTGGCTTCGTCTGGGTCATCCCGTGGCTGCTGCTCTACCGCAAACCTCAAGACAGCAAGTTCCTCTCCGCAGAGGAACTCGCACTCATCGAAGACGGCGGCAAGGACAACGCCGAGGCGAACGAACCCGCGTGGACATGGGGACAAGTCCTGAGTTTCAAGCCGCTCTGGCTGCTCCTTTTCGCCCGCTTGCTCACCGATCCGGTGTGGTATTTCTATCAATTCTGGTTCGCGAAATACCTCAACACCGCCCGCGGTCTCGCTCAGTCCGATCTCACCATCACTTGGGTCGTCTATGCGGCGGCGGGTGTCGGCTCGCTCGCGGGTGGTTGGTTTTCCGGCCTGCTCATCAAGCGCGGCATGTCACCGGTGAAAGCGCGCCTCACGGTGATGCTCGGTTGCGCCTGCCTGATGCCCGTTTCGCCGCTCATTTCCAGCGCGACGGGGCTTTCCATGGCCATGACTTTCACTGCCGTCGCCGTGTTTGCCGCGCTCTCGTGGCTCATCAATATCAGTGCGCTGATCGTCGATGTTTCGCCGAAACATTCGCTCGGCACCATCTTCAGCGTCGTCGCGGCGGGCAGCACCATCGGCGGCATCATCATGAACATGATCGTCGCCGCCATGGTCTCCGGCCCATCCACGAAGGCCGCCGGGTTCCTCGACATCGGCTTCCAGAAACTCATGGGACCACTTCTGGAAATGGTCACCGGAAAAGGTTACAGCCCGTGGTTCCTCGCCATGGCCTTCCTCCATCCCGCCGCGCTCATTTTCCTCTGGCTCGGCGGCATCAATCGCACTGCTAAACCCTAAATCTAATTTGCAGACTCGAACCACGGAACACTCGGAAAGTAAGAAATTTAGAGTCCTTTTATCCCATCTTCCTTTCCGTGTGTTCCGCGTATTCCGTGGTTGGCCATCTTCCTTTTTTCACTAACACTCCATTTCCCAAGTCATGATCCTCGAACCTGCCACTGACCATCGCTCCCTGAAACTCGTCGAAATCGAAGCCGGCCTCATCGTCATCGGCGGCGGCCTGGCAGGAACCTGCGCCGCCATTTCCGCCGCCCGGCAGGGAGTGAAAACCGTCCTCGTCCAAGACCGCCCCGTGCTCGGCGGCAATGCCTCCAGCGAAGTCCGCCTCTGGGTTCTCGGCGCGACCTCGCACATGGGCAACAACAACCGCTGGTCCCGCGAAGGCGGTATCATCAACGAGATCATGGAGGAAAACCTCTACCGCAACCGCCACGGCAACGCGATGATCTTCGACACCATCCTGCTAGAAAAATGCGTGCTTGAGGAAAACCTCACGCTGCTCCTCAACACCGCCGCGTTTGAAGTCGAAAAATCCGATCCCGACACCATCTCCGCCGTCCACGCCTTCTGTTCGCAAAACTCCACCCGTTACCTGCTCAATGCCCCGCTCTTCTGCGATGCATCCGGCGATGGCATCCTCGGCTTCATGGCTGGAGCCGCTTTCCGTATGGGCGCGGAGGCCAAAGAAGAATTTAACGAAGCCTTCGCGCCGGATGCCGCCTACGGCCAGTTGTTAGGCCACTCGATGTATTTCTACAGCAAGGACGTCGGCACGCCCGTGAAGTTTGTGCCACCGAGCTGGGCGCTGGACGACATCACGAAAATCCCGCGCTACCGCCAGTTCAACACCAACATGCAGGGCTGCAACTTCTGGTGGCTCGAATACGGCGGCCGCCTCGACACCGTCCACCAGACCGAGGACATCAAGTGGGAACTCTGGAAGGTGATTTACGGAGTTTGGAACTATTTCAAAAACTCCGGCAAATTTCCCGAGGCGGAAACCATGAACCTCGAATGGGTCGGCACCATCCCCGGCAAGCGCGAGAGCCGCCGCTTCGAGGGCGACTACTGGATCAAACAGCAAGATCTCGTCGAGCAAACCGCCTTCGATGACGTGATCGTCCATGGCGGCTGGGCTGTCGATCTCCACCCTGCGGACGGCGTTTATTCCGAGCGATCCGGCTGCACCCAGTGGCACTCCAAAGGCGTCTATGGCATCCCCTACCGCTGCCATTACAGCAAAAACATCAACAACCTCTTCCTCGCCGGACGCATCATTAGCGCCACCCACGTCGCCTTCGGTTCCACCCGCGTGATGGCCACTTGCGCGGCGGGCGGACAAGCCGTCGGCATCGCTGCCGCCATCTGTCACGAGCGCGGCCTCGCACCCCGCGCCCTCGCTAGCGGCGATGGTTTACGCGAACTCCAACTCCGCCTCGACCGCAGCGGCCAGTTTCTCCCCGACCGCGAAATTTCTGATCCCACCGACCTCGCCGCCGCCGCGAAAGTCACCGCCAGCTCCGAGTTGAAACTCAGCGAAATCCCCGCGAACGGCGATTGGCTCACACTAGAAAGCGGCTGGGCTATGCTGCTCCCGCTCGTCGCCGGACCATGCCCGACATTCGGTTTCCAACTCGCCGCCGCCGCACCCGCCAAACTCCGCGTCGAACTCCGCCGCTCTAACAAACCCGGTAATTTTACTCCCGACGAAACCCTCGAAGTCCTCGAACTCGACCTGCCCGCCAGTGAATCCACGCAACAAATCCGTTTCACCAACCCCATCGACCGTGCTGGTTACTACTTCATCCAACTCAGCGAAAACCCCGCCATCCGCGTGCGCCTCAGCGACCAACGCCTGACTGGCATTCTCGCCGTCACCAGCGCCTGCAACCGCCAAGTCGCCACTTCGAATCTCCAATCCCCGCCGCCCGACATCGGCATCGACACCTTCGAGTTCTGGCTCCCCAAACGCCGCCCCGCAGGCCACAACCTCGCCCTCACCATCGAGCCACCACTCACAGGATTCTCGGCTAACGAAATCACCCACGGCCCCGCCCGGCCGACCACCGCGCCCAACGCCTGGG
>JANOQR010000084.1:0-11347 GCA_031414935.1 Luteolibacter sp.
GATCGACAACGATACGACATGGACCTTTACCACCGAGACCTTGCCCTTCGTCTGGACCCAGACCGCTGGCAACGCGCAGGACTGGACCACGAATGCCAACTGGCTCAGTGGCTCATTTCCCACTCCCGCCTCGGGCGATACTGTGGACCTCAGCACGGTGAACATCGCGAACAACACCACACTCACCCTCGGCGCAGATCGCACCGCCAACCTCTGGAAATTCGGCGATACCTCGGGGACTAACACCTGGGCCGTCAACGCGGGCAACTCGATGATTCTCGCCGGAACCACGCCGACCATTCAGGTGAGTCAAAACACCGCCACGCTCAACAACGTCGTCGCGGGTTCCGCAGGCCTCACCAAAACCGGCGGCGGCATTCTCACCCTTGCCAACGCGTCCAACAGCTTCACCGGCTTGATCTCCATCAACGGCGGCACGCTCACCTTCAACAACACCGGAGCCTGGGGAGGCACGGGGAAAAACGTCACTTTTGGCGGAAGCACCACATTGACGACCCCGGACGGCTACACTGGCGGGATACTCTCCGTCGGCGCGGGTCACACGGCAGGCATCACGGCGGCGAACCTGAATTTCGCCTCGCTGACCGGCTCGGGAACGATCCGAATGCGCGAAGGCAACAAAACCCTCACCCTCACGGACGCCAGTGCCTTCACCGGGAATCTCAGAACCACCAGCGGCGGCGGTGGTGGCAAAATCCAGTTTTCCTCTCTCAGCGATGCATCCGGCTCAGGAAATCTTCAGTTCACCGGCCTCAACAATGATTCCGGCCAGAGAAGCACGATGGCACTTACCGGAAATGCAGGGCCACTGATATTCAGTAATCGCCGGATCGAGATTCAGGCGAGAATCAGCAACAACTTCGGCCCAAAATTTGTCACCCTCGAAAACAGCCAGACCAACAACGCCGCCAACAAGTGGGTCATCAACACGTCGCTCCTGAACAACTCGGACCGCACAGACTTCGGCCTCGTCTTCCAGTTAGGCGGAACCAATACGGGTGACAACGAGTTTGCCGGAGCCATCGTCAATTCAGCCACCGGATACACACTCAGCCTGACCAAGGCCGATGCCGGAAAATGGATACTCTCAGGAAATAACACCTACACAGGAACCACCACCATCTCCGGCGGAATCCTCAGTCTCGCAACCAGCCTCGCATTGCAAAACAGCCCGCTGGACACGACCGCCAGCGTCGCAGGCACATCCACTGTCGGCCTGCGAACGACCGTCACCGCACTGACTCTCGGCGGTCTCAGCGGAAATAAAAACTTCGCTGCTACTGGCGGAGTGTTTTCCACGACTTCTGGCGGCTACGGCAGCGTGACCGACCTCACGCTCAATCCCGGCACAGGCGCCACCCGCACCTACACCGCCATCATCGCCAACGGCGCGGCTGGCATGAACCTAACGAAAACCGGAGCTGGCACGCAGATCCTCTCAGGCGTCAACACCTACACCGGCAGCACCACCGTCAGCCAAGGCACGCTCACGCTCGGCGTGGACAACACCCTCTCAAACAGCTCGAACGTCGCGATCGGTGCCGGCACGCTAAAGGCCGACCCCAGCGTCGATGACACCGTTGGAAACTTGGATGTCACCGCCGCCGCCACGATCAATCTAGGCACCGCTGCCAAACTCGTCTTCGCCAACAGCAGCGCGGTGGACTGGACCGGCGGCACGCTCAACATCACGGGCGATTTCGTTCCCGGTTCGTCCCTCAACTTCGGCATCGGCGGCCTCACTTCCACCCAACTCGGCCTCATCACCGTCACGGGTGTCAGCGGTCCCTTCACGCTGGATGCCGCCGGTTTCCTCACCGCAGGCAGCGCCTATCAAACTTGGTCCGGCGGCGCGGCCTTCGATCTCGACTCGAACAACGACGGCGTGGACAACGGCATCGCTTGGGTTCTCGGTGCCACAAACCCGAACGCCGACGCCACCGCCCTCTTGCCCACCTTGGACAACACCAGCGATCCAGACTACTTCATCTTCACCTACCGGCGGGCGGACGCGGCCAACATACCCGGCACCAACATCATCGCCCAATACGGCACCGGCCTCACCGGCCTCACCGGCTGGATCACTGCGGTGGACAACGCCGACATCGACATCGTCGTCACCGATAACCACTACTCCACATCTCCCGGCGTGGATCGCGTCCAAGTGAAACTGAAGCGATCCACCTTGGCCCCCGGCGGCAAACTCTTTGCCCGCCTTCAATCGGCCAACAACTAACAACGCCACCCAAGAGGTAAATTCCGTTTCCGTTTTTTAGATTTCATAACTCGCTTAAAATCCGTGAAATCCGTAGCCGAAATTCTTCCCCTCATTTTCCCATTTCGGTTTCCGGGATAAAATCCACCCTCACCGCAACTTCTCAAAACTCACCACGTTTACCTCGGACCCATGACCGCTCGGACTCTTCTTTTCGCTATCCTCATTTCCCCCGCGCTCGCCGCCGCCGAGCCGCTCTACACAACCAAAGGCGATGATCCAGCGTGGGCCGACCTCATCAAAGACGGCAAAATCAAACCCGGCGTGGCATTTTCCAAAGACCCCGTCACTGGCTCGCGCATCAAGGTGAACCACAAGCTGCTGGAAAAACAAATCGGCAAGACTGGAGCCATCCCCAAAGACATCGGCCTGCACACTCAGTGCAATGCCGGGGTCAGCCGCAAGGATTTCCCTAACTGGACGCGCTGGTATCAAGAAGACGGCAGCACCCAGGTCTTCCGCCTCTTCAAAGGTGAGCAAAATGTCCGTGGCGGCGACGGCAAAAAAGGCACCGCTGGTCGCGTCGAGATCCACTCGAAACTCCAGGATGTGAGCAGCGGAAAATGGTGCGAGTGGCAAGGCACCTACACCTTCGTCCAGCCAGCCGGGTGCATTTTTCAGCTATTTCACAACGGTAAGGACGCAAAGGGCAAAGCCATCCTCTGGCCCTTCCACATCGACATGAAAGGCGACGGAACCGTCATTTTCCTGCGCCGCAACAACGTCTCGGGCATGGAGCGGGAAATCATCATCGGCGAAAACATGATCGGGAAATCCCTCAGCATCAAGGTCCGGGCAAACGGCACGGATTACGAAGTTTTCCAAAAACAACCGCTCGCCCAAGACTCATGGAAACTCATCACCAAAGGCTCCTACGCCAAGGCCACCGATGATAAAATCAGCTTCCGCTGGGGCATGTATTGCGGCTCGAAACCGGGCGGAACCATCCCGAGAGACGCCATGCTTTTCGTCTCCGGCGTGACCATCCAGTAGTCTGGGAAAGGGAAAAAATTTACCGCCGCGGTGACTCAGAGCTTCAAGAGTTTCGTGACGCGGCCCGTTTTATTCCAGTCTTCCACGTAGAGATTTCCCGCTTTGTCGAAACTCAGACCGTGTGGAGCGGTGAAAATTCCCAGTGACATCTCATTCGCTGGCGTTGGAAATTTCGCCCACTGGGCTTTGTTCGGATTGTCACCGAGGAAAGAGACGGGCGTGCCGGATTTATCGAGAATGGTGACGCGGGCTTCGAGTTCGGCGACGGCGGCGTGGTCGCCGTGGATGCTGATGGCGCAAGGCAGGCGCAAGTTCGTGGCATGGACGCCGATCCAGTTTCCTTCGAGGTCGAAGTGGACGAGACGACGTTTTGCGCGATCCGCGACTAGCAGGCGTGGCTCACCGAAACGAGTGTCGATGGCGAGGCCGTGCGGGGTGTTGAATTGTTGCTCCTCCTTGCCCTTACTACCGAAGGATTTGAGCAATTTACCGCTAGCGTCGAATTTGTGGACGATCTGCGCGCCGTAGCCAGTCGCAGCGAAAATGCTGCCATCCGGCGCGACGGTGACGGCGGTAAGACCACCCCAACCGCCGGGAACTTCACCCGTGCTGGCGTTCGGAATTTCTAGTAAAATTTTCCCATCGGTATCGATCTTACAAACGCGCTGAGGCGGTTTGTTGCTGTTGAGCTGGGCACCATAAATGACGGTTTTTCCCTCTTCCTTGCGGATGGCCATCGCATGAAAGCCTTGGCACTCGGGAGCGATGGTTTTGACCAATTTCCCGTCTGGCTGATAGACAAGCACCGAGAGCGCAGAGTCCGTGGAGACATAGATGAGACCGCTTTCGTCATCGACGACCACGCCGCCATGAGTCGGCCCGATGATCTTTCCGTCCGGCAGCTCACCCCAATGCGGAACTGCCTCGTAAGACCACATTCCATTGCCCGTGCGGACGGCAGTTTGTGGGCCTTCGCCCGGCTTCGTGCCAGGCTCGGGGTGGGCAAATGCAAGCGGAGCGAGGAGGAGAGGAATGAGGTTACGCATGGTGGATGCAGGCTTTTCAGAACGGTGGATAAATCAAGACGGAAGTTTTCAGCACAGGACACCGCGCATTGAGCATTGCGTGCGCTCCCGCTTATTTCCATCGTCAGAACCATGAGCGACGACCTTTTGCCCGACCTACTCGCTGCCGTGGAGCAACAACTCACTTCGCCGCAAACCCCTTACGTCGCGAAGACTCTGAAACGGCTGCTGGGTCTTGGAATCGACGAAGCCGACGCGAAAAATCAGATTGCACTCTGCCTCGGTGAGGAAATGGATCAGTTGCTGCGAAAACGCCGTGGATTCGATGAAAAAGCCTACCGCGCCAGCCTCGATGCCCTGCCCATGATGGCAGAGGACGATGGGGAAAATGATGTTTCGTAAAAAACTTTCAGATTTTTCTAAACCTCGATTCGTCTCTTCACATCTGGTAAGTGATCGGAAGATCAACCGCTTTATTTAAAACCATTTCCGACTTCAGCGAACTTTCCTCTTGCGGAGGTCGAAAAAATGAGAACCCTGACCCTCTAGGTTGATGCTCTCAGCACCGCTACAAAACAAACTCGACAAACCCCCAACCCATGAAAATGAAATATCTGATCGCAGGATTGGCACTCATCGCCACCGGAACATCGTTTGGAGCTACCGGTATTTTCGGCAGCTACCTGACGGTGAACGGAACAAAATACAAGTCCTTCAGCACTTACGGCGGCCTCGAGCCTGTCTTTGATGGAGCGAACCTCGGAAACATGACGATAGGCTCAAGCACGTTGAGCATCTCCCAATTCGAAACGCTGACATTCCAAAATTCCGGCCATTCCACCTTTGAGTTCGCTTTCGCATATCGCGTCCGCCTGGCAAGTGCCGCTCAGTCCACAAATCCCGCAGACTACGCCTTCGTGAGCATGGGGAACGGTGTCAGCATCGGTGGAGGTGATGAAAAGGCGGAGGTCACTGGAGCTACTATCAACCTCTTGAGTGGTATCAGCACACCAATCTATCCTGCAACCACGGTTTATGCTGTTGATATTGTCCACAAAGCTGGAGCTTTCGAAGGCGGTAGCAATTTCGAGCGTCTTGGCAATGTGAACAATCCTAATCCTGGTGGCACCAACTGGGCTGGGACCGATGCTTTCACGGCAACTTTCACCGTCGTCCCCGAGCCCACCAGCGCGGCTCTCGGCTTGATCGGCTCACTGCTTCTACTCCGCCGCCGTCGTAACTGATCGGTAGGGATAAATCATTCATCAGAAAACTCGGTTTGCATCTCGCTGACCGGGTTTTTTGTTGGGAAAAATTTCCGCCAACCTGCGCTCACATATTCCGCAGCTTTTTCTGCTGGCTGATCCACGCGCGGTCTTTTTCTGACAAACTCGACTCCTTGGTGCGTGCCCGGCCACCGTCTGGCTCGATCAGCGTTAAGTCGCCGTTTGAGTAAGAAACCAGCTTGGCGAAAATTTTCCTGCCTCGGCCATCTTCCCAATCGCGGTAGCCTTTTTTCTCCAGTCCCGCACGCCAGCCTTTGTAGGACTGCATCGAGACGGCATGAGCTTGTTTCAACTGTCCCCAGCGAAACTCCGCATCGCCACGCTTGTAGCCGCGATAAGTATCGACCACTTCCCCACTCGGGTTGAGCACGACCAGCGACGGATAGCCCATGACTTTGTAACGTTTCTTCAGCGCGGCGTTGTAGGAAATGACACGAGACCTGTAATCGTCGGCAGACAGGGAATCCATGTCTTGCATCGCATCTTTATCCACCACCGTATCCACCTTCAGCCGCACGAGATTTTCAGTCGCCCAGTTTCCGAAATCATTCGTGGCAAATAGATCCTGGCTCAGTGCCTTGCACATCGGGCTGGACTGGGAATCGGTGAACCAAATCAGCAGCGGCTTTCCTTCTCGCATCGAGCGCTGGCGGGCAATGGTTTCGCTGTCCTCCCACGGCCCGCGTTTGGGGGCAGAGAGCAGGGTAGAAAGTTCTGGAATCGCAGCTTCTGGGTTGTCCGGGTCGGTATAAACGATGTCCTCAGATGGCACGTAAGCCGCCGGCGCAGGCAGCGCAGGGACGTTTCCACCGGGAGTGACGGGCGTGCCGCCCTCGGGGGTTTTGGCGCGGAGTTGCGGCGGAATCCCGGTGGGGCCGAAGGGGCCGGGTTCTTTTTTCTCCGCTCCACCCAGCCCGAGCTTGGCGCAGGAACTCAGCGCGAAAGACAGCATCAATGGCGTGACCGCTCGGCGTATCATGGGGAAATGCAGAATCACTTTTTGAGGCGAACGGGCGTGCCGCAGTAGGTGCAGCGGAACCATTTAAACAGCAGCATGTGAAGACTCACCGGAATGATGTGTCCCAACCCGCGAATCGTGTGCGCTTTGCCATTTTTCAAACACGCACGGGGGACAAACAAACGCTGGCCGCAGATCCGGCAGGTGCCTGAAATCGACCAAATCAAATATGCCAAGCCAAACAGCGGCAGTGAAACTGGAAAAACTAACAACCACGCCGGAACCCAACTGAAGCGCGATGGCATTTCCGCCGAGAGCAACAGCAGTCCCGATGAAATGATCCCCAGCGGCAACATCACCGCCAACAGCAACGTGAAAAACGCCCCCAGCCACAACGACACGGGATGACTGTGTAAAACTCCACGAACGTAGCTCCGCGACTGGGGATCTTTTCCCGCATTGGTCTCCACTCGCGGCGCACGGATCAGGGCGACGCGGTCGTGTCCGGCGGCACTCTTGGCCGTCAAGGTTCTCGGGCCGCTACCCGCCAGTGTTTCGATGGGCTTAAACTTGGATGCATCCAACTCGATCCGAGGCGTGCTGCTCTCCGCGATTTTCACGTTGTTAGACACAGGCGTCGGGCGAGTGCTCTTCGGGACCGCAGGCTTTTCGTCCACCCGCACTTCCAGATCGCCCGAGTAGCGATTCAGCAAAATCGCCGCCGGAATATCCGCGACGGCGAGTTTCTGATCCATCAGAAAACGTGCCGGTAACGGGATCGCGAACGGCGAGCTATCGAGCATCTCGATCACCTCCGGGCTTTCCTCGTGGTTCACCGGCATGGAGGATTTCGCGATCAAATCGGTCTTCACCCCGGTGAGATCGCGGGCGGATGCGATCCACTTTTCGACATTGCTGCGGGCCGGTGCGCGTTTGGCGATTTGTAAAATCCGGTTTGCCCGTTCGAGTTCTTTTGCCAGCTCGTCCACACCTGCCTTCGCGAGTGATTCCGCATTGGTAAATCCCGCCGCTTCGAGGAGTTCGAGCGACGATTTTCCAATGCCGGGGATGCTGCTGAGATTCGTCATTGGGCTTTGAAACGTGGCGTCATGCTAGTCGCTAGACTTCCCTTGGCAAGCGGGCATCGGGAGGCGGAATCGCCAATGTTCGGACTGCTCCGACATGTCGGAGCTTTCCACTGGCAGACATGTCTGCCAGTGGAAAGCGGGGATATGTCCCACGCAGTCCGAAGGGAAGAGCTGCATCTCTCCCACTCACGCCAGCGCGGCGAGCATTTCGCGGAGTTGGAGCAACTTGGCTTTCCATTCGCCCAATCGCGCTTTTTCCTGCTCGACCACTTCTGGCGGTGCGCGATCGACGAAGCTGGCGTTGCAGAGTTTCCCTTCGCATTTCTTGATCTCGATCTCGGTGTTGGAAATTTCTTTGGTGAGGCGGGCACGCTCGGCTTCGATGTCGATCAAGCCTTCCAACGGCATGTAAACCTCGCCAACTCCTGTGACAGCGGCGGGTGTGCCTTTGGGTGCTTCGTAAGCAGAATCCAGTTGGATTTCCTCTGCGCCGACGAGTAATGCGAGGACTTTCACTTCGCCTGCTAGCCAATCGGGAGCGGCTTTGATAACGAACTTGATGTCCTTGCGAGATCCCATTTTGTATTCAGCTTTCAGGTTCCGCATCCGGCCTGCGGATTCGTAAACCTCGCCTGCGATGGACTGAGCGGCGGCGATTTCTAAGGCAGTGAGCGTGGCGAGAAGTGGTTCACTCGGCAGAGCTTTTTCCATCAGAAACTCGCCGGGTGAAACGTAGCTCATGCGCTCAGACAGCTCCTCAGTGACGTGCGGCATGTAAGGACTGAGAAGCTGTAAATAACGGGCCATGATCGCGTCGAACACGCCGAGCGACGCGGCCTTTGCTTCTGGCGGCGCGGTGTCGCGGAGGTCGAGTTTGACGGCTTCGAGGAACTTGTCGCAGAAGTCATTCCAGAGAAATTCATAGAGCCGCTGGGCGATTTCTCCGAAACGGTATTCGCCATAGAGTCGCTCTAAATCTACGGCGAGTTCGTCGAGCTTCGCCATCGCGTTGAGGTGATAGGGACGCAGGCCGTCGAAGCCAGTGAACGGCTGAAACGGCTCCCCGCCCATCTGACGGAGACGGCAGGCGTTGTAGAGTTTGTTCGCGAAATTTCTGCCTTCCTCTAGCGCAACCTCATCGAAGCGGACGTCCGTCCCAGTCGGCGCAATCCGCACGAGTCCGAAACGCGTGCCGTCGGCTCCGTATTTATCAATCAGATCGAAAACATCGGGCGAGTTTCCTAACGACTTCGACATCTTGCGCCCCTTGAGATCGCGGACGATGGAGGTAAAATAGACGTTCTTAAATGGCAGCTCGCCGATGAACTCGTAGCCCGCCATAATCATTCGGGCGACCCAGAAGAAGATGATGTCGGGACCGGTGACGAGATCGTCTGTCGGGTAGAATTTCTTCAGTGTCGGAGTTTGTTCACCGACGTTAGTCATGGTGGCGAAGGGCCAGAGCCACGAGGAAAACCAAGTGTCCATCACGTCTTCGTCGCGAGTCCAGTTCTCGGCATCGGCGGGTGGCTCGGTGCCGACGAAGAGGAGTCCATCGGCAAGATGAGAAGTGTCTAGCGACTCGGCATTTTTGAGATCTTCGAGTATGTCTTTGCGATACCAGACTGGGATTTGGTGACCCCACCAGAGTTGGCGGCTGATGCACCAGTCTTGGAGATTTTCCATCCAGTGCGCGTAAGTTTTCGCCCAACGCTCGGGACGAAATTTGATCTCGCCACTCGCCACCGCATCGGCGGCTTCTTGGACTTTTGGATACTTGAGGAACCACTGCATCGAGATGCGTGGCTCGATGGGCACGCCACCGCGCTCGGAGTAACCGACGTTGTTTTCGTATTCTTCGATGCGGATGAGCAGGCCCATCTCTTCTAGCTTCGCAGCGGCTTTACGGCGGGCGACGAAGCGATCCAGCCCGTGAAATTCCGGAAGCTCAGGACAGTGGATGTGAGCGTCTGGAGTGAGGATATCGATGATTTCCAAACCATGACGGACGCCGATTTCAAAGTCCGCCTTGTCGTGAGCTGGCGTGATTTTCAAAGCGCCAGTTCCAAACTCGATGTCCACGTGTTCGTCGGCGATGATCGGAATCTCCGCATGGGGAAATGGCCGGATCACCTTGCGGCCGATGTATTTCGTAAAGCGTGGATCTTTCGGATTCACGGCCACGGCCACGTCACCCATCAGCGTCTCAGGACGGGTGGTTGAAATTTCTAAGAACTCGCCCGGTGCGTCTGCGAGTTCGTATTTCATGAAATACAGCTTCGAGCGTTGGGGAGTGGAAATAACTTCCTCATCTGATAGTGCAGTGAGCGAAACGGGACACCAGTTCACCATCCGCTTGCCGCGATAGATGAGGCCTTTTTTGAAAAGCTCGACGAAAACATGGCTCACCCACTCGGTGTAAGGCGCGTCCATGGTGAATCGCTCGCGGCTCCAATCGCACGAGCAACCGAGGCGTTTGAGCTGATTGATGATGATGTCGGCGTGGGTGTTTTTGTAATCCCAAACGCGCTTAAGAAACTCATCACGCCCGAGGTCGCGACGGCTAACACCTTCCTTCTCACGCAGCTCGCGCTCGACCTTCGCCTGCGTCGCGATGCCTGCGTGGTCGGTGCCGGGCAGCCAAAGAACTTCTTTGCCATTTTGCCGCGCACGGCGGGCGAGGATGTCTTGGAGCGCGTTGTTCAAGACGTGGCCGAGGTGCAAAATTCCTGTAACATTCGGCGGTGGAATGACGATGGAATAGCCATCCTTCGCGGAGGAAGGATCGGCTTCAAAGCATTTTCCAGCGATCCAAGCCGCGTACCATTTGGCTTCGACGGCTTGGGGTTCATAGGCTTTCGCTAACTCGGACATGGGGGCGGATGGATGGCAGAGGCGGTGAAGTTTGTCCAGTGTGGGAGTTGTTACGGAGACCGCCTACGCGCTGGATCACTGGGCGGAACGATTCTTGCGTCCGTCGCTCGTCTGATAGCATCTCCGCGCTGTGGAAGAACCCGATCTCACTCCCGCCGTCCATACCAACGACGGATTCTTCAAAGCGATTTTTCCCCAGCCGCAACACGCCACGGCATTTTTTAAAAGTCATCTCCCGCCGGGTATTGTAGCTCGGGTCGGCTGGTCACCCTTCATTCAACGGTATCCAACATCGAGCCGAAATTTACCGTAATCTATGCCACGCCGAGGCCATCGCATCGACGCTTTTGGCCCCATTTCCCCTGGATTAACTCAAGGGTACACCCGGAAATGGTTTCTGAGTGTGCCCTTAAAAAGGAAGAGTTCACTATCGACGCTCACTCACCTGTTGGGTGACAGATGCAAGTCTCGCAAAGACTTAAATTTTCGTGTTTTTCGTGGTTCCTATTTTCCATCTTTAGACTGATGGATTCCAAAGCATCAGCAAACCAACCCCTCACCTGCCCATCCAGCCGCCATCGACGACGAGGATCTCACCGTGAATGTAGCGGGACGCCTCGCTGGCGAGGAAGACAACTGGGCCTTTGAAATCTTCGGGATCGCCCCAGCGTCCGGCGGGAATACGACTGAGGATTTGCTGACTGCGGACGGGATCGTGGCGCAAGGCTTCGGTGTTATCCGTGGAAATGTAGCCGGGAGCGATGGCGTTGACGTTGACTCCCTTGCCCGCCCACTCGTTAGAAAGCGCTTTGGTGAGCTGGCCGATA
>JANOQR010000085.1:0-9869 GCA_031414935.1 Luteolibacter sp.
ATGAAACAACGCGGCTTCACCGTCACCGGTTCCGACTCCAGCGTCTATCCGCCGATGTCGGATTTCCTTCGCGATCAAGGCATCACCCTCACCGAAGGCTACGCGGAAACCAACATCCCCGCAGACACCGATGTAGTCATCATCGGCAACGCCATTTCTCGCGGAAATCCCGAGGCAGAAGCCGCGCTTGACCGCAAGCTGCTCTATCATTCCCTGCCCGAGGTGATGAAAGAATACTTCCTCCGGGGGAAACGAAATTTCGTCGTCTCCGGCACTCACGGCAAGACGACGACCTCGTCGATGCTCGCGTGGATTTTTAAAAGCGCGGGCCGCGATCCCGGCTACATGATCGGCGGCTTACCGAAAAATCTCGGGGCAGGAGCGCATTTCACCGACTCAGAATTCAACGTCTTAGAAGGTGATGAATACGACACCGCCTTCTTCGACAAACGCTCGAAATTTCTCCACTACCTGCCTGAGTGCGTCGTCGTGAACAACGTCGAGTTCGACCACGCAGACATTTATAACAACATCGACGAGATCAAACTCACCTTCCGCCGCCTGCTGAACATCGTCCCGCGCGGCGGTCATGCCTACGTCAATGGCGACGAAGCGAACTGCCTCGCAGTCGCCGAAAAAGCTCCCTGTCCCGTCACCACCGTCGGCTTTGGAGAAACCAACAATCTGCGGATTGAAGACGTTTCCTACGCCACTGACGGCAGCACGTTCACACTCGGCGGCGAATCCTACACGGTACCGATGACCGGCGAGTTCAACGTCCGCAACGCCGCCATGGCCGTCGCTGCCGCGAGTTTCGCCGGCCTAACACCCGATGAAATCCGCTCTGGACTGGAAACCTTCGATGGCGTCGCCCGCCGCCAAGAACTCAAGGGCGAGGTGAATGGAATCAAAGTCTTCGATGATTTCGCCCATCATCCGACGGCCATCCGCCTCGCGGTGCAGAGCCTCCGCCAACGCCATCCTGACTCCAGGCTGTGGATTTTGTTTGAGCCTCGCTCGAACACTACCCGCCGCGCCGTCTTCCAAACCGAACTCGCCGAATCCCTTGCACTCGCTGATTTTGCCGTCGTCGCCGCCATCCCGGATCTTCACAAAATCCCGGAAAATGATCGCCTCGATCCCGACAAACTCTCTGCTGACATCGCCCGCCTCGGCGGCTGCGGTTGGTATCTGCCAGACCTCGAAACCATCATCGCAAGGGTCAAAGAAACCTCCGCACCCGGCGACATCGTGGCGGTCCTCAGCAACGGCGGATTCGGCGGCATTCATCAAAAGCTGCTGGTCGCTCTAGCCGTGTAACAATCCTCGGTTGGCGCGGTAGGGTAATGCATCATGAGCCAACTCGATCACGCTCCACACTTTTTTGCCACCACCCGCTGGACTCTGGTGGGCCATGCGGCGGCGGATGGCGGAACCCATGCGGTGGCGGCACTCGGTGAGTTATTCGTCATCTACTGGCAGCCACTCTATCGATACGCGCGGCGGAAGGGGAAATCCCGCGAGGATGCGGAAGATCTGGTCCAGGGATTCATGGCCCGGCTCATTGAAAACGATTCGCTCCGCCACCCGGACCGCAGCAAAGGCCGGTTCCGCACATTTTTGTTAGTGTCGTTCGATCACTGGATGATCAACGAGTGGAGACGCGGGGCCCGTGAGAAGCGAGGCGGTGGAATCAGCCCCGTTTCCTTCGACTGGCAGCACGCCGAATCCGGGTTGATATCAGAGCCTGCCGATCCGCGAAGCCCCGATCTGCTCTATGACCGGGAGGGGGCGTTGGCCTTGTTGGAAACGACTCTCACCCGCCTGGAAGAGATCTTTCGCAGCGATGGCGGGGCTTCCGTTTTCGAAACGCTCAAGCCCTGCCTTACTGCGGACACCGCCCGGATTTCCTATCCGGAATTGTCTGCTTCGCTGGGCGTGAGCGAGGGAGCCGCCCGTGTCGCTGTCCATCGGCTGCGGAAACGTTACCGCCATCTGCTCAAGGAGGAAATCACCCGAACGCTGATAGATCCCGCCCAGGCGGATGAGGAACTGCGCGTGCTGTTCGTTACGTTGGTCGGCTGAAGCGGAATTCTTCCCGGCAAGGAGAGGCGGACTCCGATCCGCCTTGGCCAATGGTGGGTCGATGAGGTGAGCGAAAGCGCTTTCCCATCGGTTACCCATTGGCATGGGCGATTCGGAGATCGCCCTTCCTTGCCGCTGCCTACTGGTTTCAGATTCCCCCGAGGCAAGGCCCTGCTTGTTGGACCAGAAAATATCCGGTAACAACCTTCCAGCCGAGTTGTAGCACAGGGCAAATCATGGCCACCACCTCACCATCTCCCGTTTGCCCCGACTGCGGTGTGCCGCTTTCGCAAGAATCGTTTTACGCCCTTTGCGCGGCCTGTCTCTTGCGACAAGCGCTCGCCTCGCAGACCCGGGTCGACGAGGGCAAATCCGCGCCCTTTTTCCCGCCGCTCACGCCGGAGGAAATCGCAGACCGCTTTCCCGGATTCGAGATTCTCGAATGTTTGGGCCGGGGCGGCATGGGCGTCGTTTACAAGGCCCGGCAGAAGTCGCTCGACCGCTGGGTCGCCATCAAAATCGTGGCTCCGGAAAAACATGGCGAGGAACGATTTTCCGGCCGTTTCGCCCGCGAGGCGGCCACACTTGCCAAACTCAGCCACCCTAACATCGTCACCATCCACGACTTCGGCGAGACGGACGGATTGTTCTACATCGTGATGGAGTTCGTGGACGGCGTGAATCTCCGTGATCTGGTCAGTGACGGCCGGCTCGCCCCCGAGCAGGCGCTGGCCATCGTTCCGCCGATCTGCGATGCGCTGCAATACGCCCATGAAAAAGGCGTCGTCCACCGCGACATCAAACCGGAAAACATCCTGCTAGACCGCGACGGCCGCGTGAGGATCGCCGACTTCGGCATCGCCGCGCTGATGGGCGGCCCCGGCGAACCAGCGGGCACGCCTCCTTACGCCGCTCCCGAACAAACCGTGCCTAACGCCACCGCCGACCACCGTGCGGACATCCACGCCCTCGGCGTCGTGTTTTATGAAATGCTAACCGGCGAGCGCCCGAGCGGAGAATTCATCGCTCCCTCCAAACGCCGGGACACCGATACCCGGCTCGACGACATGGTTCTGCGGGCCATGGCGAGAAACCCGGCGGATCGTTTTCAAACCGCCGGAGATTTCCGCACTGCGGTGGATTCTGTTGGAAAAAACTCCCCTGCCGCAGTGGATAAGAAATCATCGCGCAAGTGGCTCATTCCCGCAGCAGCTTTGTTAGTCCTCGGCACCATCGGTTACTTCATGTGGCCGCAACCAACTCACTCCCCGAAGCCCGACAAGCCTGCGATCAACACCGCGGCGGACGCCCAGGAGAAAAAAATCCTGCCGCTGATCGATGCGTCCCACATGCCACTGGATGACATGAAGGCTCTGATAGAACATTCCATCAACCCCGAGCAAGCCGCCATCCTGCTGGAACGGGGCAGGAATGAAATCAAGGGCGAGAGCAGGCGTTCCTCTCTCGCTTCCTTGGTCATTTCATACTTGTGCAACCAGGGCTATGCCGAAGAAGCGTGGAACCTCATCAGTCCGGATGCGGGGAAAGTGCGGGAGGCACAGGTGGGGGCTTGGTTCAACTCAAGCAAACCGTCACTGGATACCAAAATGAAACGCCTCGAGCGTTTGTCCGAACCCAGCGAAAGGGAAACTGCAATGGCGGTCCTGTTCAATGGATCGAACATCGACGAAATATGCGCTTTGGATTTCAACACACTCATCCCCAAGTCCACCGTCGAAAGGCAGCGGGTCTTCCTTTCGCTTTATGGAACGCTCGAACATCAGACCTTTCTGAAGAGTTCGGAAAACACCACCAAGCTCCTGCGCAAATACCTGGATCTCACTGCCAATGGATGGCTGAGCGCACCCGAGGCCGTTCAGCTATTCCAAACGGCTGGCGACCGCGGGTCATTCGCCCAGTGGGAAATGGTGGAAGGCATGAAGTGGAACCTTCCCAAGAACAGCTACGAGCGTGTTCGAGAAGCGATCGTAAAGAACATGGCTGCCGAAGATCCGGAGCGAGCCATCAGGACGCTGGTGGAAAAGATTCCTCTCAAACAACGCCATCCGATGTTGTCCAAGGTCTATCAGAAAATGCGCGGGGATGCTCCCGCCACTTGTGTCGAAAAGGTGAGGGCGTTGCTGCCGGAGTTTGATCCGGAAACCATCGAACAACTCAGCACATGCGTGATCCGTGGTGCCCTCCAGACGGGTGAACTGGAGGTGGCGAAGGAATGGATGCCACGAATTTCCAACGTGAAACTCCGGCTGGAACTCGCCGACGGATATGCCTCCGCGCTGGAGCGGAGAAAGCAGGATTTGGAAAAGGGCCTCGTCAATCCCGGCTCGACCCAGCCCCGACCGTTTTGAATCCGATCCCGTCCGGCCCCCCTTTCGTAAACATTGGAATCCCTTGCAAATTCCCTCATTTTACGCATCTTGCCGCCGGGTCTGATACCCGTTTTTCATCATGACGATTCGCATCATTCTTTCGTGGACCCTTCTGGCCTTTGCCTCACTGAGCCTCACCTCCTGCTTCAGCAGCTCGAAGGTGCAGAGTAAAAACGAAGCCAGCGTCGGCCAACAGTTGACCGATCTCGAACGCGCCTATCAGCAAGGCATCATCGACGAAAAGGAATACCTCAAGCTGAAGAAGGCCATCATTAAGAACAACGATTAGCAGCGAACCAAAGCATGGAATTCAAAACACCCATCCGGCCATGAGTTCCAAAAATCAAGTGCCGCTGCTTCCAGCTCCACTCCCGTTCCGCGAATCTAGGAGCCGCAGAATTTCTGCACTGGCGAGTGGCGTCATCCTTTTATTTTACGCCGGTTTTTTCCGATGGGCCTTCGCCGAACCCGGAATGGCGGATGCAGGTGGTGTTGTGTCTCTGTCTTTCATCTGTAGCGTTCCATTCGCGTGCGGTGCCATCAGCGTCGCTATCGCGCGCTGGAGCGGCAATGATGGCTGGTTAAATCCCGCCATCTTCGGACCTTGCATCGCTCTGTTACTTGGCTTGGTCATCTGCATCGTCTTTAAAATCGAAGCGATGATTTGCGTGATTATGGCAGCTCCTATTTTGTTCGTTGCCGCGATTATCGGTGGGCTGCTTGCCCACTTGTCGCTCCCCCGCAATTCCAAAGACTGCCGCCTTCACCTTACGTTCGCGGTGTTCCTGCCATTCATCGCTGCCTACTTGGAAGGCTCGCTGCATTGGCCCACGGAAACGAAGGCAATCAAAAATACGATCCTCATTCAGGCGTCGGCGGAAAAGATTTGGCCAGAAATTGCCAGCGTCGCCGCCATTGCGCCCGAACAAATCGAGAACCGCTGGATCTATCACATTGGTTTTCCCAAACCCATCGCTGCGACACTTGATCGGCAGGGAGTCGGTGGCATCCGCATCGCGACTTTCGAGCGCGGGGTTTCTTTTTATGAAACCGTCACCGAGTGGAACCAGCCGCATAAGCTCGCCTTCACCATTCACGCCGATCCCGATTTCATCCCGCGCACCGCCTTCGACCAACACATCATCGTGGGTGGACGTTTCTACGACGTGCTCGACGGTATTTATGAAATCGAGACGCTGTCACCTAACACCTGTCGCCTTCACCTGACAAGCCGCCATCGACTCAGTACCCGCTTCAACTCCTACGCTGGTTGGTGGAGTGAGAAAATCATGGATCAAATCCAAGGCTCTATTCTCGAGGTCATCCGTAAAAGGGCCGAGGCACCCTGAATCCATGGCCCGCTCACTCCTATCGCTATTTCCCGCTGCTTCGGCGCTGTTAGCGTTTCGTCCCGGCAGCGAGATGATTCCACAGCCCGCGTTCACGGAAGCTGGTTTCAGCATCGCCGTTCAGTGCTGGTCGTTCAGAGAGTTCGCGTTGTTTGAAGCCATCGAAATGGTCGCGGCATCGGGCGCAGGTGGCATCGAACTCTATCCGGGACAGAAACTCGGCGGGCGTCATGGCCACGCGACATTCGGGCCTGAGATGGCGGAGGAAAAACTTCAGGCCGTCATCGCCCACCTCACAAAACACCACCTCGCTGCGATCAATCTCGGCGTCATTGAGATCCCGAATGATGAATCTCAGGCCCGAAAAATTTTCGAGTTCGCCAAAAAACTCGGACTCTACGGCATCACTACCGAGTCGCTCGGCTCGCTCGATGTCTTGGAAAAACTCGC
Organism: Luteolibacter sp.; assembly: GCA_031414935.1. Lineage (GTDB taxonomy): Bacteria > Verrucomicrobiota > Verrucomicrobiia > Verrucomicrobiales > Akkermansiaceae > Luteolibacter. The sequence goes on from JANOQR010000085.1 coordinate 6,275, forward strand.
CGCAGAATACGCGATCAAAGTTTGTTTTCACAATCACCCAAAACCCACCGCGCTCTGGCATCCTGACTCGATCTGGCAAGCCATCGAAGATCGTCATCCTAACATAGGCTTCTGCGCCGATGTCGGTCACTGGGCCGCTTCCGGTCTCGATCCGTTGGAGGTCATCAAAAAAATCGCGCCACGAGTTCACGCATTTCACCTCAAAGACCGCGCTTCGATTCACGAATGGAGTCGCGACCAACCCTTCGGCACTGGCGTCATCGACCTCTTCGCCATTCTCGATGAAGTCCGTAAGCACGGCTTCGTGGGGAACATCACCGTCGAGTATGAAACGAACTGGAAAACCAACCTAGCAGAAATTTCCCAATGCGTCGGATACTTGAGGGCGTATGGGAAATTGCGCTGATCGCGTCATGTGGCTCACACTTGCGGTCTTTCCTCCATGTCTGAAAATCAAGAGCACCGCACCAATGCTGCTTGGTGGAGTTTATCGAGTTCGTTCGTCGGAATGGGGGTCGGATCCGGGTATTCGAAAATTTCACCCTCGAAGTTTCGCAGGGTGATGCGGCCAGAGGCGGTGTCCACGACGTAGTTGGGATTGATGGGGATTTTTCCGCCGCCGCCGGGGCCGTCGATGACGAACTGTGGGATCGCGTAACCGGTGGTGTGGCCGCGCAGGCCTTCGATAATGTCCACGCCCTCTGCGACGGCTGTGCGGAGGTGTGAAGAGCCGTGGATGAGGTCGCACTGGTAGAGATAGTATGGCTTCACGCGGCACATGAGTAGCTTTTGGACGAGAGCTTTTTGGATTTCCACGCTGTCATTCACGCCGCGTAGGAGGACGCTTTGATTTCCTAACGGGACGCCAGCATCGGCGAGGCGGCCCAGGGCGTCGCGGACTTCGGTGGTGAGTTCACGCGGGTGGTTCGAGTGGACGGAGATGAAAAGTGGGTGGTGCTTTTTCAACATCGTGCAGAGCTCGGGCGTGATTCGCTGCGGCAGGAAAATGGGAATCCGTGAGCCGATGCGGATGAACTGGATGTGCGGAATGGAGCGCAGGCGAGTGAGGATTTTATCGAGCCGATCATCCGAAAAAAGCAGCGGATCACCACCTGACAGAAGCACGTCGCGGACTTCGGGGTGATTTTCCAAATACTTGAAAGCAGGTTCCCACTGAGTTTCCAAATGCTGCTCGCCGACGCCGGAAACAACGCGCGATCTCGTGCAATAACGGCAGTAAGAAGCACACCGATCCGTCACCAGAAACAACACGCGATCCGGGTAGCGATGGACCAGCCCCGGCACCGGCATGTGGGAATCTTCGCCGCAGGGATCGGCCATTTCCTCGGGCGCATTCCAGCCTTCTTCGATGCGCGGGATGACCTGACGGCGGATCGGGCAGTTCGGGTCATCGCGGTCGATGAGGTTAAAAAAATGCGGCGTGATGGCCATCGCCAGCTTGGTGCCAGCGAGGAGAACTCCGGCGCGTTCGACGTCAGTGAGGTTGAGGCGGAGTTCGAGATCGGCGAGTGAATCGACGCGATTTCTGAGCTGCCAACGGTGGTCATCCCAGTTTTCCACGGCGTCGTCCGACCAATAGCCGGGAGCGTGGGAAATGAATGTGGGGTCGAGGTCAGTTGGGCGCATTGAGGAAAAAGGGAGAGGTGGATGAGTGTAAGTGACGATCCGCTGTCACCGAGCTGGATGGGGATTTTGGATGCCATCCAGAATTCCGCAACCGGGAATGTTGTTGGGAAAATTTCATTCTGCGGCGCAGCGGCGGATGAGTTCGATCAAGCGTCCAGTCGAGGCGGCTACCGTCGGGGCGAAAGGAATTTTTTCGTCCTCGTCTGCGGCGGTGACCTGCGCCCGAGTCGCGACTCGCACGGCGGGTAAGTTCATTTCGAACAGAACACTCGCCAGGTCCGTATCGTCGCCCAGACAGATCACCTCCGCGCCGTAAACGGCGCCTAGCCCGGCGATGAGTGAGAGCGGCTGGGCAGAAGTTTCGCGGGAACTGAGCCACAAATTTTCCCCCGCGCCCATCGCTTCCACGCATAGGACGGCTTTGGGAGGTCCGGTGGTTTTGGTGAGTTCGAGAAATTTCGCAGCAGTCTCGATCACGGGAGATTCCGAGTCGTTCGCATGAGGCAGGAAAACGAAATGGACTGAGTGCGTTGGCTTGTCTCGTGCGAGAGCTTGGGCGGCGGCGAGCGTGGCTGATAGACCGCTGGCGTTTGCCTCGGCTCCTTTCGAGCCTGCGCGGCTGTCGTAGGACGTCACCACCCAGATGGACGCGGCGGATGTTTTGCTGCCAGTGAGCGTAGTTTGGAGGATGGGCCACTCGCTTGGTCCGCGAGTTTTTCGGATCGCGTAGCCGGTGTTAGTCGGGCCGAGCAAGCCTTCGATCATCGCTGCCATTCGCGACAAGCCCGCCCCGGCGGACGAGGCATTTCGCTCGCCGATGACCTCGATAATTTTTCGCAAATCATCCGCCAGCAGCGGGATGGAAACCGCTTGGGCAAAGCGTTCTTGCTCCACCCGTGCCTCCTTTTTCTCCAGATGAAAATAATACCAAAGTGCGCCGCCGCCCGAGGCTAACAACCACAGCGGCAGAGCCACCAGCATCCATTTCATCCAGCGTGGACGTGTGTTCTCAGGACTCATTTTTCAGACTTCCTTCCTCGCCTCTTCCACCTTCGCGCTCTCTGGAGACTCGTCATCCAGCTCTTCCTCGATCTCGATTTCCTTACGCAGCTTTTGCGAAACCCATGGCCGGATGAATCCATACAACAGAAACAGGCTGAACAACACCACCGGCATCACGTAACGGAACTGGACGATGGCGAAAACCAGCAACAGCGCGATGACGATGGCACCCAGCGTGCCGCGCGTTTTCCAATCCACTTTCTTAAAACTCGGGTAGCGCACGTCGCTAATCATCAGCAAGGACAGCCCGAGCATCGCAGCGGCGAGGATGTATTTCCACGCCCCTAACTGGAGTTCGTGATCGCTCTTGTAGAGGTCGATGAGTAAAAACGTGACGGATGCGATGAAGCCCGCTGCCATCGGGATCGGGAGGCCTCGGAAATCGTTCGAAGCACCCGGTCTCTTCGGCAGCGCGGCGAGGCAGTTAAACCGCGCCAACCGCATCGCGCCGCAGACGAGGTAGATCAGCGCAATCGCCCAACCCGCATTTCCTAGCGAAAAAAGCACCGCCTTGGAGAGCAACATCGCCGGTGCCATACCGAAGGAAATGATGTCTGCCAGCGAATCGAACTCGCGCCCGAAAGGCGATTCCTGACCGCCTAACCGCGCAAGCCGCCCATCGAGCAGATCGAACAAACACGAGCCGAAGATCAGCAAAATCGCGTATTCGTAGTAGCGCCGCGAAATTTCAAAATACTCCTTCGGCGACATCGGCAACTCGCCGGTATTTTTCTGCACCTCGATGAGCCCCTTGAAAATCATGAGCACCGCGAAGAAGCCGCAGGCCAGATTTAGAGCCGTCATCAAGTTCGGCAGGAAGTAAATTTTTGGTTCGTCAGGATCGCGTTCCCTCGGCATGGCGGCAGCTTATTTCACGGTTTGGAGT
>JANOQR010000086.1:0-8634 GCA_031414935.1 Luteolibacter sp.
GTGTCGTGCAACATTTTCTCGACCCAAGACCAAGCTGCCGCTGCCATGGCTGCTGCTGGCGTCCCTGTTTTCGCTTGGAAGGGCGAGACTCTCGAAGAATATTGGTGGTGCACTTGGCAGGCTCTGGTCAATCCAGCTGGCCTCGGCCCGCAACTCATCGTCGATGACGGCGGCGACGCGACTCTGCTCATCCACAAAGGATTTGAACTCAAAAACGGTTCCGACTGGGTCAACACCGCTTCAGGAAATCACGAGGAACAAGTCATCAAAGACCTCCTCAAGGACGTTCATGCCAAACAACCCGGCATCTTCGCGAAGATGGTGAAAGACTGGAAAGGTGTTTCCGAGGAAACCACCACCGGCGTCCATCGCCTCTATCAAATGGCGAAAGCCGGAACCCTTTTAGTTCCCGCGATCAACGTCAACGACTCCGTCACCAAGTCCAAGTTCGACAACCTTTACGGCTGCCGCGAGTCCCTCGTGGACGGCATCAAGCGTGCCACCGACGTGATGATTTCCGGCAAAGTCGGCGTCGTTTGCGGCTACGGCGATGTGGGCAAAGGCTGCGCCCAAGCCCTTCGTGGCCAAGGTGCCCAAGTCGTCGTCACCGAAGTTGATCCGATCTGCGCGCTCCAAGCTGCGATGGAAGGTTTCCGCGTTCTCACGCTCGAAGACACTCTCGGCTGGGGCGATATTTACGTCACCACGACTGGAAATTTCGACATCATCCGCCTTGAGCACATGGAGAAGATGAAGGACCAAGCCATCGTTTGTAACATCGGCCACTTCGACAACGAGATCCAGATCGACAAGCTCAACGAAGCCCCCGGCGTCATCCGCACCAACATCAAACCCCAGGTGGACAAATACACCTTCCCGACTGGCAACAGCATTTACATGCTTGCAGAAGGACGCTTGGTGAACCTCGGCTGCGGCACTGGCCACCCGAGCTTCGTGATGTCCAACAGCTTCACCAACCAGACGCTCGCCCAAATCGATCTCTGGAAAAACCGCGAGACCAACAAGCCCGGCCAAGTCACCGTGTTGCCAAAGCACCTCGACGAAGAAGTCGCCCGTCTCCACCTCGCCAAAGTCGGAGCCAAGCTCACGATGCTGACGAAAGAGCAAGCGGACTACATCAACGTGCCAGTTGAAGGTCCATTCAAGGGCGAGCAGTATCGCTATTGATTCTAACGAATTCCTTAACGGCCAGTCGCACCAGCGGCTGGCCGTTTTTTGTGGAAGGAGTGAGCAAGTGAGAGGCCGCTGATTCGCCTTCGCTTGATTCGGTTTCCCATTTTACCCCTCGGTCAGTTTGGCGAGGAGTTCGGCGAGATTTACGCTGACCATCGAGGTGATTTTGTCGCTCATCGCGTAAGGTAAAATCAAGTTTTCGCCGTGAAGCAGGGAGCCGCAGCTATAGACTACGTTCGGCACATAGCCTTCCCGCTCGTTGCCTGCGGGTGAGAGCAGCGGTTCGCGGAGGCGACCAATCACCTTTGTGGGATCGTTTAAATCCAGCAATACCGCGCCGATACTGTATTTCCGCATCGGCCCGACGCCGTGAGTGATGACCAGCCAGCCGGCTTCTGTCTCGATTGGCGAGCCGCAGTTCCCGACTTTTACCGACTCCCAGACCTCCGCCGGGCGCAGTAGGATCTGCGGGTCGTTCCAGTAGTGAGGGTTGTCCGAGAACATAATCAGCAAGTTCTCGTCGTCCTGGCGGGAGAGCATGACGTAGCGCCCATCAATGCGGCGGGGAAATAGCGCCATGCCCTTGTTCTGCACCGCACTGCCGTTGAGCGTGAGGATGCGGAAGTGGAGGAAATCCTGAGTTTCTATCAACTGCGGCAAGATGGCCTTGCCGTTGTAGGCGGTGTAAGTCGCGTAATACAGCGTCGAGCCGTCGTCTTCGGTGAAACGGACGAAGCGTGCGTCCTCGATGCCGTTACTTTCGTTCGGCGAGACTGGGAAAATGATGCGTTCGCTGACACTGAGTTTCGGGGAAAAACGGAGTTCGTAGTTGGAATCTGCAAGCCACTGGATGCATTCCAGCGTTCGTTTGAGTTCGTGGCTTCCCGGGTGGTTCTCGTGACGCACCGTGCCGACGCTGTGATAGAGCGCACTTCGGGTGAATTCTTTTTCCAATGGAGCGATGACCGCATCCGCATATTCGTTGTCGAATCCCATCTCGTGGAACTTGAGGATGAAGCTTTTTTTCCGATAACTCGGGTTTGGCTCGATGTCCGGCATCGCCACATATCTCGTGACTGGATCCAGCGAGACGACACCATCCGCCGCGATCTCGCCGGAGCGAAATTCGATGGACGAAATGTGTCCTTCGCCGGTGGCACGCAGGCTCATGATGAAGCGCAGGTGTCCCGCTGGCACGCCCCGCTGGTCTGGATGCGGAACGATGGATGGATTGAAAAGGGCGGCAGACTCCAGCGCATACTCGCCGGAGAACAGCGCACCGATAAGAAGCTCGCGCTCCCGGCTGAGCGTGCGTTGGGTGAAGAGGTGCTGTTTGACCTTTGCAAAATGGGCAAGCAGAGCTTTTTCGATATCGTAGTGCCGCGACTCGAACTCTTCGTTGACGGCATCTAGCGCGGACTTCACTTCCTCTTCCGTGAGCGCCAATGCACGACCGAGCACGGCGGTGATGCGCTGCTGTTCGGCAGGAATGAAGGGACGCATGATGACTCGTGCGCTGTCGGGCAGGAGCATGATGGACTGGCGGCGGAGAGTGACGGGGTTCATTAGCGAAAAATGGGAGTGGGGTGCGCGGCGTGGTTCATTTCTGCCAGCGCGATTTGGAAGGCGAGCGACGACTCGGCGCCTTGATTCGCGTTCACGCGGGTTTCGTGCAGGCCGTCGCAACAACCGCCGGTGGCTGAGTCGTAAAGCGATTGCCCGAGATCGTTGCGACCGAGAAACCACTCGAAAGCCCGCCTCGCCTCGCCAGTCCAGAAAGCGTCGTCGGTGATGCGGAAGGCATCGAGGCAGGCGGAAACCATGGCTTGTGCTTCCACCGGTTGTTGGTCGAAGTCGGCCCGCGCTCCGTTTTTGGTGTAAAATCCGTTGCTGCCGATCGGGCGGAAATCCCCGGCCTGCGTTCTTTGGATGGAGACCAGCCAGCGCAGTGATTTCAATCCGATCTCATAAGCTTCGTCGTCGCCCATGCTCTTGCCGGATAGCATCATTGCCTGGGAAAGGCGTGCGTTGTCATAGGTCGCTTCGTTTTCAAACCACGGCCAATCTTCGCTCGCGCAGTCGTGCCAGCGAGTCACTAGCTTCCGCGTGAGCGTTTCACGGGCGGCCATCACTTTTTCTTTGCCAGGGTAGCACAGCAGATATTCGTGGATACCCAACAAGGTAAATGCCCACGCCCGAGGCGAAACAAATTCATCCACCGGCGGCAGCCCAAGTTCAAAAAGATAAACCGAGAGTTTCTGATGGCCCAGCGTTGCAGAGCGACCAGAACCGACGCCGAGTGCCCACATGGCTCGCGCATGGCTGTCCTCGCTGCCAGATGTTTCTAACCACTCGCGGCCGTGGCTCATGAAGTTGCGGAAGCGTGCCGTCTCGCGGTCCAGCGCAGCGGCGAGGAAGGCGAGATAGGTGGTTTCCAATGAATGCAGCGGACCCGGCTCTGCCAGCAGATTGCAGAGGATGAAGGCGCGTGCGTTGTCGTCCGTGCAGTAGCCTTCGTGGAAATTAGGGACGTTGAAGGTGGCGTGTTGAAAAATGCCGGTGCCGTCGGTCATGCGAACGATGTGGTCCAGCCGCAGTGGCGGCAAATTGTAAGGTCTGCTGCCCAGCGTCCACCCGCCGAAGGAACCACGCGGCATCGACTTGCGATCCGCCTGCGCCCGTCGGAATGAATCCAGATACCTCCCGGCCACTGACGGCCAGATCATTTCCCGGCCCGCTTGCCAAGCGTTCCGGCGAGTGAGTTCCAGCAGCGCGGAATCGTTCAGGTAATCACAAACCCCATCCGCAATCGCTTGCGGATCGCGGAACGGGACCAGTCTGCCGTGGTTTTCCAAAAGTAGTTCTTTGGCGTGCCAATAAGGCGTGGAGACGACCGCCTTTCCTGCCCCAAACACCTGAGCCAGCGTGCCGGAAGTGATCTGCGCCTCATTCAGATAAGGCGTCAGATAGATGTCCGTCGCGCCGATGAATTCCACCAGATCTTCCTGCGAAACGAAGCGGTTGTAAAAAATCACATGCTCTTTCATCCCGCGCTCGTCTGCCAGACGTTCCAGCCCGAGCCGGTAGCTTTCGCCTTCGCGCTCCACCAGATGCGGGTGGGTCGCGCCCAGCACCAGATAGACCACATTCGGATGTTGCTTCACAATTTCCGGCAGAGCCTCGATGACGTGTTCGATTCCTTTGCCCGGACCTAGCAGCCCGAAAGTCAGCAACACCCGCTTTCCCTCAAGACCAAACTGCGCCTTCGAAAGCGCGGAATCGGCAAAGGCGATGTCTGGAATCCCGTGCGGGATCACATCCACCTTTGAAGGCGGAACGCTGTAAATCTCCCGCAGGATTTCCGCGCCCTTGTGCGCCATCACCACCACGCGGTCGCTGCGACGCACCAGCTCGTCCATCACCTTGAGCTGAGTGGCGTCCGGCTGTTCGAGGACTGTGTGCAAAGTCGTCACCACGGGCATCCGCACCTCCTTCAACAGTGCCAGCAGATGCATACCAGCCGGTCCCCCGTAGATGCCAAACTCGTGCTGCACGCAGAGGACGGCGACGTTGTTGAAATTGAGAAAATCCGCTGCCCGCCGATAAGAATCCAAGTCTTTTTCTAGCAACTCAGTCCGCACCCGCGGCGGATATTTGTATCCCTCAGGCCGGTCATTCACCGCCACTGCGAAGCACTCTGAATCTGGTGTCGCCACCGCCACCGCCTCGCACAAGTCAGTGGTGAAGGTGGCGATGCCGCAACGCCGTGGATCATAACCGCCGACGAAGGCGATTTTTCCCGGCCATGCCGCGACACTCAGACCAATCCTTCCGTGAAATACGCCATTTGCATCCTTCACGAAACGCGATGTGGGAGCGGGATACAACTTAAAGTTTTATCCACGCTTTTTAAACTTATTGAACCGGTGGTGTGGGCACGGTTCCGCTGAAATAAACGAGGCCGTCTTTTTCGATAGATACGGTTTTACCGCTGGGATCGAAGGCAAGGGGAAGCTCGTCGTCATCGTCAGGGTTGGTTTTAAACTCGACCTCTCCCTCGGTGCGCCCATCGTCGTCTTCGATTTCGAGCTGTCCGAGTAATTGATTGTCCACGACGACATCGTAATCACCTTCTTCGAGGCCGCGACCTTCGAGCTCGAGTTCGAAGTCGCCGTTAGCAAATTGACTGATCTTTACGCGGGCGCGGCTCTTGTTGGGAGCGTTGGTGGTTGGGGTGAGCGACGCTTCGCTTTCTAGCAAATCATCATCATCGATGCCGTCGCCATCATCGTCGTCGTCTTCGTCATCATCGAGATCGTCGCCGTCGTCGTCTTCATCGTCGTCGCGGTCTTTTCCATCGCCGTCGCAGTCATCGTCGTCTGCGTTGTCATCGTCATCGCCGTCGATGTCATCATCGTCATCGTCGCCTTTGCCGTCGCCGTCGATGTCGTCTTCGTCGGGTGAGTCGTCGTCGAAGTCGTCGCCGTCGATATTGTTTTCCTTGAGGCTGTCGTCTTTGCGTTTGTCGCCGTCGATGTCGAACTCGCGTGGGGAGTCGTCTTTCTTGCCGTCACCGTCGATGTCGAGTTCGTCGTCGGCGTCGTCGTCAGAATCGTCACCGTCGATGTCTTTCTCGGCGAAAGAGTCATTTTTCAAACGGTCGCCGACGTATTTTCCCTTGAACGGGCCGCGCTTGCAGACGCCGCCGTCGATGTTTTTATCGATGCCGTTAGGTGCTCCGTCGCCATCGACATCGCGATCAACGCTGTTGGAAATGCCGTCGCCGTCGAGGTCGGGTGAGTCGGCGAATGCAGGGCTGAGGGACATGGCGGTAGCGAGCGCGATGGTGGCGGCAGCGCGTTTCGGCATGAGGATGGATGGTCTAAATTTCATGGGATGTGGTTAGGTTATGGCGTTAGTGAAAAAATCTTCGAGATGAGATTACTGCTACTTAAGCCAAGAGCGGGAAACATCCAGACGAAAAGTATTACGGTTTGGTAGGAATTGGTTCGCGGCGGTCGGTCAGGTCTGAGTTTCGAAAGAGTAGTCACTTAGCACGGTCTGCGAGGCCGATGGCGCGATGGACGCCACCGGCACCGATGATGGGGTCATTTCCCGCTGATGACCACGTAGCGGCTGTTGCCCCGACTCCATACTCGCAGCAGAACGCGGTCTCCTTGGAGGTTTTTACTGAGTTCGACGGCCTCGTCAGCGTTAGAAACCGGGCGGCGGTTGATTTCCATGATGACATCGCCGGGCTGGAGTCCGGCACTCGCGGCGGCAGAAGATGGGGAAACATTGGTCACGATGGCACCTTGAAGGCCGTTGGGAAATCCGAATTGGCGTCGGATGTTAGGATCGGCATCTTCCACGGTCACGCCTTCTAGCAGGCTATTGCTGTCACCGCCACCACGTTTCATGCCGCCTTTCGCGAGGCCGTCGGTGGGGAGTTCGCTGAGTTTTACTTCGAGATTTTTCTCCACGCCATCGCGGAGAAATTTCACCGGCGCCTTCGTGCCTGGAGCTGTTTGTGAAGCCATCAAACGGAGCTGGACGCTGCTGGCGACTTTGCGGTTGTTGAACTCGACGATCACATCACCTGCTTTAAGCCCGGCATCCGCCGCTGGGGAGTCGCGGGTGACTTCGCCGATCAATGCGCCCTCGTTGTCCTTCAGCTTGAAGGCTGCCGCGAGTTCTTCGGTCACGGGCTGAATGACCACTCCGAGGTAGCCGCGAGTCACCTTGCCGTCGGCGACGATGCGCTCCATCACGTAGCGGGCGAGATTGATAGGCACTGCGAAACCGACGCCCTGATTGCCACCGCTGCGGCTGAGGATGGATTGGTTGATGCCGATCAGCCGACCCGCAGCATCGACGAGTGCGCCGCCGGAATTCCCGGGATTGATCGAGGCATCCGTCTGGATGAAATCTTCATAATCCACGATACCCATACCGCCGCGACCCTTCGCGCTGATGATCCCCATCGTCACCGTTTGGCCCAGGCCGAATGGATTTCCGATAGCAATCGCCACGTCGCCGATGCGGACTTGCTCGCTGTCGGTTAGGGTGATCGCTGGTAGGTCTTTTTCATCCACCTTGATGACGGCGATGTCCGTCTGCGGATCAGTGCCGACGAGCTTGGCGTTGTAGGTCGTCTTGTTGTCGTTGAGGGCAACTTTGATTTCATCGGCCCCTTCGACCACATGATTGTTCGTGAGGATGTAGCCATTTTCCGAAACGATGACGCCTGAGCCGAGTGCCTGCTCACGGCGCTCGCGTGGGATGTTTTCGTTAGGGATGCCGAAAAATCTCCGCAGCATGGGATCTTCAATGAAGGGTGCCATGCCTTGGTCGGCCCGGGTGATCTTGTTGGTGTAAATGTTCACTACCGATGGTGCGACGCGCTCGATCATCGGAGCGAAACTGAACACAGGTTTCGCATCGGCGGTGAGCGGAGTGGGGTCGATTTTGATCGGCGGTGAGGAATCCGCACGGAGGTATGAGTGCATGGCGAGCCCTAACAATGCCGCTGGCAGGATGATGAGGAAGGTGCTTTTGTGTTTCATAGTCGTTGGGATGGTGGTGAAAGTGGAACCCGGCGGGAAAGCATCCCGCCGGGTAAAGGGAGGCGATCAGTTGACCGCCACTTCGATTTGTTTCGGCTTCGTGGCCTCGCTCTTTGGCAGGCGGATTCGCAACAGGCCGTTTTTAAACTCAGCGGTCACCTTGCTGGCATCCGCGTCGTCCGGGAGGGCTAAACTGCGGGTGAAACTGCCGTAGCTGCGCTCGATCCGGTGGTATTTGCGGCTCTTATTTTCTGCCTCGAATTTCCGCTCACCACGCACTGCCAGCACGCCGTTCTCGACGGTGACTTTGACGTTTTCCTTATCCACCTCGGGCAAGTCTGCCTTGATGAGATATTCTTCTTCATCCTCCGAGATGTCCACCGAGGGTATCCATGCCGGAGGGGCAGTATTGTTGTTGCGGCTGTTCGAGCCGAGGTTCATGGCCCGCATGATGCGGCTTTGCATGTCTTCGAGTTCCTGAAACGTGTTCCAATTGATGATGGGATTCATAATGATGATGAAGGACGGGCAGAGGTTGTTTTCTAGCGGATTCTAGGCACGCCCGTCCGGTGAGTGCCGCGAATTGACCGGGTAGCGGAGTGATGGTTCCCGCAACCGCCAAGACCGACAGCAAGCGAGATACCTATTTTGTAAATCACTCAAATTCAGAAATTTAAGATCAAAAACAGAGGCCGAGAAGTGTCAGTTTGACGCAAATTTTGGGAAATTTTGACCCACTGCTGAGAAAAATTGACGCAGTGGAAAAAGCGTCCTAGCCGATCATTGACAGCCGCGTTTGAAATTCGTTAGGTGTCGAGTCTTGAAACTCAAACTCCTCATTCCTCCCGTGCTCGCCTTGGCCGTGGCGGGCAGT
>JANOQR010000087.1:0-20150 GCA_031414935.1 Luteolibacter sp.
GTTTGGGACCGCAGGTCCGCCTCGGGCTGCTCTCCACCCCGTCTCGCGACGACGCAGTTGCCTCCGGCTGCTTTCCCGTAGCTCGTCTCGGGATGACTCAGACTTTCACTGGTTGATTTCATGTATGTGCGTTCGCACGAGGGGCGGACTCCGATCCGCCGAGGTCCATGAAGTGACGATGCGAGGTAGCAAGCTGCTTATCATCGGCTTACCCATATGCATCGGCGATTCGGAGATCGCCGCTCCCTGTTCCCGGCGGTGCCATCGCGCTAACTGGAAAGAGGAAGCAACTTTTGGCAAACGATCAAGATCCTCGTTGCAAAAGGACGACTGGAGAGCTTTCCGAGGAGCAAAACTCACCGATAGTTCACTGGCACGCCATTCCGATACGTCACAGATTCCGCACGCATGGTCCCCTGCCCTCTGGCGATTTCACGGGGATCAACGCCGCCACCCGGAGGCCGATTCACTGCATTCTGGGACGGATAAATTTCCTCCATCGAACCTCCATGGTTACTCGGCTCGTTGGTAATCACTACGGGCGTCCCCACGTTCACGGCTTCGAATAAAATCGGGACAAATTTCTTAGGAATGCGGATGCAGCCGTGAGAAGCCGGTTCGCCGGGTTGGGGAATGATCCCGCCGTGCATCCCGATACCGTATGAGGTGAGCCGCATCCAGTACGGCATCGGTGCTGGTACGTAGGTCATCCCCGGTGGCACTTTGTCGCTGGGTTTCGCATCGCCATCCGTGACATTTCCAAACTCGTCCTCGATCCATCCGTAGGCGTTCGAATACTTGTCCACGATCTTCTCGGTGATCTTATAGTTTCCGGGCCGGGTGTCGTGTCCTTCCTTGCCAGTGGCCACGTAACACCAGCCGATGTTCTCGCTACCGCGTTTAATCTCAGCGATTTGATCCGTCAGGCTGATGCGAATCGTGACCTTTCCCGAGCCGCCCAGATCGTTCCAGCCGTAGAGTTTCCGCTCTGGCCGTGGGCGAGTGACCGGGCCGTCTATCGGACTGCATGAAGTGGTGAAAATAACGCTGGCGAGGCACAAAAGTCCTGTCAGGTGAGTGATCGAAGCACGGTAAGTCATGGTGAAATTTTAAAAATGGCAGACAGACAACGCGGGCAGACCCGATTCGTCGGGGCGAGGATATAATGACTGAATCACAGTGGGTCAAGGTTTGGCACCCCCACAACGAGATGGCATTCAAAGGCATCCGCAGGAACTTCTATTTTGGAAAACTCTGTGACCGCTGCCTGCGCGTCAGCCTTGCGCCGCCGTGCATCATCGCCTAGTCCCGGCCCGCATGTTTCGATTTTCTATCTTCGGTATCCCGGTGGAAGTGCAACCGTTCTTCTGGGTAGTCATGGCTTTGTTCGGTGGGGCGGCTGGAGCCGATTCCAAGGAAGACTTTCTGATGATTACGCTCTTCGTCCTCGCAGCATTTATCTCCGTGCTCGTTCACGAACTCGGCCATGCCCTGACGGGTCGGCGGCTCGGTGGCGGCTACGCGACCATCATGCTGACTTCCTTCGGCGGACTCGCGATGAATCAAGGCGGTCGTTTTGATCGCCAACAACGTTTCTGGATGATCGCCGCCGGTCCCGGAGCTGGATTCGCCTTGCTGCTCGCGGTCCTCGCCATCTTGGGCGTCTTTTTCCACAGCTACGACGTGATCGCTCTCACCTCTGCTGTGCTTTTCAGATTCCCGCTGCCTCCTCAGACCATGGAATTGATCGAGTTTCTGCGGGAAAAACCATTCATCTCCAGTTTTCTCCGCGATCTCATCTGGATCAACTTCTGGTGGGGCGTCATCAATCTGCTGCCCGTGCTCCCACTCGACGGCGGACAAATCACCGATCTCTACGTCCGCCCGCAACGGCGGGTCCATCTTATCGGTGCTATTGCCGCCGCCGCCACGGCGATGGTGGGGTTCGTCTATTTCAACCAGTTATACATGGCCATCCTCTTCGGCTACTTTGCTTGGAAAAACTATCAAGCCATGCAGGAAAACAGTTGGCGTTGAATTAGCCGACTAACATCCGCGATCCGGCGAGTGTCGCGAAAATCACCACCAACCACTCAAACACCGCCTGCGGGACGAATTTCAGCAGCCATTTCCCGCTGAAAATCCCCAGCACCACCGCAGGCAGTAGCTTGAAGTTATCCAGCAAACTCACCTGCGTAATCAAAGCCAGTTTTGCATTCAGCGGCACCTTGATCAGATTGATGAGCAGAAAAAACCTCGCCCCGATCCCGACGAGTTCCATCTTCGGAACCCTCCGCGCCATCAGATAGAGCTGGATCACTGGCCCCGCCGCATTTGCCAACATCGTCGCAAATCCACCAAGAATTCCCGCCCCCAGACCGAAGCCCCGCGATTCCGCAAGCCGATCAAACGCCACAGCCCGCCAGCGACGAAGCACCTGCAACGCCACCATACCCAGCACACACGCGCCGATCACCCGCCGAGCCGTCGTTTCAGAAATCACGCCGAGCAACCACCAACCCAGCGCGATTCCCAGCAGCGTCGGTCCCAGCAATTTCCAAACCGGACGCCATGAGCCATGCTTCCGAAACGCCGGATAGACGATCAAATCCGCCGCGATCAACAAGGGCAGCGTCAATCCCACCGACGCCTTTGGTCCGTAAATCTCAGCAAAAATCACCACCGCCACCATCGAGATTCCACTGAACCCAGACTTTGACAACCCGATGCAAAAAGCTGCTAACAGAGCCAGCGCGTAAACCTTCGCATCAATCAACATTTCCCCGCGAACATCCGCAAATTCCCCACACCAGCAAGGCTAATCTCCATTTTCCCGACTGGGCGACGACACATGAAAATTGGGCAAATTAGTAAATTTCATAAGCTCCATGAAACTTGTCCCAGTGCCATGACGATGATCTTGGTGTTCTTGCACGGGGCGTGCTTGGCCCCTTGTAAGTTATTGATTTCCAAATGCTCACTCGATTTCTCAAACAGCACACTGGTCCCTTCACCCGCGACTTGGTGCAGGAGCCAGGGCATTTCGGGCTGGGCAAGGTGCCGGCGCGATTGCTGCCTAGCTCGACGGCGACTTCGATCTGCGGATATTGCGCGACGGGCTGCCAACTGAAAATCCATCTGGATGCCGATGGCCACGCGATCAATCTGAGTCCACAGGCGGATTATCCGGTGAACTTGGGCATGGCTTGCCCTAAAGGCTGGCAGGCACTGGACCCGCTAGACTCGCCGGATCGCGCGAGGTTTCCGCTGCTGCGCGATGCTTCCGGGAAATTGATAGAAACCGATTGGGCGACAGCGATGGATGTTTTCACGGAGCGGATGAAAGCGATCCAGTCCGCGCACGGGCGGGAGTCGGTGGCGTTTCTATCAACTGGGCAGATTCCCTTCGAAGAAATGGCGTTCCTTGGATGTCTGTTTAAATTCGGAATGGGCTTTCTGCACTGCGACGCCAACACCCGCCAGTGCATGGCGACGGCGGCAACGGCCTACAAGCAGTCCTTCGGCTTCGACGCGCCGCCCGCGACGTATGCGGATTTTGAAGAGTCTGACGTGATCGTGCTGATCGGTGCAAACCTCTGTATCGCGCATCCCATCCTCTGGCAACGGGTGATGCGGAATCGCCGTGCGCCGAAAATTATCGTGATCGATCCCCGCGCCACAGAGACCGCGCAGGCGGCGACGCAGCATGTCGCGTTGAAGCCAAAGGGCGATCTCGCACTGCTCTATTCGTTGGCGCATTGCATCCTACGCGACGGACGAGTGGATGCGGAATCCATCAAACGGGTGGAAGGTTTCGAGGAGTTCAAAGAATTTCTAGCAGACTATTCTCCGGCTGCGATGGTCGAGCAAACAGGGATGACGGAAGAAGCAATCTCTGCGCTGGCACTCACAGTTTCCGAGCCGGGCAAGCGGGTGTCGTGGTGGTGGACGATGGGCGTGAACCAATCGCACGAAGGCGTCAGAACCGCGCAAGCGATCATCAATCTCTGCCTGATGACGGGAAACATCGGCAAGCCAGGAACCGGGCCGAACTCGATCACCGGACAATGCAATGCGATGGGTTCGCGGCTGTTTTCTAACACGACATCGCTGGTCGGCGGGCATGATTTCGCGAACGCAGCACACCGTGAGAAAGTGGCAACGATGCTTGAGATTCCTTTGGAGAAAATTCCTGCCGAGGCTTCGATGGCTTACGATGAAATTCTAGCAGCCGCAGAAGCGGGAACGATCAAAGGCTTATGGATCGTGGCAACGAATCCATTTCACTCGTGGATTGATTCCGGGCGATTGGCCGCATTGCGTGAGAAGTTAGAATTTCTCGTCGTGCAAGACATGTATCACAGCACCGAGAGCGCAGTGGCGGCAGATTTGGTGCTACCCGCGGCGGGTTGGGGCGAGAAAGACGGCTGCTTTATCAACTCCGAACGACGGATCGGCACGCTCAAGGCCGTTCGTAAAGCACCGGGGCAGGCATTGTCGGATTTTCGGATCTTCCGCCTCATCGCGAATGCGTGGGGATGCGGCGAGATGTTTGCCAAGTGGACGCACCCGGAGGCGGCGTTTGGGATTTTGAAAAACCTAACGAAGGATCGGCCCTGCGACATCACGGGCATCGAAGGCTATGCGATGATCGACCAAATGGGCGGCATTCAGTGGCCCTATCCGGCGGATACAGTCGCCCCGCTGGCGCGTGAACGTCGTTTGTTTGAGGACGGGAAATTTTTCACCGCGAGTGGCAAAGCAAAGATTCATTTCTCCGCCCCAACCGCGATGCCGGAGCCGACTGACTCGGATTTTCCCTTCCTGATGCTCACCGGGCGCGGCACCAGCAGCCAATGGCATACCCAGACTCGCACGGCCAAGTCGGACATCCTGAGAAAACTTTATCCAGAGAATCTCTATCTAGAAATCCACCCTGATGACGCCCGCAGACTTGGACTCAGAAATGGTGACGCTGCGCTTGTGAGTTCGCGCCGGGGGCAGCTCACGGCGGTGGTCTATCAAGCACCGACGGTGGCTCCGGGCCAGATTTTCATCCCGATGCACTACCCGGAAGTCAACCGCCTGACTCATGCCGTATTCGATCCACACTCACGCCAACCGAACTACAAGGCTTGCGCGGTTTCCGTGCGGAAGGCGAAGTAATCTGTTAGCCTACAATCTTCTCTTGCTTTGCGCCTTCGCGGCTTTGCGCGAGACATTCTTCTGCTTTGGGTGGGTTCTAGGCTCGGGTTGAGAAATGAAGAAATCCTCGCGCAAAGCCGCAGAGACGCAAAGAAAGAGGTGGGAGGAATGCCTTGGTTCTGGTGTCCGCGGCGTTTGGCTTCAGGCGGTTTTCAAAAACCTAACTTCTCACGACGCTAGCCCACAGGTGGCAGCTTGCCCATATTCTTATAGTCGCCTTTTTCACAGGCGCGGACGAAGCCTTCCGCATAGCTTTTGAGCTTATCCCAGACTTGGCGGATGGCGACGGCTTCGTCGTGGGAGACCGAGTGATCGTCGGCGGCATCTGAAATCTCATTCAGCAAATCAGAGAACTGACCGATGATTTCCTGAGTCGCGGGAAGGATGTGCTCGTTCTGATGCCCGGTCACATCTGGGTCTTTCACGAAATGCCCGCCCTGCTGACGGCACAGCCACTCGACGATGCCAGTGTCGCCGCTGAGTTCGATGATTTGTAGCAGCCGATCGAGCGGATTCTTGCTGCCCATACCGATGTCGGACGGCTTTTCCGCCCACTTGTAAACGAGAGAAAGTGAGACCCCGAGATCCGCCGCAACGGCCTTCGGGGTGGTTTTTCGCAGTGCTTTTCTCAATACCTCATGACTCTCCATGGCGGGGAAAATACAGGAACCGCCTCGCATGGAAAGCACGCAAATCGCCACTCCATCTGTCAGATTCTATACAAAAAGCGGCCCCATCTGCCGCCAATAGTGGCCACGGTGCGCCCGCTCTTTCCAGTAATGCAGGCGATGGCCGATTCGTTTGCCCTCCAGAATGCGGCAGAGATCTTCGTTGTTTTCTCGGAACGGATCTTCCTCCCCGATCACCAGCACGATGTCCATTTGCCTCATTTTTTCCAGTGTGGCAGGGCATTCGAGGTTCACGAGGAAATGAGTCGGCATGTTGAAATAGACTGCCTCGTCGTAGTGTGAATCTAGCAAATCACCAAAATGCTCAATCGACTTTGTGAGATCATATCGACCCGAAAAAGCTACCAACTTACTGAACCGATGCGGATGCCTGAATGCGATGTTCGCCGCTTGGAACGCACCGAGACTGCACCCGTGCGAGATCACGCAGGGATGCGAATTTTTCTCCTCCATGAACGGGAAAACCTCGTCGAGGATGTAAGACTCGAACTCCAAGTGCCGCTGGATTCGTCCACTCGGATGCGCCCACCAGCAATAGAAACTCTCGTCGTAAATTCCATCCAAACAATACAACTGCAACTGTCCCGCCTCGATCTTCGGGCGCAGCACCTCAGTCATCCGCATATTTTCATACTCAAAAAATCGGCCGTCACGAGTTGGGAAAACGAGGACCTTCGCGCCTGCATGACCGAACACCAGCAACTCCATGTCGCGGTTCAGACAAGGACTCCACCACTTGTGATACTCACGGTCCATTCACTTGATAGACCGTTAGCACATAGTCTGCCTACATCGTGCTGAAAAAATGGTGAACTTCCTGTAACAATGCTCCGTCTTCCTTCGCCTGATCTGGATAGCTGAAATGCCCGGCTTGCAGGACAAACAATTCCTTCTCGGTCAGCACCGCGTTGTGTATCGCGAACTGTCCCGGCGGCGCGACCATCGGATCGAACAACGCGCACGCGAAATGCACTGGCACACCGATCCATCGTGCGGCCACCGCCGCATCGAAGTAAGACAAAGTCCGCTCCACCACCACAGGATTCCGGCGATGAGCCGCGCGGACCGCCGCGCCGCTGCCCGTCGTTTTCAGCGTCAGCCGCAGTGGATGATTGCCAAAACTCGGAACGTTGAAATGCGCCCGCGCAATCCGCCGATCCCACGGCAAAGCCATCGCCCCGATCCCGCCACCGAAGCTCACCCCGATCAGACCCACGCGATTTTCCACCTGCGGAAACAACCGCAACGCCGCGCTCACCCCTAGCCAAACGTCATCCACGCAGCCGCCGTGCACATACTTTTTCCGCTCCTGAATATCGTGCAACACATGCCACATCGGATTGCCTGAAATGGGCGGATGCGGACTGCGGCTGATGCCCCGCGCACAAGGAAACAGCAGTGCCGTGTTCTCAAACGGCCAATGCAAATCCGGCCCATCGCGCCCGCCATAACCATGAAGCACCACCATCGCGCGCTCCACTTTTCTCGATGCCGGGATCAAACACCAGCCACCGATTTTTACACCGTCGGTCGATTGATAGGTCAAATCATGCACCAGCCAGCCCTTCTTTACTGGTCCCTTCGCCACGATCATCGGGGCGCAATCGATCGCCATCGCCCGCTCGTAGCGGTCCTTCCAAAACGTCTCGAAATCCTGCGGTGCTTCGGGGGCACTCACCGCCAATAGGTCGTCCAATGAATAACCATACGTGGGATCAAACGGGTAGGAATGTTTCAGCTCCATCTGTAAAAAACGACTCTCGGGAAATCACCTTCCCGCCCGCAAGCTGAGTTTTGCGAGCGCTTGACGCAAGCGCGTCTCGCCTGTCTTTGCTAAGAGGCTGTCTGAATATTGCTGATGGCAGGGACCGATCCTCCGGGCGGTCCAGCGCGTGAGTGGCGAATGGTTTGATGAATACATGGGCGGTTCCGGCTTTCTGATTCTCTTTTCATTCACATCTCACGCACCGGACCGCTCGGAGAGACGGTCCCTGCCATTTTTAAGACAGGTTCTTAGATCAATGCCTTTGAGGATTCAGAATGAACACCTGGCCTCATTGTCATGCAGGATGGCATCGTGGAGACTCAACCAAGGAGCGGCGATTTGCCTACGGCCATGCGGGATGCGCTTCGCGATTCACAAGGACTCGCTATCGCTCGCACTGCATTCCGAATCGCCGATGCCGATGAAATGCCAAAGGGGAGCGGTTATCCTCTATTCTTTGGCATTTCATGGGCTGGGGCGGATCGGAGTCCGCCCCTCCTTGGTTCTGAATTTTTAACGGCATTGGCGTATCGGCGTTCTTTTCGCCTCACAGATCCGGGTAAGCAATCATCGGCGGCTTGCCCTTCCAAACTGGATGCGATGGGTCCATCAGGTTTTTGCCATCCATGAAAATGCGACCGTCTTTTCGAATCGTTACCGACGTGACGCTATTGTCCGCTCTCATAATGAGGGCACTACCATCAAAGGGCTTTGGATCAAATCGATCCGTTCCGGGAATCATGGGTGTCACGAGGATAGGTCTGCTAGGATTGCTCTCCATGCTGCCACCCGCAAGATAGGTGAATCCACATTCTCTTTTGGCGATGGCAGACGCCCCGGTGAAAACTCCATCCGGTTTGCGGCTACCGGAAATTTTCGCGTAAAACATCTGCTCACTTTGAATCAAACCGCTGGCTATCAACTGACGGAAAAAATCGTTGGATGACTTGGTTCCCAACTTTAGATCCGTGGTGAAATTTTTCTGAACCGCTTCAATCGTGCGCTCGTTTGGCATTTCTCCGTATTCAGCCTCAAACTCATACAAGGCTAGACCGATCTGCCGTGCGTTGTTGATCGCCTCTGTTTGAGGAGGCTTTCTTCCACTACAAACGAATTTTGGAGCAGTAAGCCCGACAATCACAAAGACCACGAAAACGACCAACAACACCTTGAGGACCGCAGGCCAAATCGAGGATTTGCCAGCCACCTCTTCCGACTCCCGCCGGGGCTCAGGAGCAGGTATGTTTTCATCATTCATTTGATTCGAACCAACACGCTCACTCACTTCATCTGGGATTTTTTTCATACCCGTCATCGTTAGTTCTCAGGGCGACGAGATGCGAGCTATTCCAGTTCCTTCACGTATTTTTCACACAACGCATTCGTAAGTAAGTCGATTATCGCCTCGGCAGCGAGTTTACCAGTTTCCAGCACTTCTTGGTGATCGAGATGCGCCGTGGTCATCCCGGCGGCCCAGTTAGTGAGGCATGAAAAAGCCACGACTGGCAAACCGAGCGAGCGCGCTTGGATGGTTTCCAACACCGTACTCATTCCCACCGCATCCGCGCCGATAGCAGCTAACATGCGGATCTCGGCGGGCGTTTCGTATTGCGGCCCACGCAATCCCGCATACACGCCCTCGTGAAGCGTCATGCCGGAGTGCAAAGCCGCGTTCCGAAAACTCACGCGCCAAGCGACATCGTAAGCAGCAGACATATCGATGAAGTCCGCACCCTCCAGCGGCGAGGTGCCAGTGAGATTGAGGTGGTCCGTGAGCATCATCCAACTCCCCGGCGCGAAACTCGGATTGAGCGTGCCAGCGGCGTTCGAGAGGATGAGTTTCTTGATTCCCTGCTCCGCCATCCAACGCACGCCCGCAGTGACGCACTGTGGGCTGTGACCTTCATAAAGATGGATTCGGCCTTTCATCAAAATAACCGACGTTCCGGCAAATTTCCCGAACACGAATTTCCCAGCGTGACCCGTGACCGATGACGCGGGTAGGCCAGCATCCGCAAATGAAACCTCTCGTTCCACCTCCACCGCATCTGCTAGCGATCCAAGTCCTGAGCCTAAGACGATTCCGATCATGTCGTGATGCTAGTGAATGGTCGGTTGGATGAAATAGCAAAGACGCATCTGAATACGCAGTTTAACGATGCGCGTTGTCTTCGTTCGTAGTTTAACCCTTTAGGGTGTCTTCTTCCCGCGCCAAAGACACCCTAAAGGGTTAGACTACATACGAGAATACTCTTCTTTTCTAGCGATTCATCAACCCCTCGATCTCATCCACCTCGATAGGAATTTTACCCATCAGATCGAAATTCTTGTTTTTCCCGATGACGATATCGTTTTCAAGACGCACGCCCAATGCCTCGTCACGGATGTAGATGCCCGGCTCGATGGTGAAGACCATGCCCTCTGCAAATGGCTCGTGCGGCGGACTCACGTCGTGGACATCGAGTCCAAGGTGATGCGAGGTGCCGTGCATGAAATACTTTTTCACCAACGCTTTATCCGGCCCTTGTTGGCGAGCTTCCTTCGCAGTGAAGAGGCCGAGGTGGACGAGTTCGCGCTCCATCAGTTCGATGACTTGCCTCTGATATTCCATCGGCGTGTTGCCGGGTCGCAGAATGTCGTTAGCCCCGCGAAAGACTCGAAGCACCGCATTGTAAACGTCGCGCTGACGTTGGGTAAACTTGCCATTCACAGGCACCGTGCGCGTGAGATCCGAGGCCCAGCCCGCATACTCAGCCGCGACATCCATCAGGACCATATCGCCATCCTTGCAGACTTGATCGTTCTCCACGTAATGCAGGACGCAGGCATTTTTCCCACTCCCGATGATGGGCGTATAAGCAAATCCACGCGAGCCACGGCGGACGAATTCATGGAGAAGCTCCGCCTCGATTTCCCACTCGCCGACTCCGGGTTTGATGAAACCTAACACCCGCCGAAATCCCGCCTCCGTGATATCGCACGCACGCTGGAGTTGTTTCAGCTCCTCCTTGTCCTTCGTCATGCGAAGCCGATGCAGCAATGGCGCAAGTCGCTCGTATCGGTGCAATGGATAGCGAGTTTGGCATTCCTTGATGAAGCGGGCGTTGCGGGTTTCCACGATGTTCATCGCGCGGAGATGCTCGTTAGTTGCTAGATAAACGTGTTCCACTTGCGGCACCATCCGATGGAGAAAGGTCTCGAACGAACTCGCCCACTCCACGCGCTCCACGCCCGTCGCGGCGCGGGCTTGTTCCTTGGTGAGTTTTTCCCCCTCCCAGATGGCGATGTGCTCGCTGGTTTCCTTCACGAACAGAATTTCCCGCTCTTTCGAGTCGCCCGCATCCGGCATCAGGACGAGCGTGGTTTCTTCCTGATCGACGCCCGTTAGGTAAAACAAATCGCTGTTCTGTTTGAAGGGCATCGTGCCGTCAGCGTTCGTCGGGTAGATGTCGTTCGCGTGGAGAATGACGATGCTATTCGGCTTCAAAAGGCCGCGTAGGTTCTCACGGTTGCGGACAAAAAAGTCGGGAGAAATCGGTTGATAGCGCACGGATGAACTTCACGTCATGCCTCGTAGCGTGGCAAGTCTCGGAAGGATAAAATCGGATCAATCCCCCACGTTTCTGGAAGTCGCCGAAATCATATTTCCCCGATTTCTTGCGTGCGACACTCACAGGCCGCCGCTAAAGAAAAAGCCATGCCGCGTATCGCTTTGCTACAATCCGGGACTTTCGACTCAAAGGCTGAGGCGTTCGATCACCATGAAACGCTCATCCGCCAAGCCGCAGCAGGCGGCGCGCAGATCGTGGTGACACAAGAACTTTTCCTCACGCCTTACTTCTGCACCGTGGAAGATCCCGCGCTCTTCGACCTCGCAGATGTGCTGCCCGGCCCAGTGACGGATCGCTTGGGGAAGCTCGCTGGCGATCTCGGCGTCGTCCTCATTTCATCGCTTTTCGAGCATCGCGGGCCGGGCCTCTATCACAATACCGCCGCCGTCCACGATGCGGATGGCTCGTTGCTCGGCTTCTATCGGAAAAGCCATATCCCGCAAGATCCCGGCTTTGAGGAAAAATTTTATTTCACTCCCGGCGACAGCGGCTGGCCAGTGTGGGACACTCGTTTCGGAAAAGTCGGCGTCCTGATTTGCTGGGACCAATGGTATCCCGAAGCCGCACGACTCATAGCGCTCGGCGGCGCACAAGTGCTCGTTTATCCCACGGCCATCGGTTGGCTACCCGAGGAAAAACCCACTCTCGGCGACTCTCAACATTGTGCGTGGGAAACCGTCCAACGCGGCCACGCCGTCGCGAACGGCTGCTACCTCGCCGCAGTCAATCGCAGCGGCACCCACGATGGCACCGAATTCTGGGGCCGCTCCTTCGTTGCGAATCCCTACGGCGAACTCGTCGCCAAAGCCTCCACGGAAAATGAGGAAATCCTTTACCACGATCTCGACTTCCAGCTCGTCGAAAATTTCCGCCGCATCTGGCCCTTTTTCCGCGACCGCCGTATCGACGCCTATGCCGATCTCACAAAACGGTGGCGCGAGTAAGCGAGCTGCTTCATCGTCGATGACTTGAAAACGCACGCACAACATTATCTGCCGACTTCCCGACGGATCGTCGTGTGGACAGCGATCTGCTTAATGTTGTTAGTTTCCGCCGATCCATCACGCGCCGACCTCTCTTTCCGAGAAATCGCGCGGCTGACGGTTGGGAGAAATTCCCACACCGCCACGCTCATCGAAGACGGCAGAGTGCTCATCGTCGGCGGTAAAAACGCAAGCCACCAAGCCATCGCCAGCGTGGAAGTTTACGATCCTGCCAACGCGTCCTTTTTCCCAATTTCTCAGCTCCGCAATGCACGCCACAGCCACCATGCAACGCTACTTCCTGACCAGAAATTACTCATCACTGGCGGCGGTGCGGGTGCAGAATTTCTCAACTTCGCCAACGGCGTCTGGACATCTACCAATCCCACCGACGGCCCAGCAGGAGGCGATTCCGCGACGCTTCTCAGCACTGGCCAAGTGCTCGTCATCGGCGGCGTCGACAGCGCGCAGAAAGGCATCTCCAGACTCTACCACTCACCTACAAACACTTGGGCGCGGACTGGCCCGCTCTCCCTCGCACGCAGAAATCACACCGCCATCCGCCTCGCCGACGGACGTGTGTTAGTCTGCGGCGGCAGAGATTACGCGACGGATAAAATCAACGCTACGGCAGAAATTTACGATCCATCCTCCGGGAAATGGACGGCCACCGGTGCTCTCATTTCCCCGCGCCAGCGTCACACCGCCACCTTACTCCCAGACGGGAAAATTCTCGTCTGCGGCGGAAATAACCGCGATGCGCTGGCCAGCACCGAACTCTACAATCCCGCCAACGGCACATGGTCTCCAGCCAATCCGCTTTCCATCCCGCGAGACCACCACACCGCCGTCCTGCTTCCTAACAACCAAGTCCTCGTCTGCGGCGGTGTCCCCATCGCATCCACCGTGCTCGCCACCTCAGAAATTTACGATCCCGCTAGCGGAAACTGGACGAACAACGACACCCTCGCCTCATCGCGTTGTCTCCATGCTGCCACCCGCATCGCGAATGGCGACATCCTCGTCACTGGCGGCTGGGGAGCCTACGATCGCCCATCGCCCGGCGGCTTCAATCTCGCCATCCGCGACGTGGAAACCTACGGACCGCCTGCCCCAGAAATCGCCCTACTCGAAAACCTAACAAACCTCTCAAACCCAGCCACTACCGGCTTCGGCAACGTCACACTCAGCGGTGAATCCATTCGTCGCTTCACGCTCAAAAACGTCGGCTCCGCAGACCTCACAAATCTCAGTTTCAGCATCACAGGCACCGATGCCGCGATGTTTCAACTCACGCCTAACACCCTTCCACCCACGCTCGCCGCCAAGTCGGAAATTTCCTTCACCATCCGCTTCTCACCCACCCTCGCAGGTGCAGTCAGCGCGTCGCTCGCCATCCTCAGCAATGACGCTAACGAGGGAATTTTCAGCGTTGCTCTCACTGGCCTCGCCACGCCGCCTGAACCACCGGAACCCCCGAAGTTCCCAGAAATCGCGGTCAAAGATTCCAAAGCAAACGCCCTCACCGACGGTAAAAGCACATCAAGCTACGGCCCCGTAAAACTCCGCTCCAGCCGCTCTCTCAGCTTCACCATCCAGAACACCGGCACCGCCGATCTCACCGGAATCTCCATCCGCAAATCTGGAAAAAACAAAGATGATTTCACCATCGGCTTCCTCGCAAAAACCACCTTGCCGCCCGGAGCCAGCACGACCATAAGACTCGCCTTCAATCCCTCCGCTACCGGAAAACGCACCGCAAAACTCCAGTTCCTCAGCAACGACGCCGATGAAACCTCATTCGACATCGCGCTGACTGGAAAAGGCACCAAGCGCTGAGATCCACTGCTTTTAAGGATTCAGCACCCAAGGAAGGGCGGACTCTGATCCGCCCCAGCCCATGAAAAGCCAAAGAATTTAGAGGCTCAACGCTGCCCTTTAGCATTTCATGGGCATCGGCGGATCGGAGTCCGCCGCTCCTTGGTTAGACCACGACGCCTCCAGCGCATGAAAAAACACCGAGGCTTGCCGAGCGAAAACGAGACCGCCAAACTCCTACCCATGATCCGCTTCATCGCATTTCTCCTCGGCCTAACTGCCAGCGTCTCAGCGCAATCCTACGCGCCCGTCAACGACACCCCGCCCGCGCTTGCCCGCGAGTTCCGTGGCGCGTGGATCGCCTGCATTTACAACATCGACTGGCCCAGCTCGAAAGGCCTCAGCGCCAGCAGCCAACAAGCCGAGTTACGCGGCATCCTCGATAAAGTCGCCGCGCTGAAAATGAACGCCGTCGTTTTCCAAGTCCGCCCGCAGTGTGACGCCGTCTATCAGTCGTCCATCGAGCCATGGTGTCCTTTCCTCACCGGCACGATGGGACGCTCGCCCGGCTACGATCCGCTCGCCTACTGCGTTCAACAAGCGCACGCCCGTGGCATCGAAGTCCATGCGTGGTTCAATCCATTTCGCGCGCTTTCTAACAATAGCCAGCAAGTCGCCGGAAACCACATCACCCGCTCCTCCCCCCACATCACCAAGAAATTTGGCAGCATGACTTGGTGCGATCCGGCTCTCCCCGACACTCGCTCGCGCGCCCTCAGCGTCATCCTCGACGTGGTGAAACGCTACGACATCGACGGCGTCCACCTCGACGACTATTTCTATCCGTATCCCTCCGGCGACCTCCGTTTCCCCGACGGAAAAACTCCCGCCCAGCGCCGCAGCTACGTCGATGGCTTCGTCAGCAGTCTTTATTCCTCGGTAAAAAGCCAAAAACCTTGGGTCCGCGTCGGCATCAGCCCCTTCGGCATCTGGCGTCCCGGCGTCCCGACTGGCATCGAGGCCGGCATCGACAGCTACGAGCAACTCGCCGGTGATTCCCGGAAATGGCTGAAAAACGGCTGGGTCGATTACCTCGCCCCGCAGCTCTACTGGTCCGACTCCCCGCAAAAACAAAGTTTCTCCACCCTTCTATCATGGTGGCGCGGCCAAGGCTCGCGCCCCGTCTGGCCCGGCATCGCCACCTCACGCATCGGCGGCCCAGAAGACCGCCGCCCCGCCTCAGAGATCACCAAGCAAATCGACATCAGCCGCCAGATCGGGAAAAACTGGAATGGTCACATCCACTGGAGCGCGAAAAGCCTCGTTAGAAATCAGGGCGGCATTTCAACAAAACTCTCTAGCAGCTACACCCAACCCGCCTCCATCCCGCCCATGCCATGGGTCAGCAGCAAATCCCCCGCCGCCCCCGGCGTCAGTGCCAGCGTCCAAGGAAACAATACCCAAGTCCGCTGCGAACCTGCTGCGAACACCGCAAAAATCGCCATCCAAGCCAAGATCAGCGGCGCATGGAAGACCGTCCAAATTTCCCCAGCCAACTCCCAAGCCATCACCATCCCCCGCGCCGACGCCATCGCCGTCACCGCCATCGACCGCTTCGGAAACGCCAGCCCGCCCAAGGTTCTCGGCCTGCGTTAATCCACACCTGGACCGCGAAATTTATTTCGCGCGGCCCGCTGGAGAGATTCAGAGCAAAAAAATTTCATGCCCCAATCGACAGGGCGATCAAGCTAGGGATTTTTCAACCGCGAATGGACGCGAAGGAACGCGAATGAAGAGTTTTTGAATGAAATTCCTGATTCTGAGAAATGCGGTTCTTTAAATTCGCGTCCATGGGTGTCGCTTCGCGGTTAAAATCACATCGAATCTCCGTGGTCGCTCCCTAGCTTGATCGCCGTGGCCCTATCGAGCAGAGTTGGCGCTTGGAAATTTCCACCCGTCGCTTTATCCAGAAGCCATGCACGACACCCGCATCGACGCCCTCGCCCGCCAGTTAGTCCGCTATTCTACCTCGCTGAAAAAAGGCGAGAAAGTCCTCATCGACCTCCACGACGTGCCGGACTCCATCGGCCTCGCCCTCATCCGCGAAGTAAGAGCGAGAGGCGCATTTCCCTTCATCAAGCTCCACCAAGGCCGCCTCACCCGCGAGATGATGCACCGCGCAGAAGACGCGCAGTATGAAATCCTCGCCAAACATCTCCTCGCAGAAATGAAGGACATGGACGCCTACATCGCCATCCGTGGTGGCCTCAATATCGCCGAAAATTCCGACGTTCCCGCCGATCGCATGAAGCTCGCCATGAAACACATGCGGCCCGTCCTCGATCACCGCGTGAAGAAAACCAAATGGTGCGTCCTGCGTTGGCCATCGTCCTCCATGGCCCAACAAGCTGGCATGAGCACCGAGGCATTTGAAAATTTCTACTTCGACGCCTGCCTGCTCGACTACAAAGCCCTCATCCCCGCCATGAACGCCCTCAAAAAGCTCATGGACAAAACCAACGACGTTCACATCAAAGGCCCGGACACCGACCTCCGATTTTCCATCAAAGGCATCAACTCCATCGTCTGCGGCGGCAGCTACAATATCCCCGATGGCGAGGTCTTCACTGCGCCCGTCAAAGATTCCGTCCAAGGCCACATCTCCTACAACGCGCCGACCATCTATCAAGGCATCCCCTTCGACTCCATCCGCCTCGAGTTTTCCAACGGGAAAATCATCAAAGCCGACGCCGGGGCGAAAACCAAAGAACTCAACACCATCCTCGATAGCGACGCCGGAGCACGCTACATCGGCGAGTTCGCCCTCGGCTTCCACCCCATCATCCGCGAGCCGATGCGCGACATCCTCTTCGATGAAAAAATCGCCGGCTCCTTCCATTTCACCCCCGGCCAAGCCTACGAAGAAGCTGACAACGGCAACCGTTCTCAAGTCCACTGGGACATGGTCAGCATCCAACGCAAAGACTGGGGCGGCGGCGAAATCTGGTTCGACGGCAAGCTCATCCGCAAAGACGGAATCTTCCTCGCGAAGGGGCTGGAGAAGCTGAATAGCTAACCTCTAAAACTACTTTCTTATCCCCCTCTTTCATCTGCGTCTATCCTGTTTATCTGTGGTTGATGTCGGTTCTTTTCCCTAGCTTGATCGCCGTGGGAGGCCCCTCCCTTGAGACTTATGGACACCAATCCCAAAATTTGTTAGCTGGAGCTGGCCACAGCCAAGACGCGGCTTTTTAGTTATTTAAGAATCCAAATTAGATCAGCCGTGAATGCTATCGACTGTGTTGATCAAAACAATTCTTGGCACTTCAGCACCAATAGTTACTATGCCGATAGATTTTGGCTCGATAACCACTCCCCTCGGTATTGTTTCGGGTAAATCACAAAATGACCGTTTCTCCTATCGCTTGCCCGAAAATCATTCCCCCCTTGTTAAAATTCCGACCATCACGCCCATGAAAATGTTATCCAAAGGACTCTTGCTCATCTCCCTCGTCGTGACATCCCTACCCGCGTTATCGCAAGCGGCGTCACCCGAGGTCTCCAACATCCGTGCCACCCAGCGGGCCGGAACGAAGCTGGTGGACATTTACTATGACGTCACCGATCCAGAAAATGATCCTTTGACGGTCGCCATCCAGATTTATGACGGCTCGACTGCGATTCCGACCTACACCGTGAGCGGCCACGTCGGGTCCGGGGTGACGGCGGGAGCAAATAAACATATCGTCTGGAACGCAGGACAGGATTGGAACCGCCGCCTAAGCACCCAAGGAAAGGCGCGGATTCTGGTAGATGACCTGTCGGTAACTTCCCCTGTCGCCACCATGGCTTTTGTTCCGGGTGGATTCGGAAAACCAACTGGCAGTTCCTACGAAATTTATACCAGTGGCTTCTACATGGACAAACTGGAGGTAAGTAAAACGCTGTGGGATAGCGTTTATCAGTGGGCAATCACTAACGGCTACACCTTCGACAATCCCGGCACCGCTTACGGCAGCACTCACCCGATCAATGGAATCAGTTGGTATGATGCCGTGAAATGGTGCAACGCCCGCTCGCAGAAAGACGGTCTCACTCCTTGTTACTACACGAATGCGGCACGGACCGCAGTTTTCAAGACTGGCCAAGTGGTGCTTGATAATAATTGGGTGTCATGGGAAGCGAATGGCTATCGACTACCAACTACTGCGGAGTGGATCAAAGCATATCGCGGCGGGCAAGGTGCCGGACATTTCCCATGGCCAAGCTACTTTGGAAGCACAGCAGACAATATCCATCCGGGAATGGCTAACTATCTCGACAGCAACGATCCTCACGAAACGACTCAGAACTCAAATTTCGCCACGACGCCAGTGGGCTATTACAATGGAACCCAAACCCCTTCCGGCCCTGACAACAAAAACGGATTTGGTTTGTATGACATGGCTGGAAATGTCGGTGAATGGTGTTGGGACCGTAATTTTACCAGTTGGTATTACGATTATGCCGAGGCTAGGGATGACAATTCCAAAGGGCCGAATCTGGGACAGGGATTCAATCGTTTTTGGAGTGGGCATCTCAGTTACGACTCCTTTTCACATCAACAACCTAATGCAGCCACGGCAAAAGGCACTGTAGCTTCGCCAATGGAGTATTCAGGTACACCAGTTGGTTTCCGCTGCCTCAGGGC
This sequence comes from Luteolibacter sp., assembly GCA_031414935.1. Taxonomy (GTDB): domain Bacteria; phylum Verrucomicrobiota; class Verrucomicrobiia; order Verrucomicrobiales; family Akkermansiaceae; genus Luteolibacter. The sequence goes on from JANOQR010000087.1 coordinate 18,762, forward strand.
AAAATAACTCTGAACCGGAAAGGTAGTTTTGTTGATTAGCGAACGCAAATCCAAGTGGCCATACGCGGCTATCCTGATTCTCTTGATTCTGGGTATCGCGATGGCTGTTTACTACACTGGCGACCAAGATGGCAAAGTCGCATGGTCTGCCTCATTCTCCATCGATACCACAGACCCAGATTCACTGACCAAGGCGACTTCCCTCGCCGTTTCGGAGGATTCCGCTTTTTTCACCATCGACACACGGGATCCGGATTCCATCACCCACGCGCTTGCCATCCGGACCAGCGAGGAGTCCGGCTTTTTCACGATTAATACCCGTGACGCGGATTCGCTGGTCTTCGCCACCTCATTGCTGGCCAGCGAGACTTCTGGGTATTTCACCATCGACACGATGGCCTCCGGCACGACTCATGTGATGTGGGGAAATTTCACCATCGACACCCGCGATCCAGACTCCTTGGTCTTCGCCATCTCGAACCGCGTGAGCGATTGGTCGGCCTATTTCACCATCGATACGCGGAAGCCACCGCCGCAGGATTCGGACACGGACCAGTTGCACGACCTTTGGGAGGATCTCTATTTCCGCTCCGCCTTTCTCTGGGGTGCGGACGACGATCCCGACCTTGACGGACTGAGCAATTACTTTGAATTCGCGACCGGCACGGACCCCACGAAAGCAAATGCCGCCGCAGGTGTCGCATTCTGGGTGGAGTCTTCAGAGACTGGCCCGAGGATGTTCCTCCGCTACCCGCGTCACATCCTTGCGTCACGGATGGTACGGTTCGATATCATGATGTCCGATCAACTGCGATCCTGGATCGACGAAAGCCAAAAGTGGCAGGAGTACAGCGAGGTGATTGCCGGAAACGGGTATGTGGAATGGATCACGCTCATCTATCCACTGACGGGAAACCCGCCACCGAACCAGTTTCTCCAACTCAAGCTCAGTCCGTGGAGTGCCGATCCCGGACTTTAAGCGGCTCCTAACCTTACCTTTATCGGTGGCAATGTGGTCCACGACTGGCGGCGGCCAAATATAGTTCGACTGCGACGGGGTCAGTGCGACGGGGTCAGTAGTATCAGAGCGAATCAAGGTGTTTTTTGCGACGGGGTCAGTCCCAAATAACAGACATTGATGATGATTTCCGGATGAATGGATGAGTCTGAATGGGGTCGGTCCTCGCGGTTTCACATGACCGATCCCCTCGGCACGGTCAGTAAACAGATTTACGACCTCGGCGGACGCCGCACCGCCGTTACCGAGGGCTTCGGCACCGCTCTCACCCGGACCACCAGCTTTGGCTACGACCTGCTCGACCGGATGACCCTCACCACCTACCCAGACAGCACGACAAACTCCAAGACTTACCACCCCGGCGGCGATCC
>JANOQR010000088.1:0-10563 GCA_031414935.1 Luteolibacter sp.
GAGAGAGCATGACAGGACAATCGGCAATATCTCCCAACCTTAAATAAGGAATGGTCGATCCACGAGAACCTTTCGTGATCTTAGCGATGTGATGTGCAATCAGGTAGTAAAGCCATTTGCCGTTTACTCCGAACGGCTCAATCACGTAAGTTCGCTGGTAAGCATTAAAGCTGCCTTTGTAATACTTGACGCTGAAATTGCCGTTTCCCGCCAGCAACACAGCTTCTGTATCAAATGCTGCGGTATTAATCCGAAGGTTCTCCTCTCCACAGGTAAAGAAAGGATATTTGCCACCAATGTCTTGGGCATTGGCATCTAACTTACCCGTTCGAATTTTCGCAAGCTCAGCAAGCGTTGTTGTTACCGGTTCACTCACGCCACCAGCCCCCCATTGAGTTCTTCAATCACACTGTCCATCTGGTCGCCAAAAAGCTGATGCATTTTACCAAGCCCGCCTTGGGCGTCGAACGGGGCGTAGTCGAGGTCTTCGCGGTCGAAGCGGAAGCTGGTGCTGATGTGGTCGCGGATGAGCTGGAGCCAGGCGGTCTGGGCTTCGGTGAATTTCTCCGGGGTGCCGGCGTGCTTCTGCATGATCCAGCTTTGGAAATTCCGGCGGACGGTGACCTCGAAGTCGGTGAGCTTTTCATCGAGCCCGGTGGTGCGGCGGATGAGGGCGACGAGGGCGGTCAGCTCGGTGAGCGGGCGGGCGTTTTCCGGCAGGGAATCGAGGCGGGCGTAGGCTTCCCAGACCCGGAGCGGGGCAAGCTTGGGGGCGTGGGCCTTGATGGCGGCGAGCACTTCCTTAATCTGGGCGAGAGTGAGTTCCTGGCGGCGCTGCGGTTGATCGTAGTAAATGGTGAGCGCGGTGAGCTGGTCCTTGTGCTCCTTGAGAAAGGTGGCGAAGTCGGCGGCCATTTCCGCGGCGTTTTCGCGGGCGTCGGCATCCCACTCGGCGCGGAGGAGGACGTCGAGCGTGTCGTTGTCGATGGTCTGGAGATTGGCGGTGCAGGTCTCGACGATGAGATTGACGATGGCTCCGGTGAGCGGCTTGGCGGCGGCGGCGACGAGTTCCCGTTGGGCCTTGTCGCGGGCGAAGTCGCCGGGTTCGGTGCCTTTTTGCTGGCCGGTGATTTCCAGAGCGCGGTTCTCGATGCTGTCGCCATCGATGGCATCGAACAGGTTCTTGATGAGGGTCTGGAGCGGGACGCCGCCGGCCTTTTTCGCGATTTCCTCCTTCTGCTCCGGGCTGAGCTGACGCTCGATCCGCGCGAGGCGACCGGCGAGCGAGGAGACGGTATCGGCATCGTAGGAACCCATGACGACTTCCATCGCCAGATCCTTGAACGGGACGGAGGGCCGGGTGATGAGCGTGGGGCTGGCGGTCTTGAGCGACTTGGTGACGCCCACGGCATCGACGATGACGTAGTGGGTCTTCGCGGACTTGGCGGACGGGCTGGCTTTTTTCAGCGCGTCGTGATCGAGCGTGCGGGTGCCGCGTCCTTTCATCTGCTCGAAGTAGCCTTTCGATTTCACGTCGCGCATGAAGAGCAGGCACTCCAGCGGCTTCACATCGGTGCCGGTGGCGATCATGTCCACGGTGACGGCGATGCGCGGATAGAAATCATTGCGGAACTGGCTGAGGACGGACTTGGGATCTTCCTCGTTCTTGTAGGTGATCTTCTTGCAGAAGCGGTTCTCCTCATCGAACTCCTCGCGGACGATCTGGATGATGTCGTCGGCGTGGGAATCGGTCTTGGCGAAGATGAGGGTCTTCGGGACCTCCTCGCGATCCGGGAAAATGGTCGGCAGCGCATCGCGGAAGGCGCGGATGACGGTGCGGATCTGGGTGGGATTGACGACATCGCGGTCGAGCGTGGTGCCGCTGTATTTCGCATCTTCGTCCTCCTGTTCCCAGCGTTTGGCGCGGGTGAGTTTTTCACGTTTCTCGACGAGGCCTTTTAATACCGTGCCGCCGTTCTGGGTGACTTCGGTTTCTATCAAGAAGACCTCGTTGCCGACGTTCACGCCATCGGCGACGGCCTGCTCGTGGGTGTATTCCGAGACGACGTTCAGCTTGAAAAAGCCGTAGGTGTGATTGTTCGGAGTAGCGGTAAGGCCGATAAGAAAGGCGTCGAAGTAATTGAGGACCTGTTGCCAGAGATTGTAGATCGAGCGATGGCATTCATCGATGACGATGAAGTCGAAGTGCTCGATGGGGACCTTTTCGCTGTAGGCGACGGGGAATGGCTCCTTGCGGCGCGGGCGGGCTTCGGCGGGATTTTCCTGCTCGTCCGAGGCGTCGAGTTCCTTGCCCTGGAGGATGGAATACATCCGCTGGATGGTGGAGATGCAGACCTGCGCGTCCTTTGGCACATGAGACGAGGAAAGGCGCTGGACGGAGTAGAGCTCGGTGAACTTGCGGTTGTCGTCGGACGGGGTGAACGCCATGAACTCCTGCTCCGCCTGCTCGCCGAGGTTCCGGGTATCGACGAGGAAGAGGATGCGCTTGACGCGAGAAAATTTAAGTAACCGATAGATCGCCGTGATGGCGGTGAAGGTCTTGCCGGAACCGGTGGCCATTTGGACGAGGGCGCGGGGCTTGGCCTTTTTGAAAGAGTCGTCGAGTTGGGTGATGGCGTTGATCTGGCAATCGCGGAGATCCGTGGGATCGAGCAGAGGGAGATCTTGGAGGCGGGCGCGGAGCGATTTTTCCTGGGAGAGGTATTCCCGCATGGTCTCTGGGCGCAGGAAGGAGAAGACCTCGCGGGAACGGGGCTTGGGATCGCGCTGGTCGGTAAAGCGGGTGATGACGCCGGTGGCTTCGTAGAGAAACGGCAAAGGGACGCCCGATTTCTGGATCCATTTCAGCTTGGCGGCTCCGTATTCAACAGTCTGATCCTCGACGGTGGTGAGATTGTGGCCGAGCGTTTCCTTTTTCGCCTCGATGACGCCGACAGGTTTCCCATCGACGAAGAGCACGTAATCGGCAGGGCCGGTATCGGTGTGATATTCTCGGATCGCTTGGCCCTCGCCTTCGTGGAAGCTGAAGGTTTTTTTGTCTTGAACCACCCAGCCGGCTGCGCGGAGTTGGGCATCAATCAAGTCGCGAGCGCGTTGTTCGGGGGTTTGGTTGGGCATTTCTCTGAAGTCAGGCCGCTGAAACTGCGTTGAAACGTTTTGTTACAGGACGTCATGACTTGAAAGCCAATTTCCGTGGCATTTGATAAGAAAATAAAAAAACCGTCATCCATTGAGGACGGCGGGTTTTGAGTGGGTGGGCCAGGGGAAGAAATCCGCCGCCATATTGATCCACAAGCACCACTACGGCCGCCGCTTCGCCGAACTCGCGGATGCCGAGGCCGCTGCGGAGGGCTGGTGAAGGAGAGCGCGAAAACTAAACCTCCTCCCCTCGCGCGATTTTACTCTGCCTTGCTACTGACTATTTTTCCGGTCTTGTTATCGACAATCCACACGGCGGTTTGGCCTTTCCCGGTGACACCCGTGACGGAGTAGTCACCATTGGCCTTCGGGGTGAAATTCACATTCCCGGTGACGTAATGGTTTCCTCCGATCATCGAATCCGCCATCGCAACGCCATCGGCAGCATAGATATTTCCACCGGACAGCTTCAAATCCAAGGGTTCGCATGGAACCTGTAAGGTGCGCTCACTCAACGACAAGCCCATCCCGCCACCGCGAGGCGTCGCCATGGGTGAGTGCATGGCGGATTTGCCGTTCACGGCGAGGATGTAGTAGCCTTCTCCTTTTACCGAATTGACACTTTTCCCGGTGCTACGGATGAATGCCGTGGCTCCCGAGTATCCCGGTGGCAGCTGGTAGGGAGCGCAGCTTGAAGAAAGCAGGGCAAAAACAACTGAAACAATCGCGGCGATTTGTGTTTTCATTTCTGGGTCAAATTCGGCCTAAACTATCAGGGGGACAAGCCAAATCTTGCTTTACCATGCGATGGACTGCTTCCGACATGTCGGAGCTTTCCACTGGCAGACATGTCTGCCAGTGGAAAGCTGGAACATGTTCCAGCAGTCCGAAAGAGCTTACTCTCGCAACCGGCGCCATTTCTAAAACGCGCTCTTTCCATTTCCCGAAATCTGCGCTCTTTTTACTGCACTCATGAAAACTTCCACCACTCCGTCAGTTTCCCGTTTCTCGAAATTCGCCCGCATCTGTCTCGTTGCCTGCGTTTCGCTCGTCACCCTCGCAGCCGCTCCTCGTGCCGTGGCTGCCGCGCCAAATGGTGCCTATAAAATCACGGGTGGCACCGGTTCCCTGACTTCAGAGGGCTTTACGATCCCCATTCCCAAGCGCTTCTTCCAAGAACTCGCCAAACAAGGCGGTGAGATAGTCGTCAAAAACAACAAACTTCAGATCAATCGTTACACCACGGCAGAGGTCTTCGAAGTGATTTTGCCCGGTGTCGGCTCCATCCTTGAGGAAATCAAAGTGACTGGCCCGTCCTCGATCACGCTCGCTCCCTCAGGCGAAACTTTCACCGGCAAGACGAGCCAACCGATTCTCACCACCTTGATCGGCGTGGATGGCGACGATGAAGACTTCACCGTGAAACTCACCACCAACGTCACCGCCACCGTGACTGGCGAACGAATCACCGTCACCCTCCGCTTTTCCGGTGGAGACAAAAACGCGCAGTTGAGCGGGAAAATCACGCTCCGCGGAAAGCTGTGATTTTTCTGAGCGCAGCCTTGGACTGCGCGCAGCTTGCTGGCACGGGGCTACCTGAGTCTTCGCCCGCAGCGAGCTGCACGCAGTCCAAGGATCGCATGATTTCCTGAGATGGTTTGTGCCTTTCCTGCAAATCGCGGTAGGCGGCGACACAGCTCGTGAAGAGTGAATTCGGCCACCCAGAAATTTCCCCAATCCCGCCTTGCCATCCCCGGCAAAAACCTGCATAGCCCCGCGCCCTTCCGCCGGAAGGCCGTATTTTATCCCATCGCTCCCATGTCTCTCAAAATTCGCAATCTCGCCATCATCGCCCACGTTGACCATGGGAAAACCACCCTCGTGGACCAGCTCCTGCAAGCCGGTGGCACCTATCGGGAAAACCAAGCCACCACTGAGCGCGCCATGGACTCCATGGATCTTGAGCGGGAAAAAGGCATCACCATCAAGGCGAAAAACACCGCCATTCTCTGGGAAGGCTACACCATCAACATCGTCGATACTCCGGGCCACGCCGACTTCGGTGCCGAGGTGGAGCGCGTGATGAAAATGGTCGATGGCGTGCTGCTCGTTGTCGATGCGTCTGGCGGCCCGCAGGCGCAAACCCGCTTTGTTTTGCGCAAAGCCATGCAGGAAGGCCTCAAGCCGATCGTCGTCATCAACAAGATCGACCGCCCGCTGGCCACTCCTGAGAAAGTCCACGACCAAGTCCTCGAACTCTTCCTCGACCTCGACGCGGATGAAGAGCAATTCAACGCTCCCTTCTGCTACGGCTCCGCTCGCGACGGCTATTTCATGGATCATCCCGGCGATGAGCGGAAAGATTGCATCCCGTTGCTGAAGAAAATCATCGAGCACATCCCAGCTCCCAAGGCCGATCCAGACGCGCCGTTCCTGATGCTCGTTTCCAACATTGAGTGGGACGAATACGTCGGTCGCGTCGCCGTCGGCAAAGTCCTCGGTGGCAGCGTGAAAAAGGGCGACACCATTTTCCTGATGCGCGCTGATGGCACCAAAGTTCAGTCCAAGGTGATGAAAACTTTCACCTACTCCGGTCTCGCCACCGCGGACTCAGACGGTTGCGGTGCGGGTGGTATCGTCGGCATCGCAGCCGGTATCGAAAACATCGCCATCGGTGAAACCATCGCCGGCAGTGCCGATCAAGAGCCACTTCCCTTCGTCGCCATCGACCCGCCGACCGTGTCGATGCAGTTCTCCATCAACGACGGCCCGCTGGCCGGGAAAGAAGGCAAGCACGTCACCAGCCGCGCCATCCGCGAGCGTCTGATGCGCGAGTTGAAGACGAACATTTCCATCACCGTCGAGGACACCGACACCTCGGGCGTCTTCAACGTTTCCGCTCGCGGAGCCATGCAAATCGCCGTGCTGGTCGAGCAAATGCGCCGTGAAGGATTCGAGGTTCTCGTCTCGCGTCCGGTCGTGATTTTCCGCCGCGATGATGACGGGAAATTGCTTGAGCCGTTCGAGACTCTCTACGTCGAAGCACCCGGCGACTACACCCAAGGCATCCTGAAAATCCTCATGAACCGCAAGGGCCTGATGGAACACATGGACACCGAGGCTTCCGGTCGCGTCTTCATCCAAGCCACGATCCCGACTCGTGGGCTGATCGGATTTGAAACCGAGCTGGTCAACCTGACCTCCGGCCACGGCATTATGTCGCACCTTTTCAAGGAATACGCCCCGCACGCGGGCGACATCCAGAACCGCACGACTGGCACGCTTGTTTCCATGGATTCCGGCGCGGCCACTCCGTTCTCCCTGCAAACGCTCGAAGAACGTGGCATCCTCTTCGTCGCGCCTGGCGATGCAGTTTACGGCGGAATGCTCGTCGGAGAAAACCCACGCGTCGGCGACCTTCCGGTGAACCCGGTGAAGGAAAAGCACCTCGACAACATGCGCTCTTCCGGCAAGGACAAGACCTCCAAGCTCACCCCAGCCCTGCGCTTCTCACTCGAACGCGCCATCGAATACATCGACGCCGACGAACTCGTCGAAGCCACCCCGCAAAACATCCGTCTCCGCAAACGCATCCTCGACGCCAACGCCCGCAAGCGTGCCTCCAAAGGCCCCAGCGTCGAAGACCGCAGCGGCCGCTGACCGCCGTGGCGGCGGTTTCCAACCGCCAAGCCCTTTCAAAAAAGCCTCTCGTGAAAACGAGAGGCTTTTTTGTGGTGAGTTCACCATCACGCCATCCGTGCGTGGACTCATATCGGTTGCTAAAATTAAGGTGAAGTTTGCGGTTGGATGAACCGGAGCGCGGAATGAATTCCAATGCCTTCAAGGATACAGAACCCAAGGGCGGGGACAGGTTGTCCCAGCCACAACCCCATAAAAAGCCGAAGACTGGAGGTTCACCGCTACCCTTTGGCTTTTCATGGGCATCGGCGATTCGGAGATCCTTGTTTGACTCCAATTCCGCGCTCCGATTTGAGAGCCGCCCCATCTCCGGGATTTGGTATCAAGCTGCGAAATCTTTTACAGGCCATGATTTACACCACCCTCGGCACTTTGAATAACAGCGAACTCGGCTCTTGCGGGCGGTAGGTGCCCGTGTCAGGAAGAGAGGCAAATTGATAAATCCTATGTCGTCTCCCTTTCTCCGCCACTTGCTGCTTTTTATCTGCCTCGCCGCGCACGCGAGTGCGTTTCAGGTCGATACCATCATCCAATCGGGAACATTCACGACCGAGAGCAATCTTCCTTCTAATTCCGGGAACTTCATTCGTTCCGAGAATGGGAAGGTCAATTACATCCAAAACAACACTTGGGTGGCTTATGACAATTTCGACTTCGGAGCCGGTGCCACGCATTTCTGGGTCGAAGTCGGCACTCCGAACGCGCTCGGAACGCTCGAATTATGGACGCGGACGGACAATGGATTATTGGAAAGTGGGCCGAGTGGCGGGCAATTGATCGGGACGGTGCCCATCACGAGCACGGGTGGCTTCGGCACGTTTCAGAAATTTTCAACAAACTTGACCCCAGCGGTTTCTGGCGTCCGCGACTTGTTTTTCAAATTCACCGGCGACGGTGGTTTTCTTTTCGATATTAGAAATTTCCGATTTCAGACCATCGCTCCGGGAACGAAAGTCGCGGGCAGTGACTTTGGCTCGGGGGATTTCGATACCGAGTCGCATCCCGGCATCGCTCCAGTGGTCAAAAGTGGCTCGTCGATCACGTCCATCGAGGGCGGGAGTTGGGTCGCCTACGCGGGATTTGATTTCGGCGCGGAAACCAATCACTTCACGATCGAGGGCGCGAGTCCGGGTAAAGGTGGGACCATCGAGCTGCGGCTCGGCTCCGCGCAAGGGGCTGTCATCGGCACCATCGACATTCCGCACACGGGGAGTTTGACGCATTTCCGCCCGTTTTCCTGTGTGCTCGCGCAGACCACGAGCGGGATTCATGATTTGTATTTCAACTTCATCGATTCCAGAAACACGGGCGGTGTCTTGTTTCACACACGCGAGTTCATTTTCGGACGCGAGGATTCCAAAGTCATGCTGCCCTCCTCCGCCGATGAAGATGGCGACCAGCAGCCGAAAATCATCGAATACGCCACCGGAATGCACCCGGAATCCAAGGACAGCTTGCCGCTGAAGATGGCGGTGAAAAACGCCGCAGCAGAGGGCGGCCATCATGACGTGGAAGTGCGACTGCGGGCCGACCCTGCTCTGGTTTCCAAGCTGCTCGTCTCGCAGAACCTAGCGCAATGGGACGAGGTGACTCTCACTTTCCTGAATGGCTCATGGCAGACGGACCACGCGAACGTCACCATCAGCGAAGTGATTCCACAAGGCGACGGACTGCATCTCATCCGGCTCAATGACAGCCGCACTCAGACCCGCTTATTCACCCGGCTAGCGGTGGCGACGGCTGAGGGAAATATCCATGTGTATCCGCCCGTGCCCGGACTCGATGCCTCGCCTTATTATACATTCGCGGTGCAGAAAGTCAGTGCTCTGAATGCGCCTGCGAAGCAAAATGCGACGAACTGGGAAAACCCGTTCGCGTGGTTCACTCGCTGCGTGGATTACGACCCGAATCGGACGGATGACACCGCGTATTTCAGCAGTTTCATCGGCTCTTGGTCGCACACGTATTGCAATTTTGAAATGGATCGGCACACGCCCATCGTCGTGAAAATCAGCCGTCTGAATAAGCCCGGCGCACCTTCCGGCCCCATCACTGCAGCGGCGGCGCATCCGGCGCACAAGGTGATTTCCTGTGAGGTCATCGGCGGCGATGTTTACGTGACGATGAGCCAGCCCGCACTGGTCGCGATCGATATTGATGGCCAGCTAGATTCGCGTGATGCGCCGAGAGCGATTCCAGACATGTGGGGTTCTGCTCCTTTTCCCTATCGGAATGAAATGGACGGTGCGCACGGCGTAACGATTTTCGCCAATCCGTTCATCGAGGATAAACCGGCTCTGAACGACACCTCGGTTTTCTACGTCCAGCCCGGCACGCTGCCGCCGTCAGATGGACCGTGGAGCACGCTTTATTTCCTGCCAGGCGTTCACAAGCTGTCGGTGGATAGCAGTGGAAATGAACGTGAGTGGACCATCACCGATCCGCTCTTTTTGCGAAACAACAAACGCTACTACATTCCTGGCGACGCTATCGTTTATGGCAATCTGAGCGACTACGATGACAACTTGGACAGCACCAACGTCCGCGTCTTCGGCCACGGCACGATCTCGGGAGCGAAAATTCCTCATTGGCAGGATTTCAAAAACCTTCCTCCTGAGCTCAGGGAATTCGATGCGGGAAAAAACAAAGACATTCTGATCGGCAGCGAGCACAAAAAGCTACGGATGTTGCAGCTCACGAAAGCGCGTGGCTGCAGCTATGAGGGCGTCACGATTGCCAATCCTGCCGAGCACGGTGCCTACATTCAGGGTGCATCGGGAGACCACGATCCAAACATTATCAAGTGGGTGAAAAACATCGCTTGGCGAGTGAACAACGACGGTGGCGGCGTCACCGGAAATGGCTACGTGGAGGACTGTTTCTTCCGGCATCAGGACGATGCCCTTTACATTCGCGGCGTGGCGATCCGCCGCTGCGTGATGTGGTCAGATGTGAACGGCACGCCGCTCCGCTGCAGCTTCATCACGAGCGATCAAGGATCCGATTTTCCGCCGACCTTACCGCAAGATCTCATCGTGGAGGATTGCGACGTGATCTACACTCGGGGTGTTTTCGCCTTCAGCACCGCCAAGTCATTCGGTGTCATCGGCACGCCGGGCAGCTTCGACTCCACGAAGACATTTGCCGATGGCGCGGTGAACACGGGGCAGCACCTCATTTTCCGCAACATCCGAATTTCCGACCCGCGACCTCAGCGCAACTTGTTCGGATTCGAAGCAAACGGCGATCCGCTAGATCCGCAGACATTGCCATGGGCGGGCTTGCGCTTTGAAAATATCAACTACATGCACCCACACACTTGGGGCTGGAAGAGCAGTCTGATCGGAAATGGCACGGCAGTCATTCGCCACTGGACCTTGGATCGAGTCTCCATCGGCGGTGAGCCGCTCGATGCCGCGAATCTCTACAATCCGGCGAAGTTCAACACGAATTTGGTTTCCGATATGATCTTCAAGTAGGGCCGCTGGAGGGGATTGGTCAGAGATCTTTGGTATGAGATGCGACTGGGATCAGAATAGACCGTTCGCCAAAAGTTGCTTCTGTCAGTTTGCGCGATGGCATCGCTGGTAACAAGATAGAGGTAGGAACGGGGCTTTCGCCCCGCTCCCCCCTCCGAACCGGACGTGCAGATCTCCCGCATCCGGCTCTCCAGTCAGTGGTTTGCTCCGTTACGGAGGCTCGCAA
>JANOQR010000089.1:0-47595 GCA_031414935.1 Luteolibacter sp.
GCCTTTTTCATCATGCTGCGTGCATTGGAAAAAGGTATTGGCTTGCCTGCCGAAGACTTCATTGAGGTAGGTGTCCAACTCGCTCATCGTCGGGAAATGCGTGGGAACGGTCTGGTTCCCGTTCGCGTCGATGCCGAAGACTTTATGCACCGCCACTTTGACCGTGCGCTTCTTCATGGCTTTGATTTTCAGCGGGACGCTGAGGGAATCCAAGGTGCCTCCCAGTTTCAATTTGGCAGTGAAGTCTGCGGAATCGGTTTTCTTGCCTTTGACCTGCACGATCATATCTTTCTTATCCAGCTCTCCGGGAGTGAAGCCGACATCGGCGTCGCTTTCTAGGGTGAGCTTGCAGTCGGCATTCAGGGGGCTTTGGAAACGCACGCTGTTGGATGCTCCACCGTTAGGAGCCATGATCCAGATTTCAGGTACTTTACCTTTTCCGCCGTGAGCCGTCATGGAGGTGTGATCCACGCCGCCGTAGATGTATTCTGGAGGATCTGCTGGCGGCACCAGCGGTGGAACGGATAAAGCAGGATCCACCCCGTCTGCACGGATAGGCAGCAATACCGCGTGCTCGGGAAAAGAGATGCCGAGGCGAGGCCAAACGCCTTTTTCGGCCAGAACCCATCCGCCGGGCGTGGTGTCGAGAAGCCTCACCGTGGAGTTTTTCCAAGTATCTGGAACCTCAGGAGCATATTCAGAAATGACTTTCCATTTGCCGTTCAGGCAGATGGGAGCGCGGGTAAGGTCGCTTCCTTGTCCGATGGCAATGCCGTTTGCGGATATGTCGATGGCGTCGGCGTAAGTCGGTGAGACTTTCCATGCTCCATCGATGAAGACTTGGGCTTTATGCTCACTTCCGTCATGCGGCATCGCGAGGATAGACCCGCCGGGCTGGACGATGACATTGGTGGGCATGAATGGCAGCACGGGTGGTGTGGCTGCTGATATGATAGAGCCTCCTGCTGCGGTAGTCGCGGTTGTTTGTGCTGGATCAAAGCCCCATTGCAGTTCGAGGTCCTTGCTGTAACGCAAGGCTGGCGATGCCGATGTTTCAGTGATTGGTTGACCATTTGAGGGGAGTTTCCACCGACTGTAATGCTGATAAATCCATCCAGACTGATCTTCTCTCAATCGATACGTGTTAGAATAAAATCCACCGTCGTTGGCTAAGATTGGTCCGGATTCTAGACGAAATGGAAACAAAGCGTTTCCATCCGCCGGAGTAGCAAGATGATGAGACCTATCTAAATTCTCTCCACTGGTTTCGACGATTGCTGGCGGATCAGTTGGCGTGGGCCAGTAGCATGTCAAATAAGCGATAAAGTAATCAGGATATCCTGATATAGCATTATCGTAGCCGATCCCCAGAATCGCATCAGAGTCGTTGATCCCTCTTGCACTCGCATGAGTAATCTGTCCGCTGACTTCTAACGCAAGCGGTGTCCACACTCCAGCTTTCCAAGTGCCGTTAGCGTAAAGCACCGTGCCCTTGTCGTTGATTTGAATCGGGAAAGGCCACTCGGTGGTGGGCACCGCATTCGTGATCGGAAACAACGCATAACGCGGAACCGGGCCAATGGGGAAAGTCGCGGTATTATCGTTAGGATCGGGATCATTCGCATCCGGCGTGCCGTCTTTATCAGCGTCTAACTGTTGACCATCCGGGATACCGTCGTTGTTTGTATCTGCATTGAAAGCATCGCCGACGACGCCGGGAACTAACACCCCCGCGCCACTAGCAGCGATTTCAAACTCCGCCCAATCCGGGCTACCGTCCTGATCCGTATCCAAGCTCCAATCCACTTTCACCCGCCAAAACCGCTTAGAATCCGGGTCCGGCGGCGCGGGCGGTGGCGCGTTGCGCACTTGGATAAGCGAGGCGGCGATTTGTTGGTTAATTTCCGGGATAGAGGTCTCTAACGCGGCAAGCATCGCTGCATCTTTGGGGCCAAGCGGTGGGTTCCCTAACGGCGGGACGATCACCGGGCCGGGATGCCAGAAGGAAAAATTGTAATCACCGTAGCGATTCCAAAAAATAGGGATCTGATTCCAAGCCTGATCCATTTCCCCGGCGATCCTCACGATCACCGGCCCCGCATGATCCAGCGAAGGCCAAGCCACTACCGAGCCACCCGCCGCGCCAGACGCGGGCTGAATGCGGAGACTCACATTCTTAGGCAGAGTCGGCGGATTCACAGGCGGCGTCCCCGGCGGCGGTGGTGGCGGCGGAGTAAATTCCCGCATCGCCACCGCATACTCGCCACCCAGCCCGTAAAGTTCATCCTGCGCGGTCCAGCCTGATAGGTTATTAGAAACCTCCACCGTGTATGCCACCCCCGCCGTCGTCTGGAAAACGTAACACTCCTGCACCGAAGAATTCGCGAGCGGGATTTTCTCCACATGCCCCGCCGGACGGAAATCGCGAGCGATGGCTGGAAGGCAAAGAAAAGCGACAAAGGTAATAAATTTGAGATTTTTCATGGGAGAAGAGAGTTTGGATTGAAGGAACGGGAGCAGGATTTCCTTCGGTGGACGGGGAGTTGAAAAGTCGCAACAAGTCGACCGCAACGGCCTTTAGCCATTCCCCGAAGGTAGCGGCCTGAACATAAACCGCTGCCTCCCCGACCTTTCGATCAGTTTAGCAGCATCGTTTTGCGGTCGATGCTGACCGCTTGTTGTTAGGATTTTCAAGTCCTCGTTCACCGAAATGAACGTTGGTAAGAGGCCGAATCCCCAACAGATTGGCAAGGATGAATTTTGGCGGTTTTACTAGGTTCTCGACTTTCAGAACAAAGACGAACTCTTTGTGGTGTTATTCCACCACTCGGCGAACGGTGTTAGGCGCAAACCAAAAAGGCCGATTGCTATTGCCGTTTTTCACATTCGCTTCAGGAAGCGATTCCCGGTTTTCCCATGCCAAAAGGGGTGATGATTTACGATTTTGACCATTTTCGCCTAAAAATCGGGGTTTTGTGCCCAAAACCTCGATATTCATGCCCAGATATTGAACATTCGTGCTCCAAGATTGAACATTTGGGCACAAATCCTGAAGATTCGGGCAGGAATGTTGAAGATTTGAGCAGAAATATTGAACATTCGTGCCCGCAGATCGAAGATTTGAGCAGCAAACTTGGGGTTTAGAGCAGGAAAGTTGAACATTTCTGCCCGCAGGACGAAGATTTGGACAGAAATGTCCAAGTCACGAGCAGGAATGTTGGACTTGTCGGATCAATGCTTAACACGCCGCTTTCCCACTGGCCGACATGTTGGATTACTCCGACCACGGCTGGGATTGAGCGTTGCCTTGAGCTGAAATCGACTCTAGCGTCCGCTAACCCACATGGTCAAAACGACGTTCTTTCGCCGACTTTCGTTGGTTTCGTGCCTCGCGGCATTTCCGATCCACGCGCAGGATTTGCGCGTCCCGACTATCGCCAGCAATGCGCTGCCAAGTGTCCCTCCCGCCGCGCGAAATGCTCAAGACGGCGCGATCAACACCCGCAAGGACGCCCGCACCATCACGCTGAAAATCCCCGCCCCGCGCGGTGCCATCGTGGATCGTGAAGGTGAGCCGCTCGCACAGAATCAAGTCGCCTATCAGATCGCGCTTCAGTTCAAACAATTTGAAAATGCTGACCGCGATTTCGTGGTGAACTGGGCACGGACTCGCCTCGATTCGCTTCAGTCACTGGTCAAAAACAGCGTCCCGAAGACCGACGATGAACTCTTCGATCACTACACGCATCGGCGTTGGTTGCCTTTGTTAGTGACGGGTCAAATGGGCGCGAAAGAAGCGAACGAGCTGGAAGCGAAATTGACATCCGGCCTTTTGCTTCAGCCTGTTTACCGCCGCTTCTATCCGCAGGGTGAACTTGCCGCGCACATCATCGGCTACTCGGGGAGTGTCGGAAAATTACCCACCGGCCCAATCAATTTCAACGAGCCACTGTGGGAAGAAGCGGAAGGCCGCGCCGGGTTTGAGAAAATTTTCAATCAACAACTCACCGGCGATCCCGGCATGAAACGGCTGCTGTTCGACGAGAACGGCAACAAGCTGCTAGAGGAGCAAGTCAAACGCCCGCGCCCCGGCGGCACGGTCGTCACCACACTCGATCTCAAGTGGCAAAAACTCGCAGAGGAAACGCTCCGCAAAGGCTGCAAACGCGGGGCTTTCGTCGTCATCGACGTGGTCACGGGCGAGGTGCTGGTCATGGCGTCGCGTCCGTCATTTGACCTGAATAGTTTCATCCCCGGCATCAGCGAGGTAGATTTCAAAGCACTCAATGAAGACGTTTCCACGCCGCTCTATGGCCGCGCTTTCCAGTCCGTCTATCCGCCTGCGTCATCCTACAAACCCATCGTCGCCCTCGCCGCGTTGAACAACGGCACGGTCACAGAAACCTCGGAAATTTATTGCCCCGCCTCCATCACCATCGGTCGCACGGAGATGAAGAACTGGAGCAAAACTCCCGAAGGCTCGATCAACGTGAAACGCGCGCTCGCCCGCTCGTGCAACACTTGGTTCTATCAAGTTGGCATCGATGTCGGCCCGTCCTCTTTCCTCAATTTATCAAGACGCCTCGGCTTCGGTCAGCTCACCGGGCTACCACTCGTCGGCGAGACTCCCGGACTGGTGCCAAGCGATGAGTGGATGTTGAAAAACGAAAAACGCCGCATTTTAGATGGCGATACCGCGAACCTTTCCATCGGCCAAGGCAGTCTGTTAGCCTCGCCGCTTCAAGTCGCCCAAGCAATGGCCGGCATCGCCAATGGCAGCATCGCTCCCAAGCTTCAACTCATCCGCCAGCTCCAAGATACCCGTGGTCGCGTCGTTCTCGCATCCACCCCGCAGCGCCGCGAATGGTTAGGCGTCGAACCAAAAGCCGTCAAAGTCGTCCACAAAGGCATGAGCGCGGTCGTCAACGGCAGTGGTGGCACCGGTCACAGCGCGGGCCTCAGCTACACCACGCTCTGCGGAAAAACTGGCACCGCCCAGTGGGGGCCGCCGTCGAAAAATCAACGCCTCGCATGGTTCGCCGGATTTCTCCCCGAGGACAATCCGCGTTTCGCATTCGCCGTTCTCTACGAAGGCCGCCCCGGAGAAAAAGTCTCCGGCGGAAAAATGGCCGCACCGATGGTGAAGAAATTTTTCGAAGGCATCAAAGAAGACATCAAAGACACCATCGCCCCGCCGAAAAAAGCCCTCATCGTCGTTCCCGAAGGTGAGGAGAAAAAAGAAGGCGAACCCATCGAGACCGATCCCGAGGGTGAAATCAACTCGACCGATCCATCCGTGAAACCCCTCAAAGCCCTCCCCGTCGCCCCCGGCGAAACGGAAGATGAGCCCGAGGATGAAGAAGAACCACGCGATCCGCTGGCAGGTCCACCACCCGGCGAGATCGAAGAGTTAGAAAAACCTCGCGCTATTCGCGCTCTTCCTGTCAGAGACGACGAGGTCATCGAAGACGGGATTGAGGAGCCGTGAGGTGGTCATCTTGCGTTACCCTCTGCGACCTAGAAATTGCCATTCGTCTAACTCATCGCTTTCAGTGGCACGATGGCATCGAGATCGGCTGCTCTTTCTCGCTGAGTTTTTCGGAACAGGTAATGATTTTGAAGCCTCATCCAATACTCGGGTTCGTTGCTGAAGAAGCGACCTAACTTCAAGCAATGCTCCGGTGTCAGCAGCCGGCGGCTCGCGAGAATATCATTGAGCAACTGCGGGCTAATCCGCAATTCTTTGGCCAACCTTGCTTGCGAGAGTCCGAAGTCATCGAGGAAATCTCGCAACATCGCAGCAGCGGTATTGGTAAGTGGAATCGTGGCAAGTGTTTGTTTCATATCGGTCAATGGTAGTCGGCGATTTTAACCTCGTGCGCGTCCTTGCCTTCCCAACGGAAAACAATGCGCCACTGATTGTTGATTCGGATCGAGTGCAGTCCATCCATGCTGCCACGCAGCGGCTCCAAGCGGTTACCGGGAGGATTGCGGAGATTTTCGAGAGATTCTGCTTCATGAATGGCGACGAGTTTGTGGTAGGAGCGCTCTTGGATTTCTGAGGGGATTTTTCGCGATGATGTCAGGTTGAAGATCTTCTCAGTTTCCTTATCTCCGAAGCTTTGGATCACACCAAGACACTACTGAAATTCGCCTGTGCGACAAGCAGCGTTCTCAAATCCGCGTATTTAATTTCAGACTGCTTTCGTATTGATGCTGTTTGAATGGGAACGCGGTCGATTCTTCAGCGAGCATATCGCGCATGACCTCACAAAATAGAAGTGGTGCGGGATCCACTCGGACCGTCCACACCACCTCAGTTTCCCTCTCCTGTCTGGAGAATTTTTTTACGCGTCTAGCCGGAGGGCGGCTTTTTGCGCGGCACTTTTCGCTTCGGTCTTGGTGTTGCTGGCTCCGTCGTCGGCGGTGAGGCGCATGCCGACGGGCTTGGAGACGCCGAACTCTTCCATCGTCACGCCATACATCACGTCGGCGCGGGCCATGGTGCGCTTCGAGTGGGTGACGATGATGAATTGCGAACGGTCAATGAAACGGTCGAGCACTTTGACGAAGCGATTGATGTTCGACTCGTCGAGCGGAGCGTCGAGTTCGTCGAGCACACAGAACGGGCTGGGCTTGATCATGTAGATCGAGAACAGCAACGCGACGGCGGTCATGGAGCGCTCGCCACCGGATAGAAGCGTGATGGACTGGAGCTTTTTGCCGGGTGGCTTGGCGGTCACTTCGATGCCTGATTCGAGTGGATCGCTCTCGTCGAGCAGCGTGAGGTCGGCTTCGCCTTTTTCACCGAAAAGTTCCTTGAACATCTCGCGGAAGTTGATTTTCACCTGAGCGAAGGTCTCGGAGAAGAGCCGCTGAGTTTCCGTATTGATGCGCTCGATGACTTCTAGTAACTCGGTCTTCGAGTTGACGAGGTCGTCGTGTTGGCTCTTGAGGAAATTGTAGCGTTCTTCGAGCTCGTCGAATTCTTCGATGGCGTCGAGGTTGACCGGACCCATCGCATCGAGGCGGCGTTTGATGTCGGTGACGATGGATTCGACGAAATCCCAATCTGGCTCGCCGGTCATTTCACCGGGGATTTCGAGATCGTCGTTGGTGCCATCAACCACGACGGTGGGCATTTCGTCATCGGCATTTTCATCGGTTTCGTCACCCGTCACGAATGACTGACGTCCACCGCGACCTTGCAGAGCTTTCTGCGAGGCGATGCTGGCAAGCAGCGCGTGGGCGTCTGGCTCGAAGGTGGATAGGTCGATCTGGTGACGCTCTTGGATGGTGTTCGCGAGGCTCTCGATGCGGAGGTCGAGCTTGGTGCAGGCGACTTCTTCACGGCCTTTTTGTTCGTTCACCTTAGAGTGGTCGCGGCGGACAGCGGCGAGCGCGGTCTCGGCGGTTTCAATGGCTTCTAGCAAAACGGTGCGGCCTTCGGAGCGGGAGTTGATTTCCACTTGAAGGTCTTCCACTTCGCAGCGATGCGTCTCGCATTCTTCCGACAAGCGAGCGTTCTCAGCGTGCGCGGCTTCGATGCGTTGGTCGAAGGAGGAAATCTCAGTTTCGCGACGGATGGCGAGCTCGCGCAGCTCGGACAGACGCGCTTCCATCGGCTTTTGCTGCTCTTCGGCGGAGAGCTTGGCGCGGCGTTCGACGGCTAGTTCGGTGCGGAGTTCGTTGAGTGCCTCGACGATGTCTTGCTCGCGGCGGACGACGGCGTCGGACTCGGATTGGAGGCGGCGCGAGTCATCTTCGAGTGCTTCTAATCGCTCGCGGGCGGTGGCGAGTTCACTTTCGAGATGTTCGCGTCCTTCGGCGGCGGCGCGTTCGCGGGTGTCGAGTTCGCCGCGCTCCCACTTGACGTTTTCGAGCTTGGTTTCGAAATTTTCCACCTCGCGAGAAGCTAGGCTGAGTTGGCCTTGGAGCGTGGAAAGATCGACCTTCTGGCGTTGCAGGCGTTCGCGGGAAACTTCGACTTCTTCGCGAAGTTGTTCGAGGCGGGATTCGAGGTCGGAGACGCGAGTGCGGGCGGCTTCGTCGGCTTCAGTGAGGGCTTCGACTTCGGCGGCGAGCGTGCGGACTTCGTTCTGGAGTTCGAGAACGGAGGTGCTGCCTTCCGCACCTGCACCGCCGCGCAGCATTCCTTCGCCGGTGAGCATCACGCCAGCGAGTGTGACGAATGTGACGCCCGCATGAGACGGGCGGAGACGCAGCGCGGTGGCTTGGTTCGGGACGATGAGGACTTTTTCCAGCAATCGTTCGATGACGTTAGAAATCCTCTTGTCGGACTTTACCCGATCCAGTGCCCATGCCGTCGCACCCTCGGGGAGGGCTTCCATTTGCGTGCCGTTCGAGTGGCCGACGAAGCTTTCTGGGATCACGGCTGCGATGCCGAGTTGCTTCTCGGTGAGGCGGGCGATGATGGACTCGGCGACGGCTTGATCTTGGACGAGAACGGCTTGGAGGTGATTTCCTAGTGCGGCTTCGACGGCGCGGGCACAGGAGTTTTCCACCTCGATGAATGAGGCAAGCACGCCGTGGATGCCGGGCTTGAAATCGTCCGGTTTGCCAAGACCCTTGAGGACGTTTTGAGTGCCTTTTTCAAATCCCTCGCCACTCTCGACGAGCTGGCGGACTGCGTCGAAACGGGCGGAACGTTGCGCGAGAACTTTGTTCGATTCGACGGCGGCAGTGCGTGCGGCATCAAGGTCGCCACGAGTGTGCTGGTAGGTGCGCTCGGCGACTTGGAAGGTTTCTTCGAGTTCGCCTAACATCGAGCCAGTTGACTCGACTTCGCTGGCGATGCGCGTCTGCTCGGCGCGGGATTCTTCCATTTCCAGCGTGAGCCGTTGTTCCTCGTCGCCGAGTTGGCGCGAGCGTTCACGGTTGCCTTCGAGCTGGGCGAGCGAGCTTTCGATCCGCGCCTGGGTGGAGGCGATGATTGTCTGGGCGCGGTTCGCTTCGCCACGGGTTTCGCGGAGCGCGGCTTCGAGGCGGTTGCGCTCGTCGCGAGTGCCTTGGGTGCGGGTTTCTTGCTCGGCGAGTTGGATTTCCTTCTCGGCGATGATGCGGTTGAGTTGGTCGAGCGATTCGTTCGCGGCGGTGAATTCAAATTCCTGCTGCGCGAGTTTTTCCCGAGTTTCCGCGATGTCTTCGTGGTTCTGGCGGATGCGGGATTCCAGCTCGGATTTCCGCTCGTCATTGAAAGCCATGCGCCCGGAAGCGGAGGTCAGCGCGTTGCGGTGTTCGTTGAGGCGTTGGCGAAGTTCGGCCAGTTCGCCTTCGAAAACGCGTGCGGCAGAGCGTGCTTCGCTCACGGCTTCTTCCTTCGCCGGAAGTTGCATTTCCAGCTCGGTATCGCGGACTTCCAATCCCCGGATCGAGACGACGAGTTCATCGCGCTCGGCAGTGAGTTCGACGAATTTCTTATGCCCGAGATGGCTGTCCAGCACGCGGGTGTCGGCGGCGAGAGCTTGATAGCGGCGGGCTTTAGCGACTTGGCGGCGCAGTGAGTTCATCCGGCGCTCTTGCTCAGCGAGTACGTCGGAAACGCGGAGTAAGTTTGCTTCGGTGAACTCCAATTTCCGCAGTGCTTCCTTTTTCTCGCGCTTGAATTTCGTGATCCCAGCAGCTTCTTCAAACACCGCGCGACGTTCTTCCGGCTTGGAGGATAGGATTTGGTCGATCTGTCCCTGCGCCATGATCGAATACGCGGTGCGCCCGATTCCGGTATCCATCAGCATGTCGTGGATGTCCTTCAGGCGGCAAAGCGTGCCATTGATCCGGTATTCCGAACGCCCGTCGCGGAAGACTCGGCGGGTGAGGGAAACTTCGTTGTAATCGACTTTGAGAGCTTGCTCGCAATCGCCCATCGTCAGCGTGACCTCGGCCATTCCTAACGGTTTGCGTTTTTCAGTGCCGTTGAAAATAACGTCGGCCATTTCGCCGCCGCGCAGGGCTTTGGCAGAAGTTTCGCCGAGCACCCAGCGGATCGCATCGACCACGTTGGACTTGCCGCAGCCGTTCGGGCCGACGATGCCGGTGACGCCTTTGGCGAATTCAAACACGGTTTTATCCGCGAACGACTTGAAGCCGTGGATTTCGAGAGTTTTCAGATACATGCAGACAGGATGAGGTTAGAGGTGACGCCCGAGAGGGAAATGGGCAAAAGAAAAGTAACCTCCGATCCAGCGTTCGCAATCCATCATTCCCGGAAACCACTGCATCTGGTGTTTGATTCCATAAATGGATACCAAATGTGGTGCTTCGCGGTATTTAGGACATCTGAATCAAATTGCAGCTCGGCATTTGAAATGATCCGCATCGCATCGACTCGACGGATCAGTTGCGGGAAACGGAGAGCGCATTTCAAAGACGCTTCTGGCAATTTCCCGAAACACTTTGCCACCTCCGGGAAATGTGCAAACTTCCGCCCACTTCGTTATGCTCCACCGACACTTGATTGCAAAAATTCTCCTGCTGGTTTTCCTCGCGACCGGAATCACCCAAGCGGCAAAAAACAAGGTGCCCGCCGCGCCCTCGAATCTCCAAGTCACCGCCGTGGGCGTGAATGCGTTCAAATTGAAATGGAAGGACAACTCCAACAACGAACTCGGCTGGGACGTGCTCGTCTCGCTCAAAGGCGGCAAACCGCAGCATTACCTCTACATTCCGATCAAGGACATCACTTCCTACACGGTCTTCACCAATGACCTGCCGGGCTTCGGTTTGGTGTTTCAACTTGCGGCCTACAACGGTGCTGCCGGTAAGGAAGTAATTTCTGATCCCTCTGATGCAGTCACCGTGAGGGCGCAATCTCCGAACAAATTTGAAACTCCCACCGGACTCACCGCCACGCCCGTTGACGACGGGCGGGTGAGATTGCAGTGGACCGATAACGCCACTTCGGAGTCCGGCTATCAGATCCAGTTAAAAGGCCCCACCGACAAGAAATGGGCTGTCCTTGGCACGGTCCAACCTGAGCTGAAATTTAACATCATCGCCAGTGGATTAGACCCAGGGAAAAAGTATCTATTTCGCGTGCGTGGCTACAAAGGGGAAACATTGATTAGCGACTTTTCTAACACGGATGATGTCACTACACAGCCACTCCGCGCACCGGAGAAACTCGAAGTCATCGCCGAAGAAGAAGGTTCGTTCAAATTCAAATGGAAAGATACTTCCAGTGCCGAGACGAACTTCGAGTTCCAGCAGCAAGTGAACGATGGTGAGTTCACTTCGCTCGGCACTGCTCCGGCCAACACCAGCTCAACTAAACTCATCAAAGATTTCACCCTCGACAGCGACATCGCATTCCGTATCCGCAGTATCCGAGAAGTGGAAGTAACGACGAAAGTTGATGGTGTGGACAAAGTCGAGAAAGTCATAACTTACTCGAAATTTTCTAAAATCTTCACCACTCGTTCCACCCCATTAAACAAACCTACTGAACCCAACGTCACCGCTAGAACTGATACATCAATCACTGTCGGCTGGTCCGATAACTCAGCACGCGAGACCGACTATCAGATCGACTATCGCAAGAAAGGAACGACAGATTTCACCACAGCTTATGCCGCTGCGAATGCAGAAACTTTCACCATCACTGGGCTAGATGCTCTCACGGGATATGAATTTAAAATTCGCACCGCATCATTCAACTTTTTCTCAACACTACCAGAGAGCTACTCTGGCTATACGAGTTTGGTTGAGGAAAAAACGAGGAATGGCGTGCTACCCGTGGAAAGTTCTTCCCTCATTCCCGGCGGTTTATTTACCTACGTGATTGAACTGACTGACTTAACCACTCTGAGCGATCTAGCTGTTTCAGGGCTTCCTCCTGGCTTAATTTTCGACGAAGTAACACGCACGATTCGCGGAACCATAAATCGTGAAACAGGATTTTCTTTCACTGTCACCGCCACATTTAACGACGGCACTATCTCCACACGAGTCATCAATGTGCCCAGCAATGGTTTGCCTGCTATGCCGACTTTGTTGGCTCTTACCACATCCACTGATACAGATACCACTCTAAGCTGGGAAGATAACTCAAGCATAGATACCGGTTATCAAATCGAATATCGAGAAATAGGATCAGTTCCTTTTGCTACAAAGGTGTTGGCTACAAATATCGAATCATACACTTTTGATGATTTGAATCCGGCATTAAATTACGAGTTCCGAGTCAGTGCCAAGGGAACGCAAGCAGAGACTTTCTCACTCGCTTCAGGACTCATCGGCCATGCTGTCATCGGCGATCTTGAACATGTAATTACTGCAAATACTCCATTCAATCATCAAATCGAAATTTCCGGCGTGCATCAGCCTGCGAGCATCGACGCCACCAGACTCCCGGTGGGTGTAGTCTATAACTCCACGAATCGAACCATCTCTGGAGCGGTAACGCTATCAGGAGACTACTTGATAAGACTACAGGCTCTATTCAGCAATGGATATACTTCAACTCGTTTCATCAAACTCAAACAAAACACCCTGTCTTCGCCTGTTGTCGTTTCAGCATTTGATGCAAAAAATCTTTCCGTAGGAGGCTCGGTTCTGGTGCCGGTTACGGGAAAATTTAGCGATCCAGACACCACAATCGCGGAGAGATTCCAGACGACCAACGGTGCGTTCGACATCATTTTCTTTCCAACGGAGACGCCACTCACCGTGGACAACTTCATCGCCTACCTAAACGCTGGCGCATACAACAACATGTTTTTCCATCGCTCTCCGGCTGACTTCGTCGTTCAGGGCGGCGGCTACAAACACACCACCGCGAATGGCTTCTCTGCAGTTACTAAATTTCAAGCGATTCTCAATGAGCCAGGAATTTCTAACTTGCGTGGCACTGTGGCCATGGCCAAACTCGGCGGTAATCCCAACAGCGCCACTTCCGAGTGGTTCGTAAATGTCCAAGACAACTCTGGAAACCTTGATTTCCAAAACGACGGTTTCACTGCGTTCGGTCGCGTGCCTGCCGCGGGCATGGTGGTAGTCGATGCGATCAATAATCTTCCTGTCAGAAATTACACCATCACCATCGGCTCCAGTTCCATCCAGCTCACAGACGTTCCCATCAACGCGGCTACTGCACCCGCTGTTCTCGATCCCACGAAACTCGTCAAAGTCCTCTCATCCGGCCCTGCTCCTATTTTGACCTACACCGTCACCAGTCAGAACAACGCCATCGCCACCGCCGCCCTCGCAGGCACCGACGTCACGATCACCGGCGTCGCCACCGGCAGCACGAACATCGAAGTGAAAGCTACCGATCTCGATGGCAATTTTGTGACCCAGTCCATTCCCGTCACCGTGCCTTGAGGAAACTCGCCGAAGTCA
The DNA here is from genome assembly GCA_031414935.1 of Luteolibacter sp. Classification (GTDB taxonomy): domain Bacteria; phylum Verrucomicrobiota; class Verrucomicrobiia; order Verrucomicrobiales; family Akkermansiaceae; genus Luteolibacter. Next base: position 13,357 of record JANOQR010000089.1, read on the forward strand.
CCTTATCCGCGCTTGCCCGCTCGGGTGGGTGGGGATACAGCCTTCGCCATGGCTAAGAAACCTGTAGTGCTCATCATTCGCGACGGCTGGGGCGTCAATCCCGGCGGGCAAAAAACTGCTGCAAAAGACGGCAACGCAACACTGCTCGCGAAGACTCCATTTCACGAAGTGCTGTTCGCGAAGTATCCCAAAGGCTTCCTCAGTGCATCCGGTCTCGATGTCGGATTGCCTCCCGGCCAGATGGGAAATTCCGAAGTCGGCCACCTCAATCTCGGCGCGGGCCGCATCGTCTATCAAGATCTCACTCGCATCAACAAAGCCATCGACGAAGGCACGCTTGGGAAAAATGCCGTCTTCGCGACTGCGCTTGAGAAAGCCAAGTCCGGGCGACTGCATTTCATCGGCCTCGTATCGGATGGCGGCGTCCACAGTCATCAAGACCAACTCATCGCGATGGTGAAACTGGCGAAAGCTGCGGGTGTGAACGACATTTTCATCCACGCGATCACCGATGGCCGCGACACCTCGCCGACGGGTGGCCAAGGCTATCTCGCGAAGGTCGAAGATGAGGCAGCGAAATGCGGTGCCCACGTCGCCACCGTGATTGGTCGTTACTTCGCGATGGATCGCGACAAGCGTTGGGACCGGGTAAAGCTCGCTTGGGATGCCATCGTGTTAGGAAAAGGCGAGCAGCGCGATGTCCTCGCGAGTGAGGCCATCGCCGACTACTACCGTCTCGATAAAACCGACGAATTCATGCCCGCCATGATCTTCAACGAGCCGAACACCCAGCGTGTGCGCGATGGCGATGTGGTGCTGTTTTTCAACTTCCGCTCCGACCGCGCCCGTGAATTGTCCGAGGCATTTCTCTATCCAAATTTCGACGGCTTTGATCGCGAGGTCACGCCGCAGGTGAGTTTCGTCACACTCACTCAGTACGATGAGAAATACGACTGCCCCGCGATTTTCTCCGCGCAGACGCTCGACAAAGTCCTCGGCCAAACTGTTTCCGATGCAGGGCTGACCCAGATGCGAATCGCGGAAACTGAGAAATATCCGCACGTCACTTACTTCTTCAACGGCGGCGAAGAAGTCGCCTATCAGGGCGAAGACCGCTTCATCATTCCCTCGCCCAAAGACGTTCCGACTTATGATTTCAAACCTGAAATGAGCGCAGGCCAAGTCACAGACACCGTGCTGGCCAAGCTCAAAGACTACGACATGGTCATCCTCAATTTCGCCAACCCCGACATGGTTGGGCACACTGGCGTCGTCGAGGCCGCAGTGAAAGCCTGCGAGGTCATCGACAAAGACGTGAAGCTCATCGCCGAGGAAACTCTGCGTCTCGGCGGCAAGCTGCTCATCACTGCCGACCACGGAAATTGCGAATACATGCGGAACCCCGACGGCTCGCCTAACACCGCGCACACCACCAACCTCGTCCACATTTTCTACGTCGCTGCCGACGCCGCAGACTACACTGTCCGCGACGGCATCCTCGCCGATGTCGCTCCCACCTTGCTGGAAATGCTCGACGTAAAACAGCCAAAGGAAATGACAGGCAAAAGCTTGTTAGTTTCAAAAAGTGCCGCGAAGGCGTCGCCCGTGACAACGAAAGCAGCCAAGCCGACATCCGCAGCAGCAAAGACAACTACCAAGTCCCGCGTGAAAAAAAGCCGCAGCTCGAAGAAGTGGGTGCGTTGAGCCGACAGGTATTTCGCCGAATCACTGCACAGCCTTCAGCTTAAAGTTGTCAAAACTGACTTTTCCCGCAGTCACGGTTCTTCCATCAGAGAAGCCAAAGAGCTGTATCCCAAATCGCCCGTTGTTCGGGTTCATGTTCCAATTTCCACGGCGATCGCCACCCGTGCCGGTGGGGGAAAATGTCCCTAACCGGGTCCACGCCAAGCCATCCGTAGAACCGGTAGAGTCGTACCAAAAAGTGAAAAGCGTGGCACTCTTGTCGAAGCTGATTTTGAGGCTTCCTTTCGTGACACTGGGATCGACTCGGATGTCTTGTTGCGGGTTGTCCTGATCGTTCGTGTTTCCAAGCATCACGAAGCCACCGCTGCGGCCTTTACCATTAAACTCCAGCCCTACTTGGTCGCCATCGTCATCGGCATTATAGATGAGGATTCCAGTGCCGACTTTATCTCCTTGGCCGGAGGTATTTGCCACATCAAGGATCACCTCCCAGCTCTCATTGTAGCTAGGGCGGTTGTTTTTCAGCTCCAGAGTCGAGAAATCATCCCCCGTTGGGCCTGAGACCGTAAAATTAAATTTCCCGCCACTGAGCGAGAGCTTGCCCTTCGCATAGTTCTTGAGCGTCCAGCGGGTGCTCTTCAGTGCCGTGGCATTGAAATTGTCACTAAAGGGAGTGAGCGCGAAGGCCGTAGTTCCGAAAAGGTGGCAAGCGGCGAGGGTAGTGATGAGGTGTGTCGTTTTCATGGTTCAATTTAACAACGCGGAAAATTGTAAAACGTGACAAACAATTTACTTCGATGCAGGAAAAGTCAGATTAAAAGCAGTATTGGAGTCTTATGCTCTTCATCAGGAAAAATCAGAAGTTGCCAAACCCACACCGCCCGCAAGCCCTACATTTCTGGCCATCATGCGTCAGCCCCGAAACGCCTCCTCCGGCTGGAGCCGCTGAAGTCTTACTAACGACATCGCCGGTCCCACCATCCCCACGATCACCTGCGAAACTAGGACACCGCTCACGATTTCCCACGTCAGAAGAAACGGAGGCAAACCTCCCGAACTTACTGCCAGCCCGAACAATACCGCGCCCAGAGTCCCCACACAGAAACACAGCAGACACATGCTCAGGGACTGCGCCAGCAGCATCGTGATGAGTTGCCAGCCAGAGGCACCCATCGCTCGCAACGCGGCGAAGATCTTCCAGTGCTGGCTCACGAAGTTTGAGAAAATAAAGGCATTCACCGTCAGTCCGAAGAGCAGGCTGAACAGCACCGTCGTAAGGAATGAGCCGGGCACTCCGGTGTTGAGCATCGGCGATAAAAGTCCGTTCTCTCACCGGGAAGTTATCATTCAGGATAATCATCTCCACAATGGCGAAGGACTAGGGTAAGATTGCTGTATTTTTGTGCGTCAAGGCTGGTTCACGGTAAGTCGAAGGAACACCGTGGGTTGCGTGGTTGTAGAGTTCTGATAGGTAACGATTACGTTGCGAATGCCCGTGGCGGTATCCGAGACGGTGCTCAACACGCCGACAGGCAACGTCCTGCCCCCGTTGACGCTGGTGGCGATGTCGTTCCATGTCGCGAAGTCGGTGGAGTATTGCACCCGGTAGGTGATGCCAATGCGGGACGTGTCGCAGGAGAAAGTCAATTGCGGTTTGCTCTCGGCATTGATCGTCAAGACTGGCAAGGGCGCGGAATTTCCCTGCTTGGGATTCCCTCCGAGCGCGAACTCCAGCAGGTTGACCAAGCTGTCACCATCCGCATTGGCGTTCGGGCCGCTGACGAGCAGTTCGGCCAGCTCGACGGCGGAGAAGTAGTTGGTGGACCAAGCGGCGAAGCTGGATTGCACGGAAGTGGCCCAGACGACTTGGTCGAGCCAGGCCGTGTCGAGACCGGCACTGGTGTCTCGGTCCTTTGAGTAAATCCAGCGGAAGGTGTGCGACCCATCGAGCACCGAGTAACTCTTTTGCTGCCAGTCCACCTCGCCACTGATGCGCCCGGTTTGCAGCACGTCGTTGATGTAAAACTCCAGGAAATCATAATTCACTTCCGAAGATACCTTCCACCAGAAGCTCAGTGTGCCAGGTCCGACGGCCAGTGCCTGAAGCCAAGTCTGTTGGTTGTTATCAATGGAACCACTCTGCGCCGCATCTACCCCGTCGTGGCTGATGGTGGACTCGCCGAACCACGGAGTAGTGCCACCACGGCTGAAGGGAATGCCGTATTGGTCCAAGACGAGCGGCATGGCCAAGCCATCTGGCGACCAATTGATTTCATCCACGAAGCCGCTGTCGGTGCCGGTGCTGCCGGATTTGTCCTTGGCGTAGCGCCAGCGCAGGGTGTGGTTGCCGGTGAATACCGTGTAAGTCTTCAGCTGCCAGCCGCTCTCACCGCTGATGCGCCCGTTTTGCAAGGCTCCGTCAATGTAGAATTCCAGGAAATCGTAGTTCGCCTCGGAAGAAGCCCTCCACCAAAAACTCAGCAAGCCGGGGCCGGTGACCGTCGTTTCAAACCAAGATTCCTGATTGTGGGTGATTGCCCCGCTGCGGGCGGCGTCGATCCCGTCGTGGGTGATGGGGGCCTGACCGTACCACGAAGCGGCTCCTCCCGAGGTGTAAATGATGTCTGCTCCATCGAGCGCGGTGGCCAACGGCAGGGACGGGCCGAAGTTCGCGGTGATCGCCCGATAGCGGTCCATGGTGACGGTGATCGGATTGCCCGAGGTGGCCACGTCACCGCTCCAGCCAGTTAAGGCGAAGCCTGAGGAGGGAACAGCAGTTAGAGTCACGGGTGTGCCGGGCGCATAATCCGCATCCGGTGGATTCGCTGTGACGCTACCGCTGCCGGAGTTCGTAAGAACCAAGGGAAAGCGGTTGATGCTGGCGACGTTCGCTTGGACGATGAAAGGCGAGTTATTGGCAGGGCCGGTCGTAAATCCACCGCCCGCAAATAGGTTGTTTCCAGTCAGCGAGAGTGCGCTGACAGTGTTATTGAGTCCAGAGCCGAGTGGCTGCCAAGTTCGACCGTTCCACATCGCGATGCGGTTGGCAGCTCCGAGTCCGGCACTCGTGAACTCTCCTGCCACGAAAACATTAGTGCTATTCGCCACAACTGATGTCACCGAGCTGTTTACGCCAGTGCCCATCGCCGTCCATGCGCTGCCATTCCACTTCGCGATACTGCTGGTATTGCTTACCCCACCAGCGAGCGAGAAAGTCCCACCGACGTAGAGATCAGAGCCTGAGACAGCCATCCCTCTCACGGAACCGTTGGTTCCAGTCCCTAGCGCATTCCAAGCACTGCCATTCCACCTTGCGATGTAGTTAGCGGCCGTACCACCCGCCGAAACAAACGCGCCACCTGCAAAAACATCTGTCCCGGATGTAGCCAAGCAGTAAACATAGTTTGGCATCCCAGTGCCCATGGAACTCCAAGAACTGCCATTCCACTTAGCGATGTAAGAGGTATTGCTCAAACCTCCAGCAGAATTGAAATCGCCTCCTACGTAGAGATCGCTACCGGAAACAGCCAAGGCATTGACTGTGGCCTCAGTCCCTGTGCTCAGTCCGCTCCACGAGCTGCCATTCCACTTAGCCACAAAGGTGGTATTGCTGGCTCCACCGGCGGAAGGAAATGTACCGCCCGCATAGACATCACTACCCAGAATCGCGATGGCTCGCACACCACCAATATCACCGATTCCGGTTCCTAGACTACTCCAAGTGCTGCCATTCCACTTGGCGATGCGCTTGACTACGATGCCGCCAGCAACCCTGAAATCACCACCCGCATAAAGATCGTTTCCGGTAGATGCGAGTGCATAGACGGCACCATCCATTCCGTTACCCACCGCGCCCCAAGCACCAGCACTCCACTTCGCGATATACCTCAAGCCTTCCGATCCTCCCGCCGAGCTGAAGCTGCCACCCGCGTAAACATTGGACCCGACGACGGCAATCGCATTCACTGAACTGTTGACGCCCGTTCCTAGAGAATTCCAACTACTCCCATTCCACCTTGCGATCCGGCTAGTACCTGCAACACCGCCTGCAGATGAAAAGTTTCCGCCCGCGTAAACATCTGCACCGACGATGTGAAGAGATCTAACACTGAAATCAGTGCCCGTTCCCAGCGCATTCCAGGTTCCATTCCACCTGGCGATACTGCGGGTATTGGACACGCCGCCCGCCAGTGAAAAATCTCCACCCGCGTAAACATCAGCACCTGAAACTGCGAGCGTAAGGACATTTGAATTTGCTCCAGTCCCTAATGCGCTCCAGACTCCACCACTCCATTTCGCGATACGAGCGGTATTCACCACCCCCCCGGCTAGGCTAAAACCTCCCCCGACATAGACATCCGTGCCAGACACAGCGATAGCAAAAACAGTAGAATTGGTCCCGCTTCCCAAGGCTGACCATGTTCCGCCGCTCCATCTGGCAACTCTGGAAGTGTTAGTCACTCCGCCAGCGAGAGTAAAATCTCCACCTACGTAAACATCCGTACCAGAGATGGTAATCGCCCTCACTGCGTCATTGGTTCCAGTGCCGAGAGCACTCCAGACACTGCCGTTCCATCTGGCAATGTAGTTCGCAGCGACTGCTCCAGCCGAGGTCAAATATCCCCCGACGTAAACATCCGTCCCGGAGACCGCGATGGCATACACCGAGCTATTCACGCCATTGCCCACAGCACTCCATGTATTTCCGTTCCACTTCGCGAGGTAACTCGTGTTAGCCACTCCGCCTGCTGACGCAAAGTCCCCTCCCACGTATAAATTTCCTGTCAAATCCAAAGCTAAAGCATGGACTGTCGAGTTGGTGCCCGGAGATTGCCCCATGCTGATCCAATCCAGATCGCTGAAAGTCGGATCCACGCGGACGGGATAGACGGAGGCGATGTCGTTCACGATGACTTGCACGCGGTCCGCCGCGTTCACCACCATTCGCGCGGCCAGTTCACGACCCGTGGCATCGGTCACTTTTAGTCTGCTATAGGCAAGCTCGCGACCGCTTCCCTCCACCGTCAGCTTCGCGCCAAAGTCGGCTTCTTCCGCCTTGGCTCCGGTGATTTGGAGTTCCACATTGAGTTCGCCGCTGCCCGCAGGACGCTCGTGGACGAGGAAATCCTGCCGCACGCCGCCGGTGCTGACGCTGTATTCCTCGGTGAGGCCCGGACGGAGGAATACAGCGATTTCAGAGGCCGTCCGAACAGTCCCCCGTTCATCGAAGTAGGCAGAAATTTCTCCATCCCGCCCCACACTCGTTGCGCGGATGCGGAAGCGGTTCGGTTTCCCGGCGTCTTCGTCGGCAGTGGAGGTGAGCCAGAGTCCATCCGGCGTGGCCTCGGCTTCGAGATCCTGCATGACGGCCCTGAGCTTGGCCCCGGTGGCTGTGGGCGTGATGCCGGTGCCATTGTCAGGGGATTGTTGTTCCGCCGCCGCACCGAGTTGGTCGAAGGGGATGGCTTTGGATGGCTCGCCAGCCGCGAGCAACAGACTGCTCAGAATGAACGCGAGCAATAGGGAGGAAACGAGGTATTTGGGGAGGTTCATCGCGGATCCGTTTTTGTTAGATTGGAGAATAGTAAGTCGGGGAGATTTCATGGCTTCATCCGTGAGAACGCAGGGAATGGAAATCGGTGACAGGATTTCTGAAAAAATTTCCGTGAAGCGGGAGAGCCTACCGCTCAGAGACGAAAAAACGGCCTACAGCCGATCTCGGGGGGAGAAATGGCTGTAGGCCGTTTGATGCAATATCGACCAAAGGAAGGGTAACTCGTCACCGGGAACCGTCCTTGGTTTCACATGGGAGAACGGTGGATTGGGGAAAATGTGACAGGGTAATTTGGAAAAAGTGGGGACATGAGTGTCCCCACTCCTTACCGCTTGCGGCGGAGAAATGGGAGTGCGCTGAGGGCGAGGAGCAGCGGGGTGGCTGGCTCGGGGACGGCCTCGAAGGCGATGCGGGTGACTCCGACGCCGCCGCTGTTTGGCGAAGCGATGCCGTTCTGATAGTTGAAGCGGACAAAGGTCTGCGGCGAGGAGAAGCTGAAGGTGACGATGGCGCGGTTGTTGTTGTTCGGGGCTTGGACGAGTTGGCCGAGCACGGTGAGTGGAGTGGAAAAGGCTCCGGGTGGGACGGTGGGTGCATTAGTCCCAGAGGATGTGGCAGTCGCGGTGCCTGCATAGTCGTGGGCGACAATGAGGTCATTCGGCGTCAAGGCGGTAATAGTAGCGGCTCGGTCTGCGTCCACGTCCGCGAAAGTGACAGAGAGCTGGGTAACAGGGGTGCTGAAGGTGAGGCGGAGGTCGGTGGTGGCGGAGTCGCTATCGGCGAGCAAGATGGCACTCTGGAGAAATGCGGTGGCAGTGGCGTTTCCGGTGGTGGTGGAGAGGAAGCTGTCGTTGGTATCCCCGGTGACACTGATGTTTAGATTGCCGCTGCCCGGATAGGCGATGTTGCGGTTGAGATAGGAGCCGGAAAAGGTGTCGATGACGACGGAGGCAGCATGGAGCGGTGAGGCGGAGAGAGTGACTAGGGGGAGGAGAAGGCGGACGGTCATGATAGGTTGGAACGGGTGATAGGTGAGCTGCTTGGCTACCATTCTAAGAGAATTCTATTGGTGCGGTGTTGCGGGCATCTCAGGATCTTCGTCTTTCTTTTCTGGGGATGGAGAGGCGAGGGAAAACATCTGGTTGAGAGCGGACCAGCCCCGAGCAACACCGTCACGTATGGATGCAACATCGCGGCGAAATGCCCGATTATTATCTTTGGCTCGCTCTTCAAGTGTCCATGTGGAGGGCATGTTTCTGAAGTCAACTTTCACAACGCGGGGTGCAAGATTGGCAGGAATACGGTTTTCCCATTGATCTACGCGATCATGGGTAAGTCCGAACATATAGCGTCCGCCTACGCCGTGGTGGTTCGTACTCATTTCATATAGAATTTCACCTTTCACATCGCGGAATATCATCATCGTCCTGCCGACGAAGCCGAATAATGGATCTAAGCTAGTCGTTCGGATATGTGCGATGAAATGGCCACTTTCTTGGAGCGTCAGATCGATGGTGGTAAATTGCTGGGTGTTATCCCTTGCATGGACTCTTCCGCTTTTGAACTGTTTTGGAAACGGTTCCGGGCGGGTGGTGAAATAGATCGCGGCGACGATGCAAAGCATCCCAAGGAGGCCGAGGAAAAGGAAAGAACGCGGCGGGCGAGTGGCGGCTTTTTGGAAGGCAGCGGTGAATGCGGCGATGTCTGGAAAGCGGTCCACAGGAGCAGTGGCGAGGGCGCGGCGGAGGACGGCGTCGATGCCTTCCGGGCATTTGCAAAGCGTGTGGAGGCGGGGAAACGCGCCGAGCGGGCGCTGACCAGTCAGCATTTCCCAGAGGGTGAAGGCGAGTGAGTATTGATCCCCGGAAGGCGCGGAGGTGTGTCCGGGGAGATCCAACTCCGGCGGGGAGTAGCCGGGGGTGGCGGGCCTTTCTTGGGTGCGGGTCACGCGGTGATCGGCGATTTTTTCCAGATCCAAGGCGATGCCGAGGTCCGCGAGCACCCAGCGGGCGTTCACCTCGTCGCGGAGGATGTTTCCGGGTTTCACATCGCGGTGGACGAGGCCTGCGGCGTGGAGCGCGGAGAGCGCGTCACCGATTTGTAAGAGAAAATGCTGCGTCTCGGAGAATGGAAGTCTCTCTTGCTCAGAAAGAAGTGCATCCAGGCTGCGGCCCGCTATCCATTCCATGGCGAGCCAGCCGGAATCACCGTCTGGCGCGAGTCCGTGATCCACCAGGTGAATCAAATTTGGATGGTCCAGCCGCGAGAGAGCGGCACATTCATTTTCCCAACGCTCCCGCAGCCGCAGCGGATCGCCGCGAAAGGGGACCAGCTTGAGGGCCACCGCGCCATGGCCATCACGGCGGCTTGCCTTCCAGACGAAACCGGAGCCGCCACGCCCGACGTAGCCCTCAATGACTAGCGGGAAATCCGTCGCTCCGAACCAGTCCGGTGCCTCCGGAGGCGGAGTCCTCACGCCCACATGCAGTGCTCCTGCAAACAAGTCCGCGAGGGTCTTGAGCGAGAGCGTGGGATCAGAATCTGCAGTCATTGTTTCTTCATTGATGATAACGCGCAGAACTCAAAACGGTGACATGTGGTGATGAGTTCATTTCAGCAAGATTAAATCTGCTAGGTTTCCATACTGCGAGAGAATGGTCACCAGGTAGCGGAGTTCGTCGTCGATGTCCTCCACCTCATTCCCTAAAATCGTCGAAGCGACTTCTTCGCGCAGGCGCACCGACAGCCGCTCACGGAAGCGCATCAGAGCGACGTTAAATGTATTTGGCATCATGCCTAACTGCACACACCAGTCCGCCCGTGCCTCCCTCTCTGGCGCATCGATGATTTCAAGAAACGCCGTAAAAAGCGGCATCGTTCCCCGTGCCTCGTGCTCGTCTCTGAGCTGTGAGATTACCCGTCGTGCGACACTCAACGCCCACTCGCGATCATAAGTCGCTTCAGACACGTTCTCTACCGCCACGAGATCTTCTGAAAGTCCTAACTCTTCCGCACCTTCTCGCCGATGGTGGTCGATCCAATGCCGCTGGAGAGAAACTAACAACCATGCACGCAGCCGTCCCTTGGAAGCATCCAGCGCCACGATGGAGTGGTCTTTGCCGTGAATTTTCACGAGGAATGATTGCACAAGTTCCTCGGCCAAACTCGCATTTCCACACCGCACCGTCATCCACAGTAGAAGCGGCCGCTGATAGGCTGTCACAAATTCATCCCACGCGATGAACCGCAGCCTTCGCTCGCCATTTCCGAGCTGGTTGACGATCGTCCAGCGAGTAGTGGGGAAAAGATTCCGGGGCGAGGAATGCGGCTCGGGGGATTCAGGCGCAGGCATCGCTGGCAGCTTGATCTGGCAGAGATTAGAGGGCAATTCGTAAATCTTAAAATGTGTTGCTGGGCTGACTCGCAATGAATTCGCTAATTAGATAAGGAAAAACCCCTCACTAAGTTAGTGAAGGGTTTGCGAAAGATCTTTGGAGTTTTTCGTAGGCAAATTAATTCCGGCGGCGGCGGAACAAGAACAGAGAGCCGAGACCTCCCAACAAAGCAGCTGAGGGCTCTGGGACGGTGTATTCTATCTTCCAAGTATTGGCCCGAGCTGCGGTAGCTCCAGAGGCATCCACATTGAAGCTGCCATCACCATTTGCTCCGAAAGCACTTGCAGTAAGTGTCGATGCTGTAATCTGACCGGTTACTGTGGAAAGCCCACTGGCATGGAAGGTTCCAATAAACAATCCGTGAAAGAGTGGATTGACAATTAAGACGTTAGTGTCCGAGTCACTGACTGTGAAAATTGCGAAGTTAGTCGGATTGAGTGGTTTAGAATCTACCGCTGATAAATTGACCGTGCCTCCAGATAAGAGGCCGAGGAGCTGCGTCGAGAAAGTTGCATTCACATCTCTAGAGAAATTACCCGGCAAACCACCCGTATTGGTGATCTTGGTGCCAGTTTCGGAGGCCGCTGAGGTCAACGTAACCTTGATTTGAGAAAGATTGGCCGCGTAGTCGTTGCTCAATAGCTGGAATGTAGCGTTTTGGCCTTGAGTGGTGAAGGTGCCGATGCCGCCTTGCAAAGTGAAGGTCGCGTTCGCGGCTTCGGTGAACAAAAAGGCAGTGGCGACTGCTGTAGTAAGTGACTTGATTTTCATTTATTTCTACTGGGGAGTTTGGGGATACGTTTTGAAAAGAACAGGAATAGGATTATCGACCAAATTAGTTTTTTGGAAGTGCTCATTTGTCACTGAATCAACTACACCGTAATATCCGCAGTAATTTTTTAAATGTCGATTACGGATCATTCACGATGATTGAATTTCGTTGGTGGTGATACGCTGCTTTCTGAAAAACGAGAATGATAAAAGCCTCATGATGTCACCAATTTGGTTACAAAATGAGTCTTTATCGAATCCATTCGATATTGGAGAAACATTGAGTTTTCGAGCATGATTCTGATTTAAAATGAATCCACTCAAGTCGCTCGTAACGCTCTCCTCTCCACCTAGAGTATGACACACATGCACCATCTCTCGAGTCGCGCTTTAGTAAGACGTTTTCGTTTTACGGCACTTCTGATTCTTCTGAAGTGGATGTTGGTAATCACTTCTTTTCCTTGGTTGATTTACGCACTTTTGATTGATCGGCGAGATTGGTGCCTCATTGCAATCTGCCTATTACTTTTCGGAGGATTTATCTCCATCTGCCATTTGATGTCGGGAATGCGCGCTCGATGCCCGATGTGTCTTGTGCCCTCGTTTTCGCATCGGCAATTAGCCAAGAGTTCAAAAGCTTGGCATTTCATCGGTAGCTACCGACTTTTTGTAGCCTTGGGTGTCACCTGCAAGGGTTGGTTTCATTGCCCTTACTGTGGGGTAAATGTTGCGGTCAAATCTAGCCACCACCGCCGCAAATAACCACTAAATGCTTGTCTTTTACGGTAATACCAATGAGTAGCTACATGAATCTTAATGATAGCAAATCTGGGCAGTCGATGCGCGTCCGAATACGAAGAATATGCGTTCGCACAGTTTCTTCACGGATGCTTAATGCTTCTGCAATTTCTTTGGTACTGAGACCATTCCGTAAATGTTCGAATACGATCTTCTGCTTGGGAGACAGCTCTGAGCCTTGTTCTTGAGTTCGTTGTTGGCGTGAATTTTCGTTTTCGAGGAGTTCAGCCAACAGAAAACCCGGTGTGACGCCGCGATTTTTTGAGAGTTCTTCTAATTTTGACAAGGCTTCACTGGACCGGATGTCGTCACTTGCGGTGACACATCTTTCATCGGAATGGGAAACGAGGGGATCTGAAGGGGGGCGGCTTGATTTAGACATGGTTTATGCCGTAATCGTTGTTGATTCAACGCTGGGGAAGGAGATTGCGGGGAGTGTATAATAATCACCGATTAGTTGCGGAAGCTCGCGGTTGTCATGGAATCAGTTACATCCAGAGCAATTTTAGAGGTGTTTTTGATCCGCATGTTTTTCAAGAACTCGTTGCTGCAATGGATTACTAGACATAGACAGAAATCACTTGCGACGACGCCTCAGCACCGAGCCTGCTGCGGCAGGAAGGAGCAGGGCGAGGGCGGAAGGTTCTGGGACAGTGGAGATGCCAAGGCGGCCTGTGGAGGCGTCAAAAGTGACTCCCTTGCCTACTCCGAGTCCGGTCCAACTGATGTGACTGAATGCGCCAGCTAGAGACTGGGAGCTGAACCACTCGGGAAGCAATCCGGTAGCAGGGTCGAAGCCACTGAGGAAATCTACCCGCAACCTACCACCGAGGGTGAGATTTCCATCCACATCAAGAAAATCGAAGAATCCGGCACCAGTTCCGGCGAATTCCAACACGGTGGTGCTGGCCATAGCGAGGGTGAGATCGTTTTCAAACTGAATGGTTCCTGGGGAAAATCCGGGAGAGAGAATCGTGCTGATCGTGACGTTTCCAGCGATGGTTCCACTGCCTTTGAGGTTGGCAAACTCCCAGCCTTGTGCGGAGAAAACGCGACTGCCGGGGGCAAGGGAAACTTCGGCTGCTTTGGGAACTCCGAGTGAGTAAACGGTGATGTCACTGCGGCTTCCGACGCTCCATGGGTTGGTGTAGTTTACCGTTCCAGTGGGCGTGATGATCGATTTGTTATGGCTTCCGACGACGATTCCATAGCCTGTCAGCGTGCCGGTGATATTGAGGGTTTGGCCGACATCGACGACGAAGACGCCGCCGTCCATGGTTACGTTGCCGTTGAGAGTGCCGTGGCCAGAGTAATCATGGATGGTAGCACCGTGGCCTCCTGTGTTGAGTGAACCGCCTTGTGAGGCCAGAGACGACAAGTAGGATTTCCCGTTCGTATGAAGTGTGGCGTCGCGATTATCGATGTTGACGGTGTTGTAGAGCGAGACGATCCCGTTAGGCGAACCTAGGGCATTGGAGTTAGCGGTGACGGTGCCGATGGTGATGCCGTGGCCGCTGAGGGTGCCGTTGATGTGGATGCCACCGCCGGACACGCCGTCGATGATTCCGTTTACGAGGGCAACATTGGAGGAGAAGCTACCATTTCCTGTGACGAGGCCGCTATTTTGAAATCCATTCGCAGAGGTAAGAGAGCCGCCTGCGAGGGTGACTCTGGAGTTGATTTGAGCAACGGCGTTTGAATGAAATACGGCGTTACGGTTTCCGACATCGAGATTACGAATGAGGTTCACTTGGCCGGTGGGACTGATGGCCATGGCGTTGGTGCCTGTAACGCTGACGTTACCGACGACGACGCCGCGGCCTTCGAGATTCCCATTGATGGCAAGAGACTGGCCGGATGTGGCTTCGATGACGCCATTTTCCACGAGGAGACTCTGGCCTAGGCCGGGGGAAATGGTGCCGTGACCTGTGATGGCACGAGCGAATCCGAGGCCAATACCATTCGATGCACCCATGGAACCGCCTGCGAGTGTGGTGGTTTGACCGAGTTGGGCTCGAGTTTGTGCGAGGACGGTCATGATGCGCGAACCGACTTCCAGTGAGTTGTCTAAAACTACATTTCCCGCAGTGGCATTGATGGTGGTGGCGGTGATATTTCCCAACAGGACGCCATGACCACTCAGGGTGCCGTTGATGGCGAGGGTGTTGCCGCTGGCGGCCTCGACGATTGAGTTATCCAGCTTCAAGTCGCCTTGGATGGTGGAGGTGGCTGCGGTGCCGCTAGCAAAAATTCCGCCACCCGTCTGGAGCTGTAAACCATTCGCCGCGACGATGGTGCCGCCTGTGATGGTGATGGCGGGAATGGAGTAAGAGTTCGTGGAATGGCTGTATAAGTTGCTCCCGATTTTGGCGAAATCTGCATCTCGCAGCGTGACGGTGTGGGAGCCGACGTTGAGCCGCCCGTGAAAATCGACTCCTGAAGTAGATGCGGAATCGCCCAGAGCGAGATTTCCAGTCGCATTGACGATGCCGTATGATGAGCTGTTTGAGTTCGAAACTGCGGCTGCGATGTTTCCATGACCATTGATGGATGTGAGGGATATTCCATTGGCAGCGATGACGGATCCACCGGCCAGGGTGACTCCGTCCACTTCGGCATGGTTTGAGTCTAGCAAGGTGACAGTGTGGCTGCCGGCATGGATCATGCCGTAGTCGTAATAGCCACGCATGGCGATGCCATCTGCTGCGGCTGCATGACCGAGGGTGAGATTTCCAGTGGCGTTGATGATGCCTCCACCGAGCACACGCCCGGCGATGGTGCCGTGTCCGGTGATTTGACCTCGCGGAAAACTATCCCAGTAATTGACTGCTGTTAAACTGAGTCCATTGGCGGCAGTAATGGTGCCGCCGCTCATTTGGAGGGTGCCTCCAAGTCGGACAGGGCCAGTGCCGAAGGTGGTTGCATTTTCTGAGCCGATATTACCGGAGGGAAGGAAATTTGCATAACCACCTGGGGTGATGGCACCTGTGACGGTGACATTTGAACCGACGATCAATCCAGATCCACTCAAGTTTCCGTTGATAGTTAGGCTATTACCGCTGCCAGGGTGCAGATAGGCACTGTCTGCGATGACGTTGCCGTTGATGGTGCCACTGCCTGAGATCCGGTCGGTGGTTCGGATGCCATTTGCCGCTACGAGGGTGCCGCCGATTGCCAACTCGACGCTATCGACGACGTGGGGCCTCAGGTCGCTGGTGAGCAGGGTGGCGGTGTGTCCTGCGGTGTTGAGCGTGCCGATGGATACGATGCTGGAAATGGCATTGCCGCCGAGTTGGGAGTTGCCGGTAAGTTCGATGGTGCCGCGTCCGGGCTGGGAATAGTTACGGTAGCCTAGAATCGCGGCTTGTAGCGTGCCGGCGACTTTGACGACGCCCGTTGCTCCGATCTCGACGCGCGCGGAGCTCACATTACCTTGGAGGCTCAGGGTTTCACCAGCACCAGTGTGGATGATTCCTGCTTGGAGCGTGCCCATCACGCTGCCCGTGCCGTGTAGGTAGGAGGTGCTTAAAGAGGATGCCGTGGCGTCGATGGTGGCACCGTTTCGCAGCTCGATATCTCCTGTGACGTAGAGCGGACCGCCGGATTGGAGGGCGAGCGTGCCGAAGTTGCCTGTTTTTCCGAGAGTGAGTGCGAAGAGGGTCTCTGGAGTGGCAGGGCCGCTGACGGTAACGCCCTCCGCGAGATTCAGATAGGCGGCGCCTTGGATATCTGGACTACTACCTTTCTGCCAGTTTGCGCCGTCATTCCATGCTCCATTTCCTGATGCAGTCCATGCGTTTTCAGCGGTGAGGATGACGGCATTCTCTTGAGAAAAAGCGGAAGTAGCGCGCGCTGTCGCGGCGATTTGTCCGCTGGCGTTGATGTCGGAGGCGCTTTCAATTTTCCACCCTGCCGTGGTGTTGAGATGGTCGCTGAGGGTAAAAGTTTGTGTTCCGTTTGAGACGAACCCCCGGGAGTTGTAGATGGGACGGCTACCGTCTGGGTTCGGATGGTTATCAAATCCATCCCATGCGTTTCCGACAATGATTCCGCTATCATTCACCGCTGTCGCGGCACTGTGGCTGGCAAATGAAAGATTGCCGGAAAAGGTCGAGTCGAGATTCGTGAGCGTAGATCCATTGTGGAGGAATGCTTGTCGCCGGCCGCTGATGTTTTCTGCCCAGCCGACCGTCACGCTATCGTTGATCCCGAGAGCAACGCTTTGATTTCCCCCGAAATTTCCCAACGCGACCGAAGTAACGCCGTTTGAGCGAAATGCCTGTTGATTCCCTGTGCTGCTGAGACTAAAGCCCGCGAGATTTCCGTTATCGCTGATTGCGAAAATCGCGCTCTGGGCGTCGGTTCCAGATAGTTTCACGGCGTTGTGAACATTGGTCCAGACTCCACCGACAAAGGTTCCCGCTTGCGTGCGCAGGATACTGCCGTCGAGTTGCTGCGACCATCCTGCGGCGACGCCGGAGTGATTCACCGCGAAAAGACGCGACTCGTAGCCGCCGGGCAGAGTCCCGGAGTCATTCATAGTCGGACCTGCGGAATCGTAGGTGAAGCCATGGTGATATTGGCCGCTCACCGGGCTGCCATCGAAGTATTTCTGCCCCCCATGACCGACGACGAGACCACTGTTGTTCACATCCCATGCGAGGCTGGTTTGAGACATTCCGGGGGTAGAATACACTTGGGGAATTCGCTGAGAGTTCGCACCTGAGTAGCTCACCCCGATGCTTCCTTCGATCGCTCCCACCAAGTGACCTGAATCGTTGATTCCGTAGGCTGACGTGCCAGCACCTGTGTAAGTGAAAGTGGGAGTCGCCAAGTCCAGTCCCAGACTAGGAAGTCGCGTAACGTGATAGGTTTCCTGAGCTTGCAAGCCACTGACACAGATGAAAATCCCTGCAAGGGTTGAGAGGGAGGAATAACGAGGCTTCATGGATCAGGACGGGGGTGTTAGGGATAAAATAAAATAAGAAATGTATCCGGGTGCTTCAGGGGGAGCCGGACGCGTTCATGGGGAAAAACGGGGAGAATTGGAAAAAGTGACAATGAAAGTGAAAAAAATCACGACATCTCTCAATCCCGTATTTTTGGCCGCGCACCGATGGGTCCGCCCTGCGAGACAGCCGCCTTAGCCCACGTCTTGGTGGATTTCTGCTAGGGAAATGGAAATGCCAATCTCCGGCTGGTGGGGCGTAGTATCGAGGCCGGGAATGATTTCCCGGCAGATTTCCTTGCGGTCTCGGCGATGGAGGGTGAGGGGAAGGGGGAATCCGTCTCTGCGAGGATGTAGGTGCTCAAGGTGGGAATGGTGAACCGATCCGCAGCCCATGGGGCCTCTTCATCGGAATTTTATCCTCACGGCGGACGCGTTCCGCCACTTGTTCCCGGCGGTGCCAACCCGCTGAATGCTTCGGATTTGCCTACATAACTGTCTTGCCGGATAGCACAGAATATCTGGCGGAGTTAGCAGTAAGAGCAGAGGAAAAAGCCAACTCACTCCACCGCCTCCACCTTGAGCCAAAGATAGTCCATCGCTTGAGGAATGGTCACCGTGAGTGTTTCACCTTTCAACTCTGCCGATCCGCTGCCAGCCAGTGTCGTGAGCCGATGCGGCCCTTTGCCAAACAGCGTCATGGCGGTTGACCACGATGGCTCGTCATTCAGCTCGCGGAAAACGAGGAGATAGCCACTGCTACCGACGGAGGCGAACCCCGTCCAACTCGTGCCGTCGGGTGCTGCACCGATGGGGATCATTTTTCCCGAATGCCACTGGCTGCGTTCGCGTTTCCATGTCTTCACGAGTTTTGAAACCGAGGCGATGTAGGCTTCCGGCAAGTTCGAGGTCTCAAACCAGCCCAGCGGATTCGCGCACATCACCGATGCAAAAAGGTAGTCTGGCTGATAGTTTCCCGGCGCGAGGGGATCGTTCGGATACTTGTTCGCACTGCGGGTGTTGTTGAGAAACTCCATCCGTAAGCGCAGCGGATCGACATACTGCGAGAGCTGCCAGAGATTCCGTAGCGTGTGGTGCGGCCAGTAATTTCCGAAATCCGTATAACGATTTTCCACAAACACGGGTCCGACATCCGGCGCGCCGAAATAACCCGGACGAATCTCAGCAGTGACATCCAAATCAAACACCACGCGCCCCTCAGATTTTTCTAAAACTCGATCCCAGAAGCGACGCAAGTTCCGCTCCGTGGCGATGCTTTCGGCCTTCACTGAGTCGAGTTTAAAGTAGTCGATACCGTGCTCTTGGTGCAGTTGCAGAATGCGGTCAGCGTCGCGATTCCAGTTCGATGCTTCGTTGCTAGAGTCAGGACCATACCACAATCCGAACTTCATGCCCTTGTCCCGCGCCGCCTTTACAACGGGCGCGAGGCCGTTGGGAAATCGCTGCGCGTCGGGCTGCCAGAAATCTGGATCCGTCGCCCAGTAGCTATTCCACACGCCTTTACCCTTCGCGGAATTTGCCGTGCGGCCCTTTTGCCAACCGTCGTCGATCTGGATCACATCCACGCCGAGCCGCGCACCCGCTTCGACTTCCTTGAGCATGAATGCCTCGTTGATCCGCGCATCGCGAGAACGATCACCCCAAGTGTTGCTCAGGAACATTCCATCCCGCTGTGGCTCGTAGCGGCGTAGCTGCCGCTGATAGGTCTGAAGCGCCTCGATGCGTCCCAGCCGCCCGCCCGAGTATGCTAGCAGGACAAAAGGATAACCCTGCCCCGCAAATCTCACGCGCCGTGGACCTGCGAGTATTTCCACATCCCACTCGGACTTCACGGGCCGCGCGTGGGGCAGTGGCGCTTGCTTGAGAAACAACAAGCCAGCATCCGTTAGCGCGTCTTCCACAAAAAACACGTTACCCGCCAATTTCAGCGGAGCCTCACTCGGCGAAAGCAGCCATTCACTTTCCATCACGAGTTGATTGTGCGCGTCGGTCTGATCTCGCAACGTCACCTGCGTGAAACGCAGATGTTTCGGCGAGAGCTGGATGTCTTCTAACGTATCGCCAGCCACCGTGAGCTTCGTGGTTGGATCCACTTCGATCCCGGTGGGCGATGCTTTCTCTCCGTCCACCTTGGGTAAATTTTCTGCTCCACCATCTGCCCCCGCGTTAAAAAGTATTCCAACACCCCGAGCGGATGGGAAAATCTGGAAGCGGTAAGTGTAGGGCTTTTCACCCGAACTCGTGAAATGGATCACCAACGATTCTTCCTCCACTGGCGTCAAACGTCCACTGGTCGCAGAACCTAACACCGAGCGCGATCCGCCAGCGATTGCGCCCGCCGGATGCGGTGCCGGACGATTCGCAGGCTTGGCCAACCATTCGATATTTGCACCGAGATCACGAAAAGAAGTCGCGATGAGCAGTCCGTTAGCAATCCGCCACTTGCGCTCGAAGTGGGCATTGCCGATCACCAACTCGCTTTCATCCCAGCTCGCATGACAGCCATTGAACTCCACTTTTCCCGTGGGACTAGGAGATGCGGCCATCGCAGGAAAAGCAACGAAAGCAGCCAGAACGAATGAGACAAGATGCCGGAGGTTCATGAAGATCAATTGAAGCGCGGTGCCGAATGCCCTTGTTCGCGGAGTTTTTTCAACAGGGCTTGGAGCTGAGAAACTTTGTCAGGATGCTTCGCCGCAAGGTTGTTCCGCTGGCCGATGTCTTCCTTCAAGTTGTAGAGTTCCACGGGCAAATCATCGTCAGGAGCTTGCTTGTGTTTCTTATTCCATGCGGCTGGAGCTTTGCGCGCAAAACCAGTCTTGGCATCGATCAGCAGCCAATCTCCATCGCGGATGGCGTAGTCCTTCGGAAAAGTATTGTGAACCATCACCGTGCGTGGCGGCGATTTGCTCGCGCCAGTTAGAAATGGATGAAAGTCATACGAGTCTTCTGCGGAATTTTTCGGCAACTCGAAATCCACCGCCGCCGCGAAGGTCGCCATGAGGTCCACTTGAGAAATAAGCGCATCGGTCACGGCTCCGGGCTTCGTCACACCCGGCCATTTGATGAGGAATGGAACGTGATGACCGCCCTCGTAAATATCGCGCTTCAGCCCACGGAACGGTCCGGCTGACTGATGATCGTATTTTTCATCGCGGGCATAGGCGAAGATTTCCGGGCCGTTGTCTGAACTGAAAACTACTATCGTGTTAGAATCCTTGCCGATCTCGCGCAGTGCCGTGAGGATTTGTCCGCAGGTATCGTCAGTTTGCACGACGAAATCGCCGTAAGCACCCGCCTTGGATTTCCCATCAAACTCATCCGTCGGGATGATCGGTGCGTGCGGCGAGGGTAGCGGAAAGTAGAGAAAAAACGGCTGATCTTTACCCTTACGCGAGCGGATGTAGTCCACGCCTCTACGTGTGAGCGTCGGCAAGACTTGATAGAAATCCCAGTCTGAACGTCCTGGCCCCGGACGACATTCCCAGCCGCCTTCCTTGGTATTTCCCGGAGTTTCTCGAAGCGTCATGTCAGGCGGCACGGGAATCCGATCATTTTCAAACCATGCGTAAGGTGGGAAATTGATGACGTTGTCGCCGAAATAAAAATCAAACCCGTGATCTAACGGCCCGCCGGGAAAGCGCTTGGTCCAATCGAAATCAAAGTGCTCGATGGATCTCTTCGGTGAACCCGGCTTGCGAATCGCATCCCAATCCATCCCGAGATGCCACTTGCCGATGCAGGCGGTGGCATAGCCTTGCTGCCGCAGCATCGCAGCCATGTTCAACTGCCCCGGCTTAAACACCGGGCCGTCAAATGCGTTCGCGATGTCGTGGAAATCCCGCCAATGATGCCGTCCTGTTAGCATCGCATAGCGCGACGGCGTGCAAATCCCGGAAGAGCTGTGGCCGTCGGTGAAGCGCAATCCTTCTGCGGCGAGTCGGTCGAGATGCGGCGCGGGAATCTTGGAAGCTGGATTGTTCGCCCCGAGATCGCCGTAGCCCATATCGTCCGCGTAAAGGATGATAATGTTAGGTTTCGTTATCGGAGCAGCCTGCAAAGCAGACATCGATAGAACCATGCAGATGATTAGGTTTTTCATGATCCTAGGACTTGCTTCTTAGTAAAAACTGGTAACGACCACTTCCCACTTCGAGGCGTTGGACTCCTTTAGCGGGCGGAAGAACTTTGATCCCTTTGACTTCGGAAATTGGGTGACCGCTCTCGGTGAGAACGCCGCGATCTGGAAGTTCGATGACAGCGGTGGTATCTGGAGGAATCACGATTTCATAATTCTTCCTCATATCGGCGGATGACCAGTTTGATTCGATCACACCGCGGATCGAGCGATGCGAGCATTTCACCCAATCAAGGCTAGGCACGGCTTGGGGACGGATGATGATCCGATCAAATCCCACCGCATCATCCGCCGCTTGTATACCGCCGAGATGACGGAAGAACCACGCCGAGATGGAGCCGAACATCGG
The DNA here is from genome assembly GCA_031414935.1 of Luteolibacter sp. Taxonomy (GTDB): domain Bacteria; phylum Verrucomicrobiota; class Verrucomicrobiia; order Verrucomicrobiales; family Akkermansiaceae; genus Luteolibacter. The sequence goes on from JANOQR010000089.1 coordinate 35,035, forward strand.
GTGATTGTGAGAGTAGGTGTTATCGCTTTCCTTCCATGTTTCCCAGAGTGTGGTGGCACCATTTTCCAACATCCAGCCCCATGACGGAAAGGTCTTTCGATCTGCAAGCGCGTAAGCGAGATCGTGGCGACCGCGCTGGCTGAGTTGCTCTAACACGAAGCGCGTGCCGAAGATTCCAGTTGTTAAGCTCGGTCCGTCTGAGGAGGCAGAGAGATTGGCGACGAGGGTTTTAAATACCGCATCCTGCAATTTTTCAGGAACCGCACCGAAGCCGAGTGCCATCGCCAGCTCGGATTGCGAACCACCGCCTACCTCGCCACTTTCAGCTAGAAACACTTTGGCCCAAGCCGCTGCGGATTCTTCGGCCATTTTCTCGAAACGTTTCGCATCCTTCTCGTTTCCGATGACCCGCGAAAGCCGAGCCATGCGTCGGGCGGTGTCGATAAACATTGGCGTCGTGATGACGGGGCCAGCGATTTTTGGCTTTGCCTCGTGGTCGCCGAGTCCTTTGACGACGAGATCATTCTCGCGCTTCGACGCCTCAAGATCGAACCAACGAATCGCGGCGGGAAGTTGTTCTGTGATGAGAGATTTGTTTCCGTAGTGCTGATAGATTTGCTCAACTAAAAGCGGATGCACCATCGCCCAACCGACGCCGCAATACTGCACGCCGACGAAGGGCGCGGTGTCGGTGAAGTTGCCATCGGCTTGCGCGGTATCGGCGAAATCACGGGCAGTCTTCGCGTAGAAACCAGCCATGTTGTAGTTCATCATGAATGCCTCGCTGGTGACGGCGATGTCGCCGCCGTAGCCGAAGCGTTCGCGATGTGGACAATCCGACTGCACGCTGATGACGTTATTAGTAAAAGTATTGCGAGTGATTTTCTGGATGCGATTGAAGAGTTCATTCGAGCAGGAGAACGACCCGGCATCGGGCAACTCGGAATGGGCGCGGATGCCTCGGATATCGTTGAGCTTAGGAGTTTCTAACCCCCCAGTGATTTCCATGTAACGAAAGGCGTGGAAAGTGAAATCAGGGCGATACGTTTCATCTTTTTCTCCGCGTGCGATGTAGATGTCTTGCTGCCATGCGATGGCTGGAGAGCCGGGACCACCGATGGGGGCTTCCTCTCCTTCCTTATTTTTCCGCGTCCCTTTGATCTGGCCACAAACGCTCGTCATCGGATTGAGCGAGCCATCGTCATAAAGAATTTCCCCAAAGCGCAGAGTGACGCGCGTGCCAGCGGGGACGTTGAACTTGATCTCCGGCAAGCCCGTGAAATTCGTGCCGAAGTCCACGATGTAAGTATCCTTGGCTGGTGAACTAACCGCTACAGGAGTGATCGTTTCCGTGGCACGAACGGGCGGCATGTCGAGGATGGGCTTGAGTGCTTCCAACGGTGCATCGGTGATGCGTGCAGGTTTCCATGCGGCGGCATCGAAACCCGGTTGATCCCAGCCGGGAATCCCTAACCGAGCATCACGCTCCTCGCCGAGGAAGACGCTGTTTCTAATCGTCGGGCCAGTTTTGGTACTCCAGCCTGAACCGGTGGTGATGTTCGTGCGGGTGCCGTCTGGATGCTCGACGATGAGCAGCGCGATGACGCGAGGACGACCATCAGGCAGGGCTTCACGGATGTTGCGCCCGCCCCACATGCGTAAGGGTAAAGGATTAAACCAGCCGTTGCCGAGAGTGAGGCCGAGGCAGTTCGAGCCTTCGCCGAGCGCGGCGGTGACATCGTGCGTGCGGAAGAGAATGCGTTTGTCAAAATTCGTCCATGGCGGATCGAGAATGTGATCGGCAAGTCGCTTACCGTTGAGACTGGGCAACGCGTAACCCAGCCCCGCGAGGTGAAGACTCGCGCACACGATAGGCTTGGTGATTTTAAACTCGTGGCGCAGCAGTGGCGCTGGGGCCGGCTGATAGAAATCTTCGTCTTTGGACGGATTGTCGCGGCCATCGTCAATCCAACGAGCACCTTGCCAGTCTGTGGGAGAAGTCGGCGCTACTTCCCAAATCGCAGGTGCGCTCCACTCGGATGCTTTGTCGTTTGCATCCCAGCAGCGGACTTTCCAATGGCAGCGCTGACCGGCTAACAATTTTTTCCCCACATAACTTATCAACGGCGAGCGTTGCGTTTTCACTTTCCCGGAATCCCATAAATCCCCCTGCCCTGCTGCGAGAATTTCCGCGCTACTAGCGACAAGAATTTGCGAAGCTGACTGAGCTTGGCCACGTTCCCCGGACTCGACTCGCCATGAAAGTTGCGGCACAGCACTTGAAATCACAGCTCCGGTTTGCCCGTCGCATTTGAGATCAACTGGAAGAATCGCAGCGAGAATTGGCCCGCCTGAAATGAGCAGCATGGAGAAAATAAATCGGCGAAGAGTCATGGAGTAACAATGTGCGGGGATGACGGGACACGCTTACTCATTTCTCTTCTTCGACTTACCTTCATCGCTGTCCTGATAAAGTGTGCGAAGCCGGGCTAGCTCAGTCTTCAAGTCCGCGACGGTCTCGGAGTAAGCAGGATCTGCATAGACGCTGCGGAGTTGATGCGGGTCTTTCTCGTTATCGAAAAGCTCCCATTCGTTGCTTTCAGGGAAGCTGGCTAGGGTGTGACGAGCCGTCCTCACACCGAAATGATTCGCGACGCGGTGTGCACCGTTTTTGTCATAGTAACGATAATAGACGCTCTTGCGCCAGTCGGCGGGTGTTTCGCCCCGCAGAATAGAAACGATGGATTTTCCATGCAGACCTTCAGGGATTCTGCATTCGGTCATTTCCATGAAAGTCGGCGCGTAGTCGATGTTTTGAATGTGCGGCTCGAAGCGGGTGCCTGCTTTGACGACGCCCGGCCAGCGGATGATGAAGGGCATGTGAATGGATTCTTCGTAGATCCACCGTTTGTCATACCAACCGTGCTCGCCCATGTAGAAACCTTGGTCTGAGGAGTAAATGACAATCGTGTTAGAATCCAGCCCGCTTTCTTTCAAGCTCTGCAAAACTTTCCCCACGCCATCGTCCACCGCTCTCACGCAGCGGAGGTAATCTTTCAAATACTGCTGATAGTTCCAGCGCGTGAGATCGTCACCACTGGGTTTCTTCGCTTCGTAATCCGCGTTGCGAGCGGCGTAGAGTGGATTCTTCGCAAACTCGGAACCGACTTTGAGATCAGATCCCTTAGCGAGGTCTTTGCTGATCGTCATCTGCTGCTTTCGCGCAGGTGATGCACGGTGCGAGTAGTCATCAAACAAAGTAGGCGGCTCAGGCACGGTGACATCGTCTAACCAAGTGGCGTATCGCAGTGGCGGCTCCCAGTTGCGATGCGGGGCTTTGTGATGGATCGCGAGGAAGAAGGGTTTAGCCGCATCATGCTTTTTCAACCAATCTAACGCCATGTCGGTGGTGATGTCGGTCACGTAACCGGGGCGATTTGCTTTGCCGTTCTTGTCGATGAAGAGCGGGTTGTAGTAGTCGCCTTGGCCGGGAAGAATCCACCAATCCTCGTAGTCTGGCAGAGTTTCTAAATGCCATTTCCCAATGACCGCCGTCTGATAGCCCGCCTCACGCAGAGCACTCGGGAAAGTCCACACGCCTTGCTTGATCGGTTGATTGAGCGTCTTCACACCATTCGCGTGGCTGTGCAGCCCTGTTAGCACGGAAGCGCGGCTGGGCGAGCAGAGTGAGTTTCCGCAGAAACTGTTGGTAAAAATTCCACCTGCCGCCGCTAGGCTGTCGATGTTCGGCGTGATGTTCTGTTCGCGGCAAAACTGAGACAGCCGCTTGTTGTAGGCGCCGATGGTCTGAAGCGAGTGATCGTCGGAATAAATGAAGACGATGTTGGGTCGAGCCGCGTGGCTTTGGGCGCAGAGCGATAGGCCGAGCAAGGTGGCGGTGATGAAATTTTTAAACATTTATTTTTTGGGATTCGGTGGCTGTTCCGATAGGGTTTTGCGAGCGAGTTTAGAAAATTGCGTGGTTTGTTTCTGCCACGTCTGGGCGAGTTCATTTACCTTGTCCGGCATCGTCGCGGCGAGGTTGAATTGCTCGGCACGGTCCTTTTTCAAATCGTAGAGTTCCCACGGATTTCCTCTGGCGGCGACGAGTTTCCAATCGCCCACTCGTACGGCTCGGTTGCCCTCATGCAGCCACCAGAAGCTGTCTCGGGCGATGGTTTCATCTTTGGAAAAAGCAGGGACAAGGCTTCGTCCGGGTGCTTCAGGAATGAGCTCGCCTTTCCATTCTTTTGGTTTCTGGATGTTAGCCATCTCAAGCACGGTTGGCACGATGTCGATGAGATGAGCGGGCGTATGCCGCAGGCCACCTTTCGCAGCGATGCCCGCTGGCCAGTGGACGATGAGCGGTGTGCTGATGCCACCTTCGTGAGTCCACATTTTGTGAAATCGGAACGGCGTGTTAGACGCATTGGAGAAACCAGGACCGAGACAGAGATAACTCTTCGCGCTACCGGGCGGCGCGGTGGGATCGTGACCGCCGTGGCGCACCAATATCTCGGCAGTCGCGCCATTGTCAGAGGCGAAAAAAATGATCGTATTGTCGTAGGCATTCATCGCCTTGAGCTGGGAAATGATGCGGCCTATTTCCTGATCCATGCGATCTATCATGGCGGCGTGGATCGCCATTTTCGTCGCTTGAAATCGCCGCTGTTCATCAGTCAGTTCGCTCCACGGCAAGGGACGATTGATTTCATTGGGTCCGAGATTCTTCAGCGCTTGAAGCGGCGGACCGGCATCGCGATCGACAGCGGACAAGGTGGCGTTAGTGATCCCCATTTCCTTTTGGCGAAGGTAACGCGCATCCCGCATCGCGTCCCAGCCGCTGAGATATTTTTCCTGATACTTGGCGATGTCTTGCGGGAGTGCATGAAGCGGGAAATGCGGCGCGATGAAGGCAAGATACTGGAAAAATGGCTGCTTCGCGTGGTTCACCGCGTGATCCTTGAGGCACTCGATGGCGTGATCCGCCGTAGCGGTGGTGGCATAGTAATTCTCAGTGGATTTGGTGAGCGGCTGATCGTCCATCGTGTTTCCTGAGTCACTAAAATAGTTCCCATCATTGGCGACGCCGTAGGACCGATCAAATCCACCACTGAGCATCTTCCCATCAATGTGCCACTTGCCGCTGTGATAGGAGCGGTAGCCTGCGGGCTTGAGAAAATCCGGCAGCAGCCGCGCCCATGATTGCCTCACACCCTTCGCTCCACCTGCTAGATCCGGCAGCGCATCGCGATGAATTTGCTGGGCGTAGTAGCCAGTGAGCAGCGCACCGCGCGATGGCCAGCAGCGGGCGGTGTTGTAAAACTGCGTGAAGCGTAGGCCGTTGCTGGCGAGAGAGTCGAGATTCGGAGTCGCGATCTCGCCGCCGTAACAGCCGATGTCCGAGTAGCCGAGATCGTCAGCGAGGATGAAGATGATGTTGGGTTTTGTGGCTGCCGGGCAATACGCAGCGAGTGCCGCGCAAAGCAGAAATTTCGTTAGAGTCTTCACCATCGCGCGGCATTTACGATTTTTGCTGGCGTCAAATTTCAATGACTTCGATCTGATTTTTCAGTCCGCACTTCACACTCATGCCTTGCAGAGCCGTGGGATTTAGGTGGAATGAAAATTCATGACTATGAAAACCCACCCGCTTCCCTGCTGGACACTCATCGCCACAGTCGCACTCGCCGCACTATCTGAAAACACCTTTGCAGAATCCCCCACCCCACCTCCGAACGTGATCGTCATCCTCAGTGACGATGTCGGCTGGGGCGATCTCGGCAGCTACGGTGCGACAAAAACCAAGACACCGAACCTCGATAAATTAGCGAAAGAAGGGATGTGCTTCACCGATGCTCACGCGTCTGCGGCTGTCTGCACGCCCACGCGCTACTCACTTCTAACGGGCGAGTATTCTTGGCGTAAAAATGCTGCCGGGCTGGATAGGGGCGTGGCGAACGCGGACTCGCCGTTACTCATTTCTACGGGCGCGATGACTCTGCCCGGGATCATGAAAAAAGCAGGCTACCGTACGGCCGTCGTCGGGAAATGGCATCTCGGTTTCGGCAATGCCGCGCCAGACTACAACAAGGATCTGTCACCCGGACCGCTAGAAATCGGCTTCGATGAGTTCTTCGGATTTCCTGCGACCAATGACCGCATTCCACCCGTGTATGTGCGTGGTCATCGCGTCGTGGGTCTCGATCCCGCAGACCCGATTCGCTACACTTTCGATCCCAAAGTGGCAAAGGCACAGGGCATGGTGAAACACGTCGCCGGGCTGGGACGCATCGGGTTCATGGCCGGGGGCAAGGCCGCGCTGTGGAAAGATGAAACCCTAACTGACACACTCACCCACGAGGCCGTGGACTTCATCACGCGGCACAAGGACAAGCCATTTTTCCTCTACTTCGCCCCGCCCGGAGTCCATCCGCCGAACATTTCCAACCCGCGCTTCGCCGGCACTTCGGGACTTGGAAAACGCGGCGACATGCTCTGCGAACTCGACGAGTCCGTTGGCGAAGTCATGAAAACTCTCGAACAACACGGCCTGACCAAAAACACGCTCGTCCTCTTCTCCAGCGACAACGGAGCCACTCCCAAGAACGAGGACGGCCATCTTCCCAACGGCCCGTGGCGCGGAAAAAAATCCCAACTCTGGGAAGGTGGCCACCGCGCACCTTTCGTTGTGCGTTGGCCAGCACGCATCGCGGCGGGAAGCTCCTCGGACGATCTCGTTTGCCTTGTCGATCTCACCGCCACCGCTGCCGCACTGGTGGGCGAAAAACTGCCTAACGAATCTGCCCCGGATAGCTTCAATTTCCTTCCCACCCTCCTCGGTCAGCAAAACCCGAACAAACGCGATTCCCTCGTCGTGATGAGCGGCAAGGGTGATCTCGCCATCCGCGAAGGGCGATGGAAATACCTCCCAGATATCTCGCTGGCAGACGGCTGGGACGCGAAAGCGAGGAAACCCAATCAACTCGCCAAGCCCGGGCTTTACGACCTCTCCACCGACCCAGGCGAAAAGAACAACCTCGCCCAAGAGAAGTCAGAAATCGCGGGACGGATGGCAAAATTATTAGAAAAAACTCAGTCCGCGAAGTTGACCCGCCCTGAGTCACCGTGATCGCAGTTTTTCCGTCTGCTCTCCGGTGACACGAGCATTTCGCGCATCGACGTCAAAACCCCGAGTCATTCCTCGCGCACCCGTCCCAGCGTGCCGCCGGTGACAAACTTCGCCGGGGTCAAGGTCTGGCGGGCATCCATTTTTCCCTGATTCAAGTTCGTCACCCATCGCACGATGCGCCGCACCAGGGGCCGACTGTCCCAGCGGATGTGAGCCACGGACGGCACATTCCAATCAAAAATCGTATTCGCATCCGTGCAGACCAGCGAGACATCCTGCGGCACCCGCAGACCTCGGCTGGCACAAAACTGCAACACCGCATTAAAAAACTGAGCCTCATCCACGATCAACGCCGTCGGCGGAGTCACTTGAAACAAAGCTCTCAATCGCTCATTGAAACCCTCGACCGTCTCCGTCCAGTTCGGCAGATTGTATTCGCTGACCTTGAAACCATGGATCGCGAGTTCATCGAGATACGCCTGCTCGACGGTCCCCGGCATCGGCAGCCGCCGCGCCTCGCGGGCGAGCATCACGATCCGCCTATGACCCAGCCGGATCAGCTCGCGCGTCGCCTCTTGATAGGCCGCCACCTTGTCTGGCCCCGCACCCGCGATCTTGAGTCCGCGCCGCCGACCAAACAGCGCAAATACCGGCATTTCTTGCGCGATGAACCACTCCAACACCTCGCGTGATCCCGCCGCCACCACCCAGGCGTCCGCCTCAGTTTTCCGCACCATTTTAGCCGCACTCTTCACATTCACACAGAGATCCCCCGAGGTCTGGCTGGGGAAAAAGGCGAGATGCCCAGCCTCCACGAGCTCGTGCTGGAGGTCGATGATGTAGGGCAGCGCGAGATCCGCACGCTCACTGATGAGGATCGCCACCCGGATCTTGGGTGAAGCGAGCTGGTTTTCCGACTGGACGATCAGGCGTCCGCGTCGTCGCCCTTGGTTCACCAAAAAACCCTCCTTTTCCAGCCGCTGCAACGCCACTTCCACCGTATCCCGCCCGATGCCCAATCCCGCCGCCAAGCGGTCTCCACCGGGCATCACGCCATGCCATGTCCCGCGCATGAGCTGATCGCGCAGATAGGCTGTCACCTGATCTGCGGCGGTGAGAACAACCAGAGGCGACATCCAGAATTTCTTACCTGAAATGCGGGGTAAGCAGCGAGGAAAATAATTTTGTTGCAGGGGAAATGGGAGCTTAAATGAAAGGGTCAATTATTTACCTAACCTTCGTAAATTTTAACGTCTCCCCGAACGACTCCAAACTCATCCACGCTTATGAAACCGACATTCGCCATCTCCCGTCTGCTCTGCATCGCCACTAGCTCCCTGCTTGCCATTTCATACGCTCACGCCGCCAGCACCACATGGAATGTTGACCTAGCGGGAGATTGGGCGACAGACGCGAATTGGCTCAGTGGCACAGCTCCCGGTGCTACTATCGGCACGACCAGTGCCGACGTCGCGACCTTCGGCTCGATCATTACCGCTGCCCGCATCGTCACGGTGGATGCGGATCGCAACATTTCTGGGATCAATTTTAACGCAAACTCCTTCGCCTACACCCTCAGCGGCGGAAACATCCTCCTCAGCAACGGCGGCACCGTCCAGACCAGTAGCGCAGGCACGGGTCACACCGATACGATCAGCTCCGCGATTGCGATTCAGGGTGATGCGGGTGCCGCAGCATTCACCAGCGGCTCAGGCACCGCGGCGCGGTTGCTGGTCATCAGCGGCGGCGTCACGGGCGTCTCGACTGGCTCGAATGTCACCATGCTGACCCTCAACGGCGCGAACACCGGCAACAACATCGCCAGCGGCGTGATCGGCAATGGCAGCGGTAGCGGCACCCTCGCCGTCACCAAGTCCGGCGCTGGCTCTTGGACACTCAGCAATGCCTCAAACACCTATTCCGGCGGCACTTTCATCAATGCAGGCACGCTGACGGCCAACTCGAATGGCAATCTGGGGGCCTCGGCAGGAGGTATCACTTTCACCGGAAACAGCACCTTGGCGATGACGGGCACGATCACCCACGCCCGCCAGATCACGCTGAATTCCGGCGTCACAGGCACGATCCTATCAGGAGCAGGCATTACCTACACCAACAGCGGCAAAGTGACGGGAGCTGGCAATCTCACATTTACCCAAACGGGCAACGGGGTGCGCAACCTCACTTTCAGCAATCTCAACAATGATTTCACCGGGGCAGTGAGAGTTGAAAATACCAGCGGTCAGCAACTTGCCGTCACCTTCAACAGCCTGGCGGATGCGGTGGGCGCAGGAAACGTCATCATGACCATGTCCGGGGCTAACGGCCCGAACACTCTCAGCTACGGCTCTGGTGCCACCTCGCCCCTGACCTTGAACAACCGCCGCTTCGAACTCACCGGAAGTGTGAATGTCGTGAATGCGATTTTCAGCAATCAGAACGCCGCACGGGCCATCACTATCAACACCGACCTGCTCATCAGCTCCACGGGAAACAAAGCACTCTCGCTCGACGCCGTGGCCGGACCGACGAATGTTTTTGCCGGAAAACTCGCGAACGGCAGTTTCAGTGCTGCCACCCAAGTGTTCAGTGTGAACAAAACCGGAGCTGGCACCTGGTCTTTCACCCACACCGCCAACTCCTACACCGGCAACACCACGATCAGCGCGGGCCTGCTGAACGTCACGAAACTCGCCAATGGCGGCAGCAACAGCAGCATCGGCGCATCCGGTGCTGGAGCTGCTAACTTGGTATTCAACAGCGGCACCACCCTCCGCTATTTGGGATCGGGTGATAGCACGGACCGTCAGTTCACCTACAGCAGCACTGCCGACAACACTGGATTTAACATCAACTCCTCCGGCTCGGGAGCGTTGAGTTTCACCAATACCGGCACGATCACCTACACGGGCACAGCCAACCAGATTCGTTTCATCACACTCACTGGCACGAATACGGGCGACAACACTTTTGCCGGGACCATCGGCAACAACGGCACGGCTGCCGTGAATCTCACCAAAGGCGGCTCCAGCAAATGGGTGCTCACCAACGCCAACAGCTACACGGGCGGCACTTTCGTGCAGTCTGGCACGCTCGAATTGAAAAGCGACGCTGCCAATCTAACTCAGAGCATCGGCAGCCTGACGACCAACGTGAGTGAAGCCACACTCATTTCCAACAAATCCGGGGCTGGCACCCTGAGCACGACTTTCGCCAACAGAGGGAGAAATGCCGGTGGCTCAGTGAACATCGTTTCCCAAGGCGGGATCAACGGGACAGACAACACCATCAACGTCACGGGCGGCGCGCTAGGCTTCATCGACAAAGGCACCTTTTTCAACGGCGCAGATTTCGCCGCCCAGAGTGCGATCAGCGGCTTTGTCCGCGCTCTCGACTACGGCACCGATCCCAGCGCGGCAGCCGTGGACACCATCACCGCCAGTAACCACACCAAGATCACCAGCTCCTTCTCAGGCGCGGGCGTCACCCTGCTTTCTCTCAATCTCGCTGGCAGCGGAGTCGGCTGGGAAAACACCTCTGGCAATCTCACCGTCCCAGGCATTTTGAAATCAGGCGGTGGCAGCGTAGCCGCCATTTTGGGCGGTGCGATCAACCCCACCAACACGGAACTCGTCGTCCGCACGGATACCACATCGGACTCGTTGAGCATCAGCTCGAACCTCACCCAAGGCACAGGTGCTCTCACCAAATCCGGCGCGGGCATTCTCACCCTCAGCGGCACCAATACCTACACCGGGGCGAGCCACATCAACGCCGGAACCCTCAGCATCGGAGCCAACGTCCACCTCGGCGCACCAGCCACCGGAGCCACCCTCAACCTCAAAGGCGGCACGCTCCAAGCCACCGGCACATTCGGACTCCACAACGGAAGCCCCGGCACCAACAACCGCGCGGTGGTATTGCTGAACCAATCTGGCATCGATGTCACCAGCTCGAACACCCTGACCATCGCTGGCGTCATAAGCAACAGCGGCTCTGCCGGGACAGTCGCACCCGGCTTCAACAAAACTGGCACCGGCACACTAGAACTGCGCGGCGCAAATACCTACACTGGCAGCACCGTGGTCGATGCTGGCACGCTCGCCCTCGGCGCAAATAACGTCCTGCCGAATACCTCCCCCATCTCCATCGGCAACGCCACCCTCAATGCCGACACCTTTACCGACACCGCCGGAACCCTAGACCCCACCAGCACCGCCACCGTCAATCTGGGAGCAGGAGCCACCCTCGCCTTCGCCGACAGCAGCACCATCGACTGGACGGGCGGCACCCTCGCCATCACCGGCACCTTTGTTTCCGGCTCGTCCCTCCGCTTTGGCACCACCAGCGGCGGCCTCACTCCCACCCAGCTCGGCCTCATCACCGGCGCAGGTCCGGTCACTCTGGATGCCAGCGGTTTCCTCGTCAGTGCAGGCGGAGGAAATACTTACGCAGACTGGCTCACCGCCAACTCACCCGCTACTGGCTTCGTCACCGACTCCGACAACGACGGCATTTCCAACGGCGTGGAAAACGTCCTTGGCAGCAATCCGAACGCCTACAACGCCGGGCTGACCCAAATCTCCGCCACGCCCACCACCGCCACCTACCAGCACACGCTCAATCCCACCCTCGCCAGCGATGTCACCTACGGCTACGAATGGTCCACGGATCTGGTGGAATGGAAAACCACAGGCCAAACCAACACCGGTCTCACCACCGCCACCATCTCGCCATCCGCCCCAGTCCTCGGAGTCGTCACCGTGACTGTCTCCATCACCAGTGGCCCATCCGCCAAACTCTTCAGTCGCCTCAGTGCCGTAAAATAACCTTGAAACCCACTCCACCGTGTCACAAATTTCACCATAGTTTATGCAAATAGACTACTGACTGACAGCGACTCACGTCACAAACCCATGAAACTTCGCGCTTTCCCTATCTCGCGGCTCACTCTGCCGTTTGCTTCCGCCATCGCCGTTCTACTTGCGGCCCTGCCCACCCGTGCCGCCCAACTCTACTGGGACGGCGGAACGGTGAACATCGGCACCAATGGCAATGGCGTCAGCGGCGGTAGTGCAGGAAATTGGAACACCACCCTCACCAACTGGGATCAAGGCAACGCCCTCGCTCACGTCGCCTGGGACAACGCCAATCTCGATACCGCTGTCTTCGGCGGCACAGCAGGAGCGGTCACGCTGACCGCGCCCGTCACGGTCGGTGGACTTACTTTTTTCTCCACTTCTGGCTACACGGTCACCGGTAGCACACTCACCCTCGGCGCGGCAGACAACGCCATCCGCCTCATCAACTCCACGAACGTTGCGACCAGCAGTGCCACCATCACGTCCAGTCTTGTGGGAACGGGTAACGTGATTCTTTCCTCGATCAGCCCGACTGTCGCCAGCACCCTCAATTTAAACGCAGGCGTC
>JANOQR010000090.1:0-7493 GCA_031414935.1 Luteolibacter sp.
TCTATCGGGCGCGAAGCTACTCACAAGCGGCCCAGATGCGAACTGTAGATTTTGGCCGAGATGATATTAAAAAGGCATCCGTTCTCGGGGAAATGGTTCTTGACGCATGGGAGGCGGGTTCTTGTTGTCGGTGCAGTTTAAAAACCTACTCCACCCGATGTCACAAACGCCGCCGAAACACGATGATTTCATCCACAGCGAGGAATTCCTCCATGGCTTGATGAAACGCCAACTGAAACTCTCCATCGCTTGTGCTACGGCGTTCATCGTCCTCTTGTTCGGGTTGCCGCTGCTGAATTACCTCGCCCCAGCCTTCATGGCGCAACGCGTCGGTGGCTTCACTCTGACGTGGCTGATCCTCGGGGTGTTGTTTTTTCCTTACGTCTGGATCATCGCCCGCGTGTTCATTACGCGTTCGATGGCGCTAGAAAATGACGAGGTCCGTCTCGCAGCGGATGGCAACAAGCGCAAATCCTAACATTTACCCGCACCCATGAAAATCGATTATTGGATTCTCGCGTTCTCGGCCATCACGGTGGTCATCACGATTTGGATGGGCTTTCGCTCCGCGAAAACCTCGAAGTCTGCCTCGGACTTTTTCGTTGCTGGCCGCTCGGTCTCGGTCGGCTGGAATGCTTCTGCGATTTCCGGCGAATATCTGAGTGCCGCTAGCTTTATGGGCGTCGCGGGGATGGTGATGCTGTCGGGCTATGACGCGCTCTGGTATCCGGTCTGTTATGCGTGCGGCTATTTGTTTCTGCTGCTGTTCATCGCGGGGCCGCTGCGGCGCTTCGGGGCTTACACGATCCCGGACTTCGCGGAAGGGCGTTATGACTCACCCATTTTTCGCAAAATCGCGGTCTGTTTCGTTCTCTTCATCGGCTTCTTCTACACCATGCCGCAGATGAAAGGTGCGGGCACTACGCTGGCCTACATTTTTCCCGGACTTCCCTACTGGGTCGGCGTCGCAGTGGTCGGCGCGGTCATCACGCTCAACGTCGCACTTGGCGGAATGAAGGGGATCACGCTGGTCCAAGCGGTGCAGTATTGGATCAAAATGTTCGCTATTTCAGTGCCGGTGTTCGTCCTTCTCTCCGTTTATGGCGGCTACGGGAAAAATCTCTCGCTGAACAAATCTGCCGCTGACTCGCCGCCAGCCATCGTGCAGACGGTGGATCTTGGAAAAACCGAACGCCTCGCCCTGCCGGAAAAAGCTCCCAAGGATGAAGCGTGGATCGCTCCTTTCGGTCCGCTCACCACGAAGGCAGCGAAGGCGGCTGGCCTCACACCTGAAGAGTCCAAGCCTTATTCGCTGCTCTACACCTTTTCGCTGATCGTCGCTCTCGTTTGCGGCACGGCTGGACTGCCGCACATCCTCGTTCGATTTTACACCAACCCGGACGGAGTCGCGGCGAAGAAGACGACCATGTGGGTGATGATCCTCATCGGCGTGTTCTACGTTTTCCCGCCGGTGTTCGGTGTGCTGGGGCGAAATTTCCTGCCAGAGCTCTACGCTGCGACTGGCTCGAAAGGCCCAGACAAAGTCGTGCTAGAGTTGCCGATTCTCATCCGCGAGAAATACGGCATCCTCGGCTCCATCCTCAGCGGGATCACTTGCGCCGGAGCTTTCGCCGCGTTTATGAGCACCTTTTCTGGGCTGCTCGTCTCGATGACCAGTGCGCTAGCTCACGACGTTTATGGCCGGATGTTGCGGCCCAAGGCGACGGCGGAAGAGCGGATGAAAATGTTCAAATGGTGCGCCATCCTTGTCGGCGGAGTTTCAGTTTTGCTGGGTTCGCTGGTTGAGCCGTTGGAAATCAATTTCATGGTCGGTCAGGCGTTCGCCATCGCGGCGGCGAGTTATTTCCCGCTGCTCTTTATGAGCGTCTGGTGGCGCGGCATGACGATGAAAGGCGCAGCGACCGGAATGCTAACAGGCGGGCTGTGCGCGCTGATTTCCGCCGCTATCGTCAACATCAGCACGCTCGCTCTCGATCCGGGGCCGATGGGTAAAATCTTCTCAGGCTTCGCAGGCATCAATGATTTCTGGAAAGCCCATCCGCTGCTTCGCATCCTCTGCGAACAGCCCGCGATCTGGTCCGTGCCGCTTTCCATCGGCCTGATGATCATCGTCTCGAAGGCCACACGCAAAACCATCCCGGCAGATGTGCGTATGAAAATGCTCGTCCTTCACGCCCCGGAAGCTCTCGGCCTCAAGCAGGAATACATTCAAGAGCATCAAGGCCCGGCGCATTGATGGGGTTTAAACCCCCCACGGCGATCAAGCTAGGGAGCAACTATGGAGATTCGATGTGATTTTAACCGCGAATCGACACCCATGGACGCGAATTTAAAGAACCGCATTTTTCAGAATCAGGAATTTCATTCAAAAACTCTTTCTTCGCGTTCCTTCGTGTCCATTCGCGGTTGAAAAATCCCTAGCTTGATCGCCCTGTCAAACCCCCAGAAACTTTCCAATTTCTTTCCAGACGAGCTTCCCGTATGGCGGGTTAGCGTGATGAACATCGTCCTCGCCTCGGTTGTCGAACTTGGGTTTAAGAAAGCCATCAGGGTCAGTGACATCGGGTGGCTGAATGAGGGACGCGCCAATCGCGGTGAACTCGGCTCTCATCGTGGCGATATAGGCTTCGTGAATTCCCTTGAGTTCAGCTTCACTCGCAAACGCGCTCTGTCGCACGATCATTGCCCTGCGGAGCGGCGGGGCAATCAGGAAAAAGGATGGAATCTCGCGCTGCTTCAATTCTCTGGCAAAGGCCAAAGCATACTGATTTTCCTCAATGACAATCTCGCGGAATGCGGCCTGCGAAATGTAATTTTTGCCTGATTCACCGGGCAAAAGCGAGTAGTCTGCCCAGAATTCCTGACGCAGCATGATCGAAGGGTGAAAACCAAAGGAAAAACCATACACGTCCTCACCTTTCTGGATGACTCCATTTCCACCTATAAGCTCTGCCATCAGCTCGCGGGCACCATGAAGAAATGCAATGCCATCTTCTCTTTCCTCAAAGAATTTTTGCCTGAAGCGGAACCCCGGCATGACGGTCCTAACCACCATGCGGGTATAACGGTCACGCAGCTCTTGCGGGACACAATGAGGATCTTGGTTCATCGCGCGGCCAATCGCGTTGCTGTGTGAGTCGCCGACGATGATGATCATAGGGAAAATTGGTCGAGCATTGCTTCTTCGCAGATGACGTCATCCGGGTGTGCCACCGATGGTTCGGCCTGCCTTGTGGTAGGCAAGGTTTCCGGTTGAGTTCTCGTTAGCCCGTGTTCGGAGAAAAAATGTTTCATGACGAAGTCCACGCCCGCAGAAGTGACTGAGCGGAGGTTAGGCTCAAAGAGCGAGGCGCGCGATGATGACGCAGTGACGAGTTCGTAAGACGGGAAATAATCGACTAGCGGGTCAGCAGCGGCAATTTCACCAGCGGCAGCGCGCAGGACGCATTTTGAATAACTGGTGGCCACCATCACATGCTCCGGCATGGCAGTGGCGGTGAGTGGCACGGGCGAGATGGTGAGAAGGAAACGCAGCCCGGGATTGAGCGCGCGAGCTTTGCGGATCGTCAGCTCAAGATCTTGGATCACTTCTCGAACGTTGAAGTTGTGGAACTCATGGCATGTGGGGGCGAATGTTCCACAGCTCGTGCCCGGGCAAAGCGGAAACACGCTGCCGTCTTTCTTGGAGCGCCATGCTTCTGTCAGTCCGAGGGTGAAAATAAAAACGTCAGACTCGGTGAAAACGCGTCGCACCGCCCGCAGGTGCGTTTCCCGTGAAGCTTGTAATTCTACGAGGGAGGCGAATCCATTCGGCTCGATCGCCGGGCGAAAGGGATCGTAAAACCTACCCTCGCACTCCCAGCAATCCTCCGTCGGCACCCGATCTTCGAAGGCGCGTTCAAACAACTGGAGAAGCTGGCGAACGGTATAGATATTTCCGTAGCGGGCCGAAAATACGCCGTATCCAAAGTCACCTTCTTTTGCCGAGGGAAATCCCGGTGGAGCAAGCTCATAGTCACGGTAAGCGAATCCCGATGCAGCAAGTTTGCGCGAGATGTGCTGTGCAAAACAACTGCCAGCAGAAACGATTCGGTCCGTTGGAGAGATCTCAAATTTTTTTCGATAAACCGAATCCAGGGCGAGAAAGTCCCTTTCCGAGACGGCTGTTCGCCAAAACGAGGATGGCGGAAGATTGGTATAAGGGTGCATGGCCGTAGGGGAAATTTCTATTCGTTAGAATTAGATTTCTAATGCCAGTTGGCAAGGCGGTATTCAACCGTCCCAACCGGAGGAACGGACGAGTCCAACGGCTTTTCATCGGGTATCGGGAACATCACTTTTAGTCGCCTCTCTTCCTGAACCGCAGCAAGAAAAGAGACAACAAGATCCCTCTTCCCTATTCCACCAATCATATTGTGCGGCAGTGTAGTTAGGGGGGTTAATGAGCTGCGAGCCAGTTATCACCGGTGCCGGAGCTGACTTCGATGGGGACGCCGTTGGGGAGAATGAGGGCGGTTTTCATGGCATCCAAGATTTTCGGGACGAGTTCTTCCTGTTCGTCGGTGGCGAGGTCGAAGACGAGTTCGTCGTGGACTTGGAGGAGCATTTTGGTGCGGTAGGAACCTTGGCGGAGAAGGGCGTCGATGCGGATCATGGCGAGCTTGATCATGTCTGCGGCGGTGCCTTGGATGGGGGTGTTGATGGCGGCGCGCTCGGCATTTCCACGGAGGTTTTGGTTGCTGGAATTGAGGTCGGGGAAGTAGCGGCGGCGACCGCTGAGGGTGGCGACGTAACCAGCTTCGCGGGCTTCGTTCACGGTGCGATCCATGAAATTTTTAATGGATGGGTATTCGCGGAAGTAGGCTTCGATGATGTTCGCGGCGTCGGTGCGTGGGATGGCGAGGCGTTGGCTGAGGCCGAAGGCGGAGATGCCGTAGATGATGCCGAAGTTCACCATCTTCGCGGTGCGGCGCATGTCTGAGGTGACGTTTTCTGGCTCGACGACGAAGACTTTGGCAGCGGTGACGGTGTGGATGTCGGTGCCGATTTGGAAGGCTTCGATCATGGTGGCGTCTTGGGAGAGTGCGGCCATGACGCGGAGTTCGATCTGGGAGTAGTCGCAGCTAAGAAGTTGATAGTTGATGGTTGAGAGTTGAGAGGAAGAGCGGGGGACGAAGGCTTTGCGGATTTTGCGGCCAGCTTCGGAGCGGATGGGGATGTTTTGGAGGTTGGGATCGGTGGAGGCGAGGCGTCCGGTGGCGGCGACGAGCTGGTGGAAGGTGGTGTGGATGCGGCCAGTTTCGGGGACGATGTGTGTGGGAAGGGCGTCGAGGTAGGTGGACTTGAGTTTGGTGGCTTCGCGCCAGGCGAGGATGTCGGTGATGATGGGGTGTTTTCCTTCGAGGGTGGCGAGGGTTTGTTCGTCGGTTTTGTATTGGCCGGTTTTGGTTTTCTTGGCTTTGTCGGCGAGGCCGAGCTGGTCGAAGAGGAGTTCGCCGAGTTGCTTGGGGGAAGCGATGTTGAAGGAGCGGTCGGCGTGTGCGTGGATGGATTTGGCGAGGTCGTCGATCTGGAGTTGGAGTTCGTCGCCAATGACGGTGAGGGCGGCGGGGGCGATGGCGATGCCTTCCATTTCCATGGCGACGAGGACGGGCTGGAGTGGGCCTTCGATGTCGCGGAGGATGGTCATTTGACCGGAGGATTCGAGGAGTGGGCGAAGTTTTTGGGCGAGTTGGAAGGTGATGTCTGCGTCTTCTGCGGCGTATTCTGCGAGGACGGCGAGCGGGATGGAGGCGATGTCGAGGTCTTTGGAGGGTTTGGTTTTTTCGGCGTATGAGAAAAGATCGTCGGAGGGCGGGGCTTGGCGGTTGGAAACCGCCGCCACGA
This sequence comes from Luteolibacter sp., assembly GCA_031414935.1. Lineage (GTDB taxonomy): Bacteria > Verrucomicrobiota > Verrucomicrobiia > Verrucomicrobiales > Akkermansiaceae > Luteolibacter. The sequence goes on from JANOQR010000090.1 coordinate 5,908, forward strand.
GGTCGTGCAGTTTGACGGGGGTGTAGCCTAGCAGAATTTCTGAAAGGTAGTCCATGGAGTGACGGCGCTCAGGGGCGACGAGGGTGTCGGCGAGCATGGTGTCGAAGAAGGGGCCGCTGACTTCGATGCCGTGGTGGTGGAGGATGGAGAGGTCGAACTTGAGGTTGTGGCCGATTTTTTCGACGGGGGAAGAGAGCAGGAAGCGGAGAGCGGGGAGCTGGGAGTCGGAGTAAGGGAGATACCACCCTTCGTGGGATTTCCAGGAGAAGGCGATGCCGAGGAGCTTGGCGGTGAAGCGGTCGAGGCCGGTGGTCTCGATGTCGAAGCAGAAGGATTTCTGTTGGGCGAGTTCGGTGAGTAGTTGCTGTTCGAGCTCGGGGGTGTCGGCGAGATGGTAGGTGTGTTCGACGTCGCGGATGGTTTTGAAGGTTTCGAAAATGGTGGGGGAATCTGAAGCGGTTTCGGGTGCAATCAATTCCGAGTTCCCGGTGGAGAAAAGCCGCTTGGTGAGGGTGCGGAATTCGAATTCGTTGAAGAGGGTTTTGAGGGCTTCGTCGTCGCGCTGGGTGAGGGCGAGGGCGTCCCAGGTGACGTCCACGGGGACGTCGAGGATGATGGTGGCGAGGTCTTTGGAGAGGCGGGCTTGGTCGGAGAATGTTTCGAGGTTTTCCTTTTGTTTGCCTTTGAGGGTGGCGGTGTTGGCGAGGAGGTTCTCGATGGTGCCGAAGTCGGCGATGAGTTTTTGGGCGGTTTTCGGGCCGATGCCGGGGACGCCGGGGATGTTGTCTGAGGCGTCGCCCATGAGGCCGAGGAGGTCGATGATTTGCTGTGGCTCGTTGACGCCCCAGATTTCTGGGAGCTGCGGGAGGCCGATGATTTCGTGGTCGTTGCCTTTGCGACCGGGTTTCCACATGAAGGTGGTGGCGGAGAGGAGTTGGGCGAAATCTTTGTCCGGCGTGACCATGTAGGACTCGAAATCCTCCGGCTCGGCGCGTTTGACGAGGGTACCGATGATGTCGTCAGCCTCGAAGCCATCGATTTCTAACACGGGGATGTGGAACGCGCGGCAGAGGTCTTTCACATGCGGGATGGCGGCGGCGAGTTCTTCGGGCATCGCGTCGCGTTGGGCTTTGTAGGCGGGAAATTTGATGTGGCGCGGGGTGGGCGCGGAGGTGTCGAAGGCGACGCCGAGGTGGGTGGGGTTTTCTTTTTCGAGGATGAAGAGCAGCGTGTTGATGAAGCCGTAAAGCGCGGAGGTGTTCGTGCCTTTGGAGTTGCGGATGGGATTCTGGATGAACGCGAAATGGGCGCGATAGATCAGGGCCATGCCGTCGAGGAGGAAGAGGCGTTTCATGGACTGGAGCTTGGGCGGCAGGAGGAAATGCGTCCAGTGAATGTCATGGCGGCGATGTTTCAGGCGCAATGCGACGATTTCGTCACGGGAGAAATCTCGGCAGCCTCAGCACCATACGCGATCACGGAATCGCGTGTGGCCGGAAATGGGATATATCTCATGGGTCGCCGCGAGCATCATCTCCCCCCATCCTCGGTGCCGCGGGTCACGACAAAACTCCCCCCAAAAAAAG
>JANOQR010000091.1:0-3108 GCA_031414935.1 Luteolibacter sp.
AAGACGATAGCCTAGGGCATCGCCCTAGGTCTAACGGACGTGTAAAACCTAAGCCCTGAAAGGGCGCAACATGAGTGCCGCCGCCTTTGTTCCGCCCTTTCAGGGCTTGAATAGAGGTAATACCAACGATTCCTAGGGCGATGCCCTAGGCTATCGTCTAGCGCCCCCTTGGGGCTGAAGATGATACTTGTGGGTAATGGGCAGAGCTTGCTGCCGCTTTGGTCCCGTAGCTTGCTGCGAATAAGACCCTGCCAGCAAACTGGCTAATGAAAGCGGCAGCAAGCTGCCGCAGTCCAAGGATCACTTGATCCCGTGCTGTTGTTTGAAGGCCTCCTTCGCAGCGGCGTCGTCTTTTGGCCATTTCGAGTAAATTTCTTTGAGCGTGTCATCGCGTTCATTACCGGGTGGCAAAGTCATCGCCCATTGCGCGGCGGTCTCGGGTTCGTAGCGGGAAATCGTCTCGGCGTAGGCGCGGATGGAAACATTCTTCACTGGCCCGTCAGGCGTGGTGGCTAGCCATTTTCCTGCGGCTTGGTAGTCGCTCTGGGTCCAGTTGCTGACTTGACTTCTAATTTTGTGATTGGACTCGCCGTTAGGAAAGGTTTCTCCTAGCCACTCGATCCATTGCCCCGTTTCGGCGGGTTTAGCATGATTCGATAATCCGCTCGTGATGTTCTTTAGTTCCTCTTTGGTGAGATTTGCCGCCGCGATCCACTTGGTCCCGGCCTCGAAACCCTCTCCGGCCACTCCGCGAGCTAGTTCACGCAATGCGTTACTGGCCGCATTGCCCCGCGATTGCTCGTCCTTGAGCGTCACGAGGTAGTCGCGTAATGCTCCCAGCGTGGCAGTCCGATCCTCAGGGGTTTTCGCAACAGAAATGATTGAGGAAATCGCATCAGAATGATCCTTCAGCCCAAGCTCGCTGATGAGCTGAAAAGCGAGCTTAGGATCGTTCGCAGCAGCACCGGAGATCATGCCGCGTTTGGCTTGGTCGTTCACGAGGTCAGGAAATTTTTCGCCATTTTTCCGAACCCATTCCAGCGCGGCCAGCGGGTCATCCTTGGCCCATTTTGCTAGGGAGGAGGAAATGACGTGAGTGCCCATCATGCCGTCTTTGAAAAGATCTGAAGTCTCGGTGAAAACGGTCAGCGCGGCCTGCGGATGGTCTTCCGCGAGAGACATAATCGCGAAGGCTAACAGCCCTTGGCGCATTTCGTTTTTGAGATCTGTGCTGGCGCGGACCTCGGCGATGAGGATCTTCAACTGCGCGGCATCCAGCGACATCATTCGCTCTAAAATGGCCATGGTTTTCTGCTGCATGGCCTCGTCGGGTGGGTTGCCACTTTTCTCGATGGCCTCCATTTCCTTGGCGAAGGCGATGAACTCAACAGCGATCTTCTTTGCATCCGCTTCTTTGTTTTCGCGCTCGCGCTTGGTGATTAGGATGCCGCCCTCGGTATTTGCGGGATCGAGAACGATGCCGAATTTTCCCGCTTCTGCGACCAGCTTGGCGTGCTCCGCTTTCACGGCAGCGAGGCGTTGATGATCCTGCCAGCCGACAGCCGCACCGACGGCGAGGATGAGCAGAGAGATGGCGATGGAAATTCTCATGAGCTTGTAGGGGAGTTATTTAAATCGTTTGAGAATCTTTGCGCGGAGTTCCGGGTCAGTGATTTTTTCTGCAAACGATTTAGCTTCGTCTTTGTAGCGATAGGCGGCTCCTCGGTTGAGGAAGTCGTAAAGCACCTCGTCGCTGCCGCTCTCTTGATCGTATTCGAGTGCCATGGTCGCGGCCTCGGAAAACGTCAGGTTTTGATGATTCATCTGGGTGGCTCTGGATAAGGCGGATGCAGTCGCCTTAGCGGTGGATTCAGGGGATTGGACTGTCGCCCAGGTTCGCATTCCGTCGATGTCCTCACGGGTGATTTTCCCTCGCAGCGAACGGTGCATCAATTGGGTTTCTGCTGCCTCAATCACACTCGCCGCCCGCTCGGCTGGAGTGGCCTCAATGCGGACGAGGTATTCGCTGACCTTGGTGAAGCCCTCTTCGTTCACCATTGAACTGGCCTGTTCAGCGATTGCCTCAGCCTGATCGTTCTCGGCAAGTCCCTCGCGGACGAGCTTGGCGAAAGCGGCTTGATTCTCTTCCTTGATGCTGTCACCGAAATTGTGTTTCAACACATCGGCTCGCTGGTCGGCGGGTAACAATTTCAAACGGGCAGCCGCAGCAGATAGATCGGAGGAAATCAAGGAACCGATGACCGCCGCTTCAAACTGCATCCTTGAGTCGCTCTTACCATCGAGGGACTTGCTATCAAACTTTCCGGCGGCGATTTGTTGGTCAAACCATGCGATGGCGGATCGTGGCTCCTTTTTCATCCACTCCTTCATGGCACTTGCGAGCTGCCACTTTACATGACCGCGATCATGGTCGAGTCGGTCGAGGTAGCGCGTCAGGGTGAACTCAGGATCTTTCGCGGCGAGCGGACCGATGAGCATTTGTTCGAGCTGGTTACGCGCTTCGTCGGGGATTTCCACGGCGGCGATTTCATCCAACGCATTCACCAGTTCTTCCTTGGTCATCGCTTGGAGGCGTTGTTGGAAACGGATCATCGCCCGCATGTCTCCCATCCCGTTGGCGCCATTTATTTCCTGATAACTCGCAGCGAGCTTTTTCCAGTCGATCGGCTCTTTCCCCTTCGCGACTTTGCCCGGCGGCTTCGAGCTAGAGTGCGAATCATCCGTTTCCGCAGCAGATGCCCGCGCGACGAGGCGGGCTTTTAACGCGGCACTTTCCTGCTCCAAGGTGGAAATGGTGCGCCGCTCGTTGACGATCCAACTGCCCGCAACGGCCAAGGCGAAAATGGGCGGAATGAGGAGTTTGAGTTTCAAGACTTGATTCCTAACGAATTTCAAACGCGGCTGTCAATGATCGGCTAGGACGCAGACAGACAGCCGCGAATGATGATTGGTGGAATTACAGACTTCATCACAGGCATTTCGTCGCGATCTTCCGACACGTAGTCTAACCCTAAAGAGTAATGCCTTTACGTATTCAAAAAACAAGGAAAGGCGGACTCAGATCAGCAACAGCCCATGAAAAGCCAA
>JANOQR010000092.1:0-14608 GCA_031414935.1 Luteolibacter sp.
TTTTGAGTTCTTCGAGCGTGGCCGATTCGTGCGGCGCATTTTTTCGATGGCTTGTTTCTTCGCCACGGCCTTGCCATCGCGGATAGCTTCGAGCTGATCGCAGAGTTCTTTTCTGGCGAGATAGCGGTTCATTTCCCGGGAGCGATCCATCTGGCACTTGATGCAAACTCCCGTCGGTAGGTGTTTGAGAAAGACGCAGTTCGATGTTTTGTTGATCTTCTGTCCGCCTGAACCAGAGCCACGGACAAACTTTTCTAGCAGATCATTTGTGGCGATCCCAAGCTCTGCCATCCGCTGTTCGAGGGCCGTTGTTTTCTCGGATGAAATTGGATTTTCCACATCGCAAGAAAGCCAGTAGCCGCGTGAGATGACAAGGTTTCTACTTCACGATGACATCGTTCTTGACCCGATTCGTTCTGAGATTATTCACTCGCCGCGATGTCGAAGAGGATGCGCCAACTTGGCCGATGGCTCCTGATCGGGACGCTATTGGTGTCGATGGGTGGCCACCACGTGCTGTTGCAGACCATCGCGTGGACTCAGATGATCGTTGCTTTTTCAAGCGATTCATCCATTTCCGAAGCGGTGGAAAAAACCTTCGATGGCGAGCATCCGTGTGCGATGTGCAAAATCGTGAAAAAGGCGAAGAGCGAGGAAGAGAAGAAGCCGGTGCTCAAGTCTTCCATCAAGATGGAGATCGCTTTGCCAGCACCCGTGAAAGTTCCGTTCCCGCAGTTTAGTGAAATTGCGTTTCGCGTGACGGAATACTCCGGCACTTACGCCGAGGTTTATCTCGCGGTGCCGATGCAGCCGCCGCGAGTGGCTTGAGCATGAACTAGCAGATTCATGTCGATTGAGTCGGCTTGAGTTTTCGTATCTTCGAGGATGCGTGAACTGAATCTGTGAAGCTGCGGACATCATGCCCGAGCCACAGTTGCGCGGGCATTCTGCGCGCAACTTTCTGACAGTCTGATCATGGCTACGGGCTTCGTTCCCGGCCTGTCTATTGCTCGGGTTTCTACCCATATCTCTGCATACTTTTTTGAAAACTTATCAATCATCGGATCGAGGATTTACCTTGGTCGAACTACTCGTCGTCGTCGCGATCATCGCTGCTTTGGTGGGAATTGTTGCGCCTTTGGGAAGCGGAATCATGTCCCGCAGTCGTACGGTGAAGTGCGCTAACAACATGCGCCAGATCGGCGTGGCGACGATGTTGTATGCAAGTGACAACCAGATGCGGCTGCCGGTGACGAGTCATCAGCGCCGAGAAGGAGGGGTGTCTTGGGAGAGAAGCCTGAAGCCTTATGTGTCTGGTGATAACAGCGTTTCACTCGTATTTAAGTGCCACGAAGATCCGCTTCCCAAGCGGCAATACACCTACGTCATCAACGATTTCCTGACGCCAAATCCTGCGGGCGCAGCGCATTTGAATTACTCGCTGCTTTCGAAAATCGACCATCCCGAGGCGAGTGTCATGTTTGCTGAGGCGTCGAAAAGCTTTGGTAGAAACGATCACTTTCACTTTTCCCAATATCACGGCGGTGGGATTCCGATGGAGTTTTTTGAGAGTGAGGTGGCAGTCGATGTCCATGACGGCGCAGCGAACTACCTGTTTGCGGATGGTCATGTGGAAACTCTCTCTCAGAAAAGCGTCGAGACACGTCTCGCGACGCAAGGCACCCGATTTGTCGATCCATCGGGGCAATAAATTTACCAATAACTTATGAAACTAACACTATTCTTATCAGCGGCAGTCATCGCCATCGATCCAGTTTCCGCACATGACCACTTCGCGGCAGCGATTCAGGATGCGAATGGAAACAACCAACCCGATGCGGGTGAAGCGTTGCGGCTGACTTGGTCGGGCGCGGTGAATCCTGAGCAGCGGACGTTTCATCTGCTACCGCGTCCAGCGGGCGTCGGGCAGAATTGTGGCGGCTACTACATGTTGCAGGACTTGTATGTGCGGACGCTTTTCCCGCTGGATGATTTTTCCTTCACGGCCCTATCAGACGGGCAAACGGAAGACAGTGAAGATCATGCTGCGACGGGATCGGAGATTTGGGTGGAGATCACGGCGGTGAGTGGGCCAGCGGGCGGGAGTTTTGGCTTCTGGGAACCTGAATCCGCGAGTAGTCCAACTCCGACAGCTTCGTTCGCGACGGGAGTGGCGACGGGAAATTTCGCGTTTCAAGTGAGTGAGCCAATTGAGGGAATCGTAGCGAAATTTCAAGATCCATACGGGCATGTGCATGGCAGGGCATGGACGGCGGACAAGGCTGGTGACTATGCGGTGAGTTTTCGTTTTGTGGATCGCAGTGTGACGAATCAAGGTGGGCCGTGGCATCCGCCGAGCGCAGTTTTTGTGCTGCATTTCAAGGCTGGGCCGAATTTTCAGCCAACGGGCAAGATGATGAGTGGGACTGGATTCGTGCTGACGTGGCCGAGTCAAATGGGGATTCGAAATCCGAATCAGACGGGGGTAATTTTCAAAATTCTCCGCTCCACGAATCTGGGGGCGAACGGCTGGACGGAGGTCGGTTCCGTCACCGGGACAACGGCGGCAACTGCGACCTTTACTGATGCTTCTCCTCCCGCAGGAAAGGCGTTTTACCGACTGGCTTACGATTGGTCCACGCCACGATGAATTTTATCTATCAAAACCATGAACAATGAAAAACTAACGATGTGTATGGGTATCGGGCTGGTCGCATGGATGACGGCGGGCTTCGCTGAAGCTCACACCAGCTACGGTGGCACGGCGCGCGATCTGGGGACGGTGACGAATGCTGCGGTGACGCCGTATTTCAAAACGATCAACACCGTGCAAACGGTCACGAGCGACTTCGGCTGGGCGGCGGGAACAGGTGTTTCGTATGGAGACGCGCATCACATCAGAGCGTATCGTTTTAAGCTAACTGACTGGAGTTTGGCGAACATTCGCATCGAGGTCGCTGTAAGGGGTGATGGGGCGCAGGTATTCTTGCCGGGGTTCTCACTGTATTCGGGATTGCTGCATACCAGCGGAGGTTCGGACTATGACACCGCGCCCGTGACGCTTGCTTATCTGGACAGCTTGGGCGGCAAAAATGGTGCATTTAATGCGCTGGGAGTTATGAAGATCGGAAATGATGCCGGGCTGCTTTCCACGCTGAATTACGTGGGAAATGCAGCGGATGGGACTTCGGCGAATTTTGGATCGGCTGCAAGAATCCATGGCGATGGATTGGCGGATGGCGTCGTCGAAGGCACGTTCTGGCTGCCAGCGGGTGATTACTCGGTGCTGGTGGGCGGCGCGAATCTAGCAGGCATGGACTCGACGGGTCGGTATGGGATCAATGCGACGTTGAGCGCGATCCCGGAGACATCGAGTGTGGCCTTGGCCGTGCTGGGGAGTGTGATTTTGATGCGGCGACGAGGACGAGATGTCTGAAGTAAGGATTAAGCTGATAGAAGAAAATTAAAACCACGAAAGACACCAAAAACACAAAAATTTAAGTGGCTGTGAGATTTGAATCTCTCACTCAACTGGAGAATGGTGTCCGGCTTTAGCTCTTTCTTCTTTCGTGATTTTTCGTGGTTTGCATTTTCCCATTTATCACCAGAACCCGCGCCGCACCGGAGTGTGGAAAGTAAAGTAACCCTCAAGTAAGTCGGCCTCCGGAAATCTCATTCTTTGTCGCAGAGCGACATCGGATGGTAGCAGTGGCAGGAAACCGTGTCGCATCGCGACACTGGAATCGATGCAAAAAAGTCCCGATCCAGTGAGATTCCAGTGCCACGATATGGCTGAAATGTGCTCAAAACGAGACCGTGGGCTGAAGCACACGGGTAGCATCCACCGTCGCGATGCGACGAAGAGAATGCACAACTCTGCTTCTCGGTAACTTTCAAGTGAGTTGGGAGGTCAAACTAAGTGCATAGATTTCACCGCCGCGACACGACTGCTACTTCTAGCAACAGCCGACTCCCGCGCAGGATGGGCTGGCGGGTTGTGCTTGGTCGAGGTGCGGGGCTTCCATCGCAGGGTTCGGCTCGAGGGTGGCGAGTCCGAGTTTTTTGAGGAGTTCGCGGTCTTGGCTGGCTTCGGGATTGGAGGCGGTGAGGAGTTTGTCACCGTAGAAAATGGAGTTTGCCCCAGCGAAGAAGCAGAGGGCTTGGGTTTCGTCTGAGAGGCGGGTGCGACCTGCGGAGAGGCGGACTTTGGCACCGGGGACGGCGATGCGGGCGCAGGCGATCATACGGACGAGGTCGAAGGGATCGACCTGCGGGTTGTTCGCAAGCGGCGTGCCGGGCATCGGCATGAGCGAGTTGATCGGCACACTCTCCGGCTGTGGGTTGAAGCTGGAAATCACTTCCAACATGCGAAGGCGATCCGTGATGGTTTCACTGATGCCGAGGATGCCGCCGCAGCATACGGACATTCCGGCGTCTTGGACGTTGCGGATGGTGCGGAGGCGGTCTTCGTAAGTGTGCGAGGTGACGATGTTCGGGTAATGCTCGGGCGAGGTGTCGAGGTTGTGATTGTAGGCGGTGACGCCGGCTTCCTTGAGGGCGACGGCTTCGTTTGGCCCGAGCTCGCCGAGGGTGACACAGACTTCCATTCCGAGGGAGGAAACTTCTTTGACGATCTCGACGACTTGGTTGAACCGCTCGGTTCCACCACGGACGCCGCGCCATGCCGCGCCCATGCAGAAGCGAGTCGAGCCGTTCGCACGGGCAGCGCGGGCGCTTTCCATGACGGTTTCTTTGGAGAGAAGACGTTGGTTTTCCAGATCGGTCTCGTAACGGGCAGATTGGGTGCAATACGCGCAATCCTCAGAACACCCGCCGGTCTTGATGGAGAGCAAGGTGCAGAGCTGGATTTTCCCATCGGAGAAATGTGCCTCATGGACCTCGCGGGCGCGTTTGAGGAGATCGAAAAATGGCAGGTCGTGGAGTGCTTGGAGTTCGGCGAGAGTCATGAGGAAGAGTGAAGTAGGAAGTGGAAATTTTGGACTGCTCCGACAGGTCGGAGCTTTTTACCGCATGAAAAGTCTGGCTTGCTTACGGGTTTGGCAGCTTCACAGATTTTAAACTTTTCCGCAGCTCGGCCTCGTATTTTGGAAAATCCTTCTTTGTCGAATTGAAATTGAAAACCAGCATCTTTCCATCAAATCCCGTCATCAGTAAAATGTTGTAGATATCGGTATCGACGGCGTTCGACGTCATCTCCATCAATACCCACTTCTGCCCAGAATGCTCGATGATCTCGTTCTTCTTCCACTCGATGCCGGGAATCATACGCTCTAAGAGCTTTGTAAATGATTTCTGAACGTCGGCTATTGCATCCTGTGTTATCCGATGTGGCTTAAGATCGTATGCGACTGTCGTAGAACCGCTTGGAGTTCCAACCGCATAGGCTGGAGCTCGATTTGTTGGCCACTTGAGTGCTATGAGTTCCTTACTCAATGGCTTAAATCCATTTGGAGTCTCGAATGTCACTTGAGTGTCTCCCACCTTCACTGACTCGGCAAATAGAGTAGGCGAAGAGGCGAAGAGGCATATAACTAAAATGGAGTTCTTCATTTTCTTAAGTTTTTAATCACTTACCACATCACCTCACCCATCGGCCTTTGACGACAGGCAAGACTCCTTGGCCGACGACGGTGTAGGAAGTGGGGCCGCTGGCACCTTCCAGTGCGACGCCGGTGGCGCTTTTCCATTTCGCGCTCATGCTTTCGCCTGTGTGGCAGCCCCAGCTTTTGCAATAGGCGTTAGGGGCGAAAACGGAGGACTTGAGGCGAGGCAGGTCGTTTTCGTGGAGCCATGCGGTGGAGACGGCCATGATGTCGTTGCCGTAGTCGAACATGAAGGCGTATTTGTTCGAGTGACCGAAGAAATCGAAGGTCTGGACGGAGCCGCGTGGGCGTGAGTTGAGTTTTTGGAGGAAATCGCCGGAGCCGTTGAACCAGACGAGGGAAACGCGGCGTTTCGCGGCCTGCTCGGTGATCCAAGTGGTGTAGGGCTTGCCATCTTCACGACCGCGAGTCTGGTATCCGGGCTGATAGACCATCCAGACGATGGCGGCATCGGACCCGTAGGCTTTGCGGATTTCTGCGATGCGGAGCGTGCCAGCACGGACGAAATTCGCCCACCAGCGGTCGTGTTGATCTGCGGTAACGCGGTAGTTTTCCCATTTCCGCAAGGCAGGACCACCGGTGACGACGACGTGTTCGGCATGGCTCCATGAGGTGAGCAGTAGCAGGAGGAAAGAGAATAGGCGCATACGATTGAGCACGAGGCAGGGATAAAATCTTCCCGCCAGCATGGGAAGCGGCAATCTCAGCGGAGAGTGAATTTTCTCTAAGTAAGTGGCCCGTCAAAGTAAATCCCGAGCCTGCGCTATGGTCAGGATCTCATGCTAAATCTTTTAATTGATGAAACTCAAGAGGCTGCGGACAGAATGCCCGCGCCACGGTGGCGAGGGCGAAGCTGTGTGAAATTTCAGGGGATTTAACGGCGGCGGCGCAGGAGGGCGAGCATCCCGATGCCACCAAATAGAGCGGCGACGTTGGATTCCGGGACTGCGGTGAGGGTGACAAAGCGGGCGTTGATACCCGTGGCTTGGTCCGCACTGAAGTTTGGCCCGCCGGTGGTGTCGTCGTAGTCAAAGGACCAGATGTTGGCACCGAGGGTGAAGGTCGAGTTGTCGTTCAGGGTGTTGCCGAGGTAGGTGAAAAGTTCGCCACTGGTCCAGCCACCAAAGTAGCTAATCAGTGTGATCTTGGAGCCAATCGTGACCGCCGTGCTGGTGGCAAGATCCGTCAGGGTGAGGATGGCACCGGCGGCGATGTCGAGCGTGCCGGTGGAGTAGGTGAGATCAGCCGAGACACCCGGGGTGCCTGCGTAGAGATTGGTTTGCAGCTCGTAGGCGTAGGTGGAGCCAGTTTCAAAACTCAAGTCACCTGTGCCGATGGATTCGATGGAGTTTCCCGGAGCGAGTGTGCCGCCAGTTTGCACTGTGACGGAGCCGCCGATGGTGCCGCTGCCTTGGAGGGTGGCGGTAGATCCCACCGTGGTCGTGGTGTTAGCGAGTGTGCCATTCACGGCGAGAATGCCTGCGGAAACGAGGGTGGCTCCGGTGTAGGAGCTAGTCCCCGTCACGATCCATTTGCCTGCGCCACTTTTGGTCACCGCGGTGGTGAATCCAGCGCTGTCCACGATGGAGCCAACCGAGTTGTCGTCTGTATTGGTGCCTGCGAGAGTGAGCGTTTTGTTGCCAAGTCCAGTCGCCGTCACGCCGCCCGTGAGGACGAGGGCGTCTGTGCCATTTGCCTCAAGCGTGGCCCCGCCCGTGGTTCCGGCGAGGTTGATGACGCGATCACTGGTGTGGCCACCGACTGCGATGCCGACGTATCTCAAGTTTGCCGCAGTCGCACCTGAGCCGATTCCGATCACAGAATCTGCGAGGACGGGAGCACCGAGAGCACTGCTGGCCGCTCCGACGTTGGCGATGGAGGTGAAGGCCAGTACCGCACCGCTGACGTTCGTGGTGCCAGTGTAGTCGTTCAAATCGTTACTCAAGGTGCGGATGACGGCTGGTCCCGCGCCGACCGAGCCGCCTACTACTCCGGAAATTCCCGAAATTTTCCCTGATACGGTGATGTTTCCTGCGCCTTGAAATGCGAACCTATTTTCGAGAGCCGCACTGAAAAGATCTCCCTGCAAGGTCAGCAGGCCAGCGTCAGAATTGATCCGCGTGAGATGGTTCGCACCGCCACCGGACGCAGTAATTGATCCTGTCCAGGTGTTGTTTCCGCTGATGTTTCGGAGAGTGGTGTCGGTAGATCCAGTGGATGTGGTCAAGGTCAGGGCCTCGGCTGCGTAAGTAAAACCGCCTTGTAGTCGCAGTTGTGCGGCTGCTGCCACCGTCGTTCCGCCTGCGGTCGTGCCGAGTGCGTTGGCATTCTGAACATTGAGGCTTCCGGCGCTGATGGTTGTGAGACCCGTGTAGCTGTTATTTCCAGAAACGATGACCGTATTTCCACCGGTTTTGGTGAGCGCGCCACCTGTGCCGATGATTTGTCCGTCGATCCGGTTTCCAGCAAGTGAGCCGTCTGTCGTGAAAGTGAGGGTATTCGCGGCTAAATCGACCTGCCCGTTGACATCGATCGTCGAGTTCCCGTTGGCCAAAATCGTGCTGGCGGCAGCGAGGGTGGTGTTGCCGTTCCAAGTCAGTGCGAGCGTATTAACCCCGCTTCCTCCGGCAGTGGTGATGGTGCCGCTGAGGTTGACGTTCTGGGCGTAGCTGTCGGAAGTGGCACCAGCTCCCACTTGGTTGATCGTCATGGTGGTTCCGCTGGCGAGAGTGATGAGGCTGGAATTCGCGTCCAATGCGCCATAGTTGGTGATGTTGAGACCGCCGGAGTTGACGTTGATGGCACCGGTGAAGGTGTTCACGGCAGCTAGGGTGAGAGTTCCAAGACCGGTCTTGGTGAGGCCGTCATTTCCCGCGATGATGCTTTGGACGTTCAAGGAGCGGACTGCTGCTGCGCCGACCGAGATGGTCGGTGCTCCCGTCGTGACATCCAGAGTGAGGGTGTTACCGGTGATGATGAAGCTGTGGCTGTCGTCATTGGTGGTGATGTTCCCGATCGTGCGATCCACACCGAGGGTGATGGTCCGGTTTAGGGTAATGCCGTTGAGAGTCGCGGTGTTATCGACGCCGCTGGCAATGATGCTTCCGGCCCAGTTTGCCGCTGTGTTCCAGTTGCCGTTGTTGTTGAGCGTCCAAGTGCTGCTTTGCGCGTGGGAGTGTGAAACGGCTAGCAAGGAGCTGCCTACGACGGCGCTGAGGATGGCGGACTTGAATGGGGTGGGTTTCATGTTTGGCGGGGTTTTGGGGCTTTTGAAAAATGGGTGTTCTGTGAAATTTATGGGCCAGTGACTTTCAGGCGGGCGAAGTTTTTGGTGCCGCTGGGAAAGGTGTATTTCACTTCATTTACCGTTGGGAATGTGACGGTGAAGCTGGGGGTGGGACTGGCGATTTCCGTGGTCCACGGTGGGGCGAGGGTGGCTGAAGTTTCCACCAAGAAGTCGGTGCCGTAGGTGCCCGTGTAGCTGGCGTGTTTGGTCCAGGTGACGCTGAGGGTGCCGAGGGTGTTGACGACGCCGGGCAGCGGGGTGAAGCCGGTGGTGTTGGTATTTCCGCCAAGGAAGTATTCGACCCCGTTGGAAACTCCGTCGTTGTCGTGATCGAGGTCGATGGTCTGGGAGGTGCTGTTAGCGGATTTCCATGCGGTATAGCCGCCAGCAGATGGGCCGGTGGTCACATTGAGTGTGCCGGTGCCGGTGATCTGTGCGATTTCCGTACCAGCTCCCGGATTGCCAACCGCCTCATAGACGCCTGCTGCTTGTTGCACTCCGCCAATGAAGAGTTTGTCCACAGTGTCGGCACCGGCGAAAGTGAGATTGAGAGTGGCACCTGTGGCAGCGATGGCGACGGTGGATGTCTCGTTGCCGGGGTTGACCGCGCCGAGGCTGAGTGTGCCTGCATTGACGGTGGTATTTCCGGTGTAGGTGTTAATGCCGGTGAGCGTCTGGCTAAACGTGCCGTCCTTCACGAGGTGGATCGTTCCCAAGGGGCCGCTGAGGCCAGTGCCACCGAGGATGATGGTGTTCGTCGTGGTCTGGTCAGCCGTCGGATTCAGGGTGAGCGTGGATGGCGTGCCGGTGTTGGCGTTGATGATATTGAGGGTGGCCGTGTTATTCAGGCCGTTGAGCGTTTGAGCGAATCCGTTGAGGTCCAGCGCGGTGCCTGCTCCGGTTGAAGCGAGTCCAGAGATTGTCAAATTCGTGGGCAGAGCGTCGGCAATACCGAGACGGACGCCGGAATATCCAGTAGTCGCATTGGTGAAGACAAATGAGTTTCCTCCGAATGAATTCCCCGCATTTGAGAGTGTGACGAAGTCGCCACCGCTATTGGGAGTCGGAAGAAGAGGACCATTGCCCGCGCGGAACAGAACGACAGCGGTGGTGATTCCACTGGCTTGGGTGATGGTCCCGGTGAGATTGAGCGCGGTCCCATCTTGAGTTCCGATGCGAATGGTAGCGTTCGCTCCGAGTTCGATATTTCCCGCATAGGTATTGGAGCCGCTGATGCTTTGGATGGCGCCGCGTGAGCCGATGGCTCCCGTGGCGAAATGATCGGCAGCCGTGACACCCGCGCCGATGATGTTGAGAGTTTCCCCAGTGCCGTAAGTTCCTGCGCCGGACAATGCGAGCGATGCTCCTGAAGCCACGCTGGTCCCAGCGGCGTTGCTTCCCAAGTTGCCGGAGCCATCGAGAACGATGGAACCTGCGGCGATGGTGGTGGTGCCGGAGTAGGTGTTTGCCAGATCGACCGTCATGCGGCCAGCACCGGATTTTTCCATGTTTCCGACGCCGCTGACCAGGGTGTCGAGATTGGTTCCAGCAGCGCCAAGGCCCGTGTTGCTGAAGGCGAGTGTGCCGCTGTTGATGACGGAATTTCCAGTGTAGGTGTGCGTGCCCGCGAGGGTGGTTTTGCCAGTGCCCTCTTTAGTGACTGGACCGGTGCCGGAAATAGCACTGCTTAGAGTTGCGTCGTTGATGCCGAAGTTGACGATCAGAGCGGAGTTGTTAGTGATCGCGCCGGTGAGTCCGCCAGTGGCATTGGTGCCGTCGCCGAGCTGGATGGTGCCTGCGGAAATGGTGGTGCCGCCCGAGAGGGTGTTGGCATTGGAAATGGTGACCTTGCCCGAGCCTGTTTTGGTGAGGCTGGTGGCGGTGACCGCAGCTCCGCTGAGGGTGTAGTCGGTGGTGTTGCTGAAGGCGAGGGTGCTTGCGGTGAGGGCGGACTGGACGGCTGGGTTGAAGTTGGAAGCCGTGTCGTTGAACGTGACGTTGTCGCCTGCGAAGAAAAAGTTATCGACTCCGCCTAGGGTGAAATTTTGTGAAGTGGTGTTGATGTCCCAAAAAGTAGGATTGGTGCCATTGGCTCCTTTCCAGAGCAAATTCCCGGCAACGTGATCGTAGATCAACTGGGTGGCAGTGAGAGTCAGGGTGCCACGGGCATTGTAGTTGAAATCGCTAATTCCATTCGAGGTGATGGATGCACCTTCCATGATGACCACCCCCGTGTTCGTCGTCGTAGCGGAGAAATCGAGGTTGATCTTGGTGGTGGCACCGGCAGTGGTGTTGATGTTTCCAGTGCTGCGGAAATGCTCGTTAGCCGCGATGGTGTTGGGGTCGAAAGTCAGGCTCGAACCCGCCCCGAAGGTGACAGCGGCAGTGGTGGAGCCTTCACCAGTCAGGCGTCCGCCCGTGTTGACGTTGATGGCATTGCTGAGTGCGCTGCCACTACTGAGGGTGAGCGTGCCAGCGTTGTTCACGTTGAAAGCACTCGTGGCAAAGGTGGCAACCGCCGCGAGATTCAGGGTGCCCGCGTCGATGGCTGTCGCTCCGGTGTAGGTATTTCCCGCGACGGCCATGTTGAGAGTGCCAGTGCCGGATTTCGTGAATCCGCCGCCACCACCACCGTCTAGCAATGGCTTGCTGGAGTTCGAAGTGATGCTGGGAATCACCTCGATATTAGCACCGCCACTGAGGACGTTGACCGTATCGAGCGAGGCACTGATGCCTGTCGTGGACGTAAATTTGAGGAGGCCGCCGTTTAAATTCGCCGTAGAAGTCACGAGCGCGCTGCCAGTGCTAGGTTCGCGAATCAATGCTGTCTCGAGAGTTCCGCCATTGAGATTCAGGACGCCCGTGATAGATCCTCCAGCATTGGGTGCTGTATCGCCGATGCGAAACTCACCCACTCGGATCAAGCCAGAGCTGGAAAGATTGACGGTGCCGTTGATGCCTGCGTTTGAGGTTGCGCCGAGACCGATCGCAAGAACCCGACCCGTTGCGGCAGTGGCGGTCGTCAGGTCAAGAACACCACCGCTGACGTTGAGAATGCCGACGGAGTTCACCCCGTTTGCACCCACCAGTGACGTTCCGGTCGCAGCAGTTCCCGCCCGGAGAATTCCACCCGTGATATTGAGGGTGGCGGTTCCGGCGGAGGCGTTCGGGTTCACGTTGCTCAAGACAATCGACCGCGATTCAGTGCTCGCCGCACCGGCATCCACCGTACCTTGGGCTGCTGCGAATGTGACCGTGGTGTTGCCATTGATGTTGATGCGTTGATTGAAGACTCCGCTTGGAACCGCGCCAGTCCAGTTCGCGGCAGTTGTCCAGTTGTCCACCGTGGTGTTCTGGTAGTTCGTGACGGCACGGACCTGAGATGCGGTGAAAACCAAAACTGCGGGAGCGGCGATGGTTGAGAAAATGAGACGGAAAAGCCTATTTTTTGGGCAGGGTTTCATGGATTTTTAATGGGTTAGAGTAATGGTTAGCGGGTAAAGACTTCACCACGCGCCACACTCATCTCGAACAACTTAGGTGGATTTGAAATTGACCGCCATAGAGGATCACGCATGATTTCTGCGAAATCGCGCATTTTCCATGGCTTCCAAATCCAAACAAAAACAGGCGAACCCGAGAGTCGCGATCTTGGTGGATACCTCGACGAGCTGGGGACGGCGCATCATCGAAGGGGTGCATGAATACCAAAGTCAGCACACGCGCTGGCAGTTGTTTGTCGAGCCGCGTGGGGTGGAGCAGCGGCGTTGGTTGCCGCCGGGCTGGACGGGAGATGGAGTCATCGCGCGGGTGGGATTTTCCGAGCTGTCCACGCAGTTGAAAGAGCTGGGAGTGCCGGTGGTGAATGTTTCCGCCATCTCACTGCCGGATACGCATTTTCCGAGGATCATTACCAATCTCGATGAGGTGGCAGAGATGGCGGCGAACCATTTTCTGGACAGTTGTTTCCGCCATTACGCCTATTTCAGCCTGCTGGGTCTGGATTATGTGGAGGAGCACAAGGAAGCGTTCCGCAAACGGGTGGAACGCGCGGGGTTCACCTGTCAGGTGTTCGACGCAGAGCCGCAACTTGGCGCACCAGAGCCAGAATGGATGACGGATCTTGGCCGCCTAGCAGATTGGTTAATCGCGCTGCCTAAGCCAGTGGCGGTGCTCACCTGGAACACCAGTGGAGCCCGCGAGGTGCTTTATGCCTGCGCCCACGGCGGCCTGAAAGTGCCGGAGGAAGTCTCGGTGATGAGCGGCTCGGACGATAACTTATTTTGCAAAGTGGCACCGGTTCCAATCTCCGCCGTGAACGCCGCTGCCGAGGAAATCGGCTTCCGGGCGGCAGAGAAACTCGATTCGCTGATGGCACATCCGCAGACCACCAGCCATGAAGACGTGCTCGTTTCCCCGTTAGGAATTGTGGTTCGTCAGTCCACCGAGACGCTCGCGGTGGATGATCCCGCGCTGGTGAGAGCCTTGCGTTTCATTAGGGAAGACCCAGCACGGGCAATGAGCGTAGATGAAATCGCCGCGCACACAGGCTTGTGCCGCAGGGTGCTAGAGCAGCGGTTTTCGCGCTTACTGGGCCGCAGTCCACTGACTGAAATCCGACGGGTGCGGGTGGAACTCGCGATCCATCTTTTACAAACCACCCAGCTCTCCGTCGCCGCAGTGGCACAACGCGCCGGCTTCAACACAGCGGAATACATGGCCTCAGTTTTCCGCAATCAGCTCGCCGCGACACCGCTGAGTTTCCGCAGACGTGATGGCTGAGGTGGACTGGAAATCTCCCGGCTCATCCAGATGTTACACCTTGAACAAACCGCCGCGTTTTCCGCCCAGCACAGCAGCCCCCATGATCGCGATGGATAGAAAAACCATCGCCCACACGCCCAATGCGGCGGCGAGTTCCGTGCCATTTCCCAGCGTGCTCAGGAGTGTGTAAATCGCCTTGGTGATTGGGTAGTGCTGCGCTTGCTGGGCGAGGATGAGGCTGTCGCTGACCTCCAACATCGCGAAGGCAAATGCGAGGATGGAGCCTGCTGCCAGATTCGCGCCGATGAGCGGGACTGAAATTCGTCGTAGCGTTCGCAACGGCGTGGCACCGAGTGATTTCGCCGCTTCTTCCAGTGCGGGATTGCTCTGCTGAAGCCCAGCGACGGCAGATCTAACGATGTAAGGCAATCGCCGGAACGCATACGCCACGATGATGAGCAGAAACGGGCTTCCTCCCGCGCCGACGAGGAAATGGAAGGGCTTGCCCTCTTGCGACAGCGCGAGGTAGCCGAAGGCCATCACCAAGCCCGGCACTGCCAGCGGCAGCATGACCATGGCATCGAGAAAACTCCGTGATTTCAGATTCGACCGCACCACGATCCACGCGACGGATAGACCGATGGCCAATGCCAGCAAAGTCGCACAACCCGCGTAAAGCAGGCTGTTTTGGATCGACGGCACCACCAGATCGCTGCCGAGTGCCTCGTAATAATGGCGCATGGTTAGCTCGTCTGGAATCACCGTCCCATACCACCGCCCGGCGATGGAAAGCAGCAGAACGCCGAGATGCGGAATGGCCGCAACGAGGAAGATCGTCAGGAAAAATAAGAAGCAAGCCGCCGATTTCACGCCACGCACCCGCACGGGATTAGATCGGACTTGCGGACGCGGCGCGGTGCCTAGCGGTGATCGT
>JANOQR010000093.1:0-10550 GCA_031414935.1 Luteolibacter sp.
AAGCCCGCCGAGGAAAAGCCCGCCGAGGAAAAGCCGGACGCGCAGCAGCCTGATAGCAAAGCAGTCATAGAACCCTGAACTATGACCGCTACGCAGCCGCCGTAGCAAACTCATACGCACGGTGCTTCAGGCAACGCTTACATTGAACTAATCCGTCCACTTGGGTTCGCACTGCCACGCGGGCCATGAGGAATGAAGCCCTATCCGACGTCAGCCTTCACCAGACTCAGCAGGCGTGTCGCGCATCGCTAACACCTTGTCCACGCGGGTGCCGTCGATGTCCACCACTTCGAATGTCCACTGGCCGGAATAAATCCGATCCGTCTCGGCAGGCATACGACCGAGCTTTTTCATGAACCAGCCCGATAAAGTTTGGTATTCGTCGCCGCCGCCTTCGGGGAGGTCGAAGTTTTCGAGGTGCTCGGGCAGTTTTTCGATCTCGAAAAGCCCATCAATGAGCCAACTGCCGTCGGGTCGGCGGCGGATGGGAGAGGCGAGTTGCTCCTCGTGGGATGGCACGTCGCCGACGATGGCCTCCATCAGGTCGATGAGCGTGACCATGCCCATGACGCTGCCGAACTCATCGAGCACGAAAGCGGCGCGTTGGCCGGTGGTCCGAAAGGTTTCCAACAGCACGCTGGCTTTCTGCATCTCCGGCACAAACAAGGGCGGGCGCATGATTTCTCCAAAATGGACGGATTTACCCGCTGCGAGGCGACTGTAGATGTCTTTTACGGAAACGACTCCTATCAGATTGTCGCGCCGTCCGTTGTAAATCGGAAACACTCCCTGAGTGCTTCCCATCACGATTGGCCAAACGTCATCGTGGTTCGCGTGTTGCTCGATCCACGCGACTCGCGTCCGTGGGATCATCAAGTCATAGGTGACAAGTTTTTCAAACCCGATGACGCCCTCCATCATGCGCGACTCCGAGCGGTTAATCGATCCGGTGATCATTCCTTGGCGCACCATCACGGTCAGCTCCTCGCGCGACATGACTTCGTTTTCATTTTCACGGATGCCGAAGAGTTTCAAAATACTGCCGGTGGACCAGGAAAGCAGACTCACGGCAGGAGATGCCATGGTGGAAATCGCAGCCATCGGCGCGGCCATACCGCTGGCGATGGCTTCTGGAAACTTCATCGCCAGCCGCTTGGGGACCAGCTCGCCGATGATGAGCGAAAAATACGTCAGAAGCCCGATGACGACCGCGAGGGAAATCTGTGAGGCATAGGAGCCGATGACTGGGACAGGCTCGATGAAGTCCGCGAGCCGCTCGGCCACGGCACCACTGCCGAGGGCACCAGCGACAATGCCAACGAGGGTGATACCGATCTGGACGGTGGAGAGAAACCGATTGGGAGATTCGGAGAGCTTCAGTGCCTTGGCCGCTCCTTGATCGCCCTTGTCCGCCATGCCCTGAAGGAGGGCTTTTTTGGATGAAACGATGGCGATTTCCGTCATGGCGAAGACGCCGTTAGCTACGAGAAGAATGAGAATGATGGAAATTTCCAGAATGGCAGAATTCATAAATTAAGTCTCCCAGCGGGGAGACGGAGTTACCTTGGCAGAATTTCTCGCGCTTGTCCAAAGCTCGAATGATGGACTCGCTCGCTTCACTGATTCCATTCGCCTGTCGCAAGCCAAACATGAGCGGCATTTGCGCGAGATGCCGGGATTTGGCTTTGCCTCGCATCGGGTTTGGTGGAATCTAGCCGCCTGTCTATGAGCAATCCCTTCCGCGAAGACCTCGTTTCCCGCTCGCGTGCCGAGCCTTGCAGCATCGTCATCTTCGGTGCGACCGGGGATCTCACTCACCGCAAACTCATCCCCGCGCTGTACAACCTCGCCGTCGATGGTGAGTTGCCGACTGGGGTGAAAATCATTGGTTTCGCCCGCCGGGAAAAAGCGGATGCTGAATTCCGCAGCGGACTCGAAGAGCTGAACCGCAAGGTTTCTCGCTCCGGTCACAACGAGAAAATCTGGGACAGCTTCATCGAGACAGTTTCCTATCACACCTCCGAGTTCAATGACGACGAAGGCTATCGCAGTCTAGCAGAACGGCTGGATGCCATCGACGCCGAGCGCGGCGGCAAGGGCAACCGACTTTTCTACATCGCCTCTGCTCCTGAGTTTTTCGACGAGATTCTGATCCGCTTGAAAAATGCTGGCCTCAACGAGTCCAAGCACGGTTGCTGGTCGCGCGTCATCGTCGAGAAACCGTTCGGCACTGACCTTGCCACCGCGAGGCATCTCAACGAGGTGGTCAACGCGACATTTCAGGAAAGCGACACCTACCGGATCGACCACTATCTCGGCAAAGAAACGGCGCAAAACCTGATGGTCCTGCGTTTCGCCAACTCCATCTTCGAGCCGCTGTGGAATAGTAAATACATCAGCCACCTCCAGATCACTTGCTCAGAAAACCTAGGCATGGAAGGCGGGCGCGGCGGATATTATGAAAAATCCGGTGCCCTGCGCGATATGGTCCAAAACCATTTACTCCAGCTCCTCAGCCTCGTCGCCATGGAGCCGCCCACCGATCTATCAGCCGATGGCGTGCGCGATGAAAAAGTCAAAGTCATCCGCTCGCTGCGCCAATGGGACACGCCGGAGAAAGTCGCAAAAAACGTCGTCCGCGCCCAATACACCGCTGGCCATATCGACGGGAATTCCGTCCCCGGCTACCGCGAAGAAGACCGCGTGAGTCCGACTTCAGACACCGAAGCTTACGTCGCCGTTAGGTTGCTCATCGACACTTGGCGCTGGAGTGGCGTGCCGTTCTACATCCGCATGGGTAAACGTCTGCCGAAGAAATCCACCGAGATTTCCGTGCATTTCAAAGACGCACCCTGCGTCCTTTTCAACGCGATCACTGGTGGTGTTCCCGGCGGAAATGTCCTCGTCATCCGCATCCAGCCGGACGAGGGAATCTCGCTGCGGATGGTTTCTAAAATCCCCGGAACCAGCCTGCGCTTAGAGCCAGTGAAAATGGATTTCCACTACTCCACCAGTTTCGGCAAAGGCAGCCCAGAAGCCTACGAGCGCCTCCTGCTAGACGCCATCGCTGGCGATGCCACGCTCTTCGCCCGCCGCGACGAAGTGGAAGAAGCATGGAAATTTATCGATCACATCGAGCACGCTTGGCACCAATCCGGCAATCCACCGCCGATGGCCGAGTTCGTCGCTGGCTCATGGGGACCAAAAGAAGCCGACGAGCTTCTCAAGCAGGACGGCAACCAGTGGCGGCGGCTTTGATTTAACTTCACTCCTGAAATTGTATGGCTGCCACCACCATCCCCGAAGTCTGCCCCGAGCTTGGAATCGAGGTCGCAGTTTCCGCTATCGACCGCGAGCTGAGGAAACTATGGGAACAGGATGAGGCACGCACGAACGCCTCACTGATGAACCTTGTCGTTTACTCAGAGAAAAATGGCGCACTCATCGCGAACTCGGAAATCATCCGTGAACTCACCCGCGAGCACGCCTGCCGCGCCATCCTTGTCGGCATCGACCGCCACGAGCCGCAGCCCAGTCTCCGAGCATGGATCACCGCGCATTGCCATCTCGCAGACGGGCGAAAATCCGTCTGTTGCGAGCAAATTTCCTTCCACCTCACTGGCCGCGTCACCGGGCGTTTCCGCAACACCGTTTTCGCTCACCTGAACTCCGACTTGCCGCTCGTCTTCTGGTGGCAAGGTGAGTTGTCAGAAATCCTAACTGAGCGACTCGTCGCCGTGATGGACCGCCTCGTGATCGATAGCTCATCATGGGAAAACCCCGCTGCCTCGTTCGCCATGATCGAGGACGCCTCTCAGTCCAACACCGATCTCATCCTCCAAGATCACGCATGGACTCGTTCGTGGCAATTTCGCGTAGGCATCGCGGGCCTATTCGACGATCCCGCTGCGCAACGGATGTTGCCTGAAATTTCCAGCATCGAGATCGTCTATCATCCCGCGCATCGCAATACCGCGCTCCAAGTCCTCGCTTGGCTCGCTGTGCAAGCGGGTTGGAAAGATGATCCTGCAGGGACGCCGTTCACCTTCATTTCTAGCGGAAATCAAATCAACGTCACCTTGCGAGAAAACGCCTCGGGGCCACCGCTGAGTTCCGTAGAAATCCGGGGTGGCGAGACCATCGTCCGCATCAGCCAAAAAGCCGGAGCCTCGCATGTGGAACGCGCTATCGAAGCGGGTTCCTACAAAGCGGTATCGCTCTCCCCCACAGATCCGGTGACGCCGCCTGAACTCATCGCCTTGCAACTCGCACGCGGTGGAAAAAATTCATTGTATCAGAAAATTTTGCCGCGTTTCCGAGCCATGTTAGAAAGTGTGAAACCATGAGCACACCAGTCCTTTACGAATCCCACTGCCATACCACGCTATGCAAACACGCCTTCGGCACGACTGACGAATACGCCGCCGTCGCCCTTGCACGAGGGTTCAAAGGCATCACCTTCACCTGCCATTGTCCGCTGCCCAACGGCTTTTCCGCCAGCGTGCGAATGAGACCGGAACAATACGATGACTACATCGCGATGGTCGCCGCCACCCGCGACGCCTTCGCTGGTCGGCTCGATGTGCGGCTCGGATTAGAAAGCGACTTCTACCCCGGCGTGGAACCGTGGTTAGAGGAACTTCATTCGCGTGTGCCGCTCAGTCACGTCCTCGGCTCTATCCACTACCAAGTCATGGATTACCGCCGGCTTTTCTACACCGGAGAAATTTTCAGCTACCAACAGCTCTACTACGAACACCTCGCCCTGTCTGCGGAGAGCGGGCTTTTCGACACGCTGGCTCATCCAGATTTGATTAAAAACGAATCCCCAGCAGACTGGGATTTTGAGCAAATGCGGCCATACATCGCGCGCTCGCTGGATCGCATCGCCGCGACTGGCGTGGCGATGGAACTCAACACCAGCGGCGTGCAGAAATCTCTGCCAGAGATGAATCCATCGCCCGCGCAGCTCACGATGATGCGCGAGCGCGGCATCCCCGTCGTCATCGGCGCAGACGCGCATGTGCCGCAGCGGGTGGGAGATGGTTACGTGAAGGCACTGCACCTTCTGCTAGACGCCGGATATTCAGAAGTCAGCTTCTTCATTGACCGCCAGCGCCAGAGTGTGCCGATTCAGGTCGCTCTGGATTCGTTGCAGGCGGTTTAGAGCCGTTTGCCAAAAATAAAGTGACGCTTGCGGATGGATGCACGGCAGCGCCATCACACCAACTCACGTGCGAGGGCGGCGGCTCCGATCACGCCGGCCTCGTGGCCGAACTGGGCGGGAAGGACGCTGAGTTGATCCTTGAACGGGCCTGATAGCTGGGAGAAGAGATGTTCTTTAATGGGATTGAAAAGTAGCTCGCCTGCGCGGGCGACTCCGCCGCCGATGACGATGGCTTCGGGGTTGAGGAGCCAGCAGCAATTCATGGTGGCGGTGGCGACCATTTTCCCGATCTCTTCCCACTGCGCGAGGGCGATGGGATCGCCTTGGTGGGCGGCGGTGGCGAGCGCGGCGGGCGAGCATTCTTGGGCGGATTTCGCGATCCCGGCAGCGGCGTATTTCTCGCTGGCCATGACGGCGATCTCGTTGTTACCCACGTATTTTTCTAAAGCTCCGAGATTGCCGTAATTGCCCGGCCTGCCGCGGTAGTCGATGGAGCTTTGTCCGATCTCTCCAGCGCCGTGGAATGCGCCGCGAATCATCTGCCCATTCGCGATGATGCCTCCACCCACACCGGTGCCCATGGAAATGAAAATGACGTGTTGGAAACCACGCCCGGCTCCACATTTCCACTCGCCGAAGGCCATGCAGTTCGCGTCGTTATCGACGACGGTGGGTAACTGAATCCGAGCTTCGAGAATGCTTTTGAGCAGGCAGTTTTGCCAGCCGCTGACGTTGGTTAGATTGTAAACGAGTCCTTTCTCGAAGTTGACGAATCCGGGCATCCCCACACCGATGGCGGCGATGCCGGAATGCCTCGCGCGGAGGTCTTCGACGACGCGGACCATGGCGTCGATGAGTTCTTCGCGGCAGTCGAAATCCTGCGTGGCGATGGGCGGCGCGGTGTCGATGATGTGGCTCTGAAAAACCACCGAGGTCTTGACGGTGGTGCCGCCGAAATCAATGCCGAGGGTGAGTGGACTGTCGCTCATTTCGGTGGGAGACTTTGTGAATCCAGAGCGAATGACACGTTTTTTTTCAAACTGCGTGGAGCTGACGATTGCGTTTTTCAAACCGCGAATGAACACCGATAGACGCGAATTTTAAGAATTTATTCTCGGGATCAGGAAGCCCTCTTAAGAAACCATATTTATTTGTGTTCATTCGCGAACACTCGTGCCGCGACTTGGCGCAGGCCGTCGAGGGTGATGTCTGGATCGACGGCTTCGATCTCGGGGAGTCCGGCGGCGATGAGTTCGGCATCGCCACCGGTAGCGATGATTTTGGGTTTCCCAGGCAGCTCTTCACGAATGCGGGCGATGATTTCCTTCACAAGTCCGCGATAGCCGATGACGGCTCCGACTTGCATGGCGTGGGCGGTGGATTTGCCGATAGCGGAGGGCGGCTCGATGAGGTCGATGACGGGAAGAAGCGCGGTTTTTCGGTGAAGGTAGCCAGTCATGGCACCGAGGCCGGGCGCAATGACGCCGCCACAGTAAGCAGGCGCGGCGGAAATGACGTCGAAAGTGACGGCGGTGCCGAAGTCGATGATGATGGCAGGGACGCCGTGGCGGGTGAGGACGCCTGCGGCATTGGCGAGGCGGTCGGCACCGATCTGAGTGGGCTGTGGGTAGTCGATCCCCATGCCGAGCGGGCTGGCGGAGTCGAGGAAATGGAGCGGGACTCTGTTAGCAAAGTTTTCCCGGAGGATTACGGCTTTGGCAGGGACGACGGAACAGACGATGACGGCCTCGAAGGCGATGTCTGCGAGAAGCGAGTGGAGCGAGCTGTGGGAGAGTTCGCTGGTGGGAATGACGCCGCGCCAGAGATGAAGTTGCTGGGCGTCGCCGAGGGCGAACTTGGTGCGAGTGTTGGAGTTGTCGATGAGGAG
Organism: Luteolibacter sp.; assembly: GCA_031414935.1. Classification (GTDB taxonomy): domain Bacteria; phylum Verrucomicrobiota; class Verrucomicrobiia; order Verrucomicrobiales; family Akkermansiaceae; genus Luteolibacter. The sequence goes on from JANOQR010000093.1 coordinate 7,056, forward strand.
CCAGGGCATGAGTCACCAGTGGTGGGTCGTGAAGTTGCGGAAAGCGGCGGGAGCGAGATCTGGGGTGCTTGAGAGGGATTTTACGAGGAGTTTTCCGGCATTGATTTCCAGAGTGAGCTTCCCTACGAGATCGGCGGGTTCGAGCCAGAATTTATACCAAATTTCCTCGGGCTTGAGTGGGTCACTGCCGACGAAGGTGGTGTCGGCGGGCTGGTGTTTCGCGCCGGAACTGGTGGCAAGGGTGATAGGGGCTTGGAGGTCGTGCATCATGCCGGGATTCACCTTGAGGTGGATGTTGACCCAGAAAAATGCGTGATCGCGAGTGACGAGAGTTTCGAGAATTTTACAACGTGCGGCGGGATCGGGTTGCCAAGCATACGGACGCAGCCATGTCCACGCGGCGAAGGCGGCGGAGGTAAGCAAACAGGCCAGCAGCGAGTATCGGAGAATCTGACGTTTCACGTCCGCAGAGGAACGGTTTGGCGGCTGTGCTGCAAACGAAAACGGGCGGACCATCTCTGGCCCGCCCGCGGTGAATTTCTATTTCCCGGAGAGAAAATTACATGTTGTAACCCTCTTCGCCGTGGTCGGTGATGTCGAGACCAGCAGTTTCAGACTCCGCAGATGGGCGGAGGCCGATGACTGCTTTGACGATCATCGCGATGACGACGGTGCCGACGATGGAGAGCACCAGAGTGATCGCCACTGCTTTCAACTGCTCTAGTAGAAGTCCGCTTGTGAGAAGATCCTTGAGGTTGACGTTGAGATTTGCATTCACGTCGGCAGTCGCCAACACACCAGTGAGAATCGCACCGAGGGTTCCACCTACTGCGTGAACGCCAAAGGTATCGAGTGCATCATCATACCCGACGGCACCTTTGACATACATCACGAAAATGTAAGGGACGATGGCAGCGAGAACGCCGATGACCATTGCGCCAGTCGCATCGACGAATCCGCAAGCAGGCGTGATGACGACGAGGCCAGAAACGATGCCCGAGCAGATTCCCAAGATGGATGCGTGGCCTTTGAGGATTTTTTCAATGATGCCCCAGACAAACCCGGCAGTTGCAGCGGCGAGGGTGGTGGTCATAAAGGCATTGGCAGAAACTCCGTCAGCAGCGAGCGCGGAACCAGCATTGAAGCCATACCAGCCGACCCAGAGCATTCCGGTGCCGACCATGCAGAGCACCATGCTGTGTGGTGACATTTTTTCCTTACCGAAACCAAGACGCTTGCCGAGGATGATGCAGAGCACCAAGGCACTCCAACCTGAGGTCATGTGGACCACCGTCCCACCTGCGAAGTCGATAGCTTTGATACCTGCCGCGACACTTGTGCCGTTTCCAGTATCAAGACCGCCACCATTCCAGACACCGTTCATCAGGCCGGTTATTCCCCAGACCATGTGAGCCATCGGGATGTAAATGACGAACATCCAGATGAAGATGAAGAGCATGATGGCGGAAAATTTCATCCGTTCGGCAATGGCACCAATGATCAAAGCCGGTGTGATGATCGCGAACATGAGCTGATACATCGCGAACACGTTCTGGGAAACCCAGTAGCAGTAATCTGTGTTTGGTTTGTAATCGACTCCCGCGAGAAAGAAGAACTCGGATCCGCCAAGGAAGGGCGAGTTGAAGTTTTTTCCAAATACCAAGCTATAACCCACGGCCCACCAGATCACTGTGACCATACCCGCACAACCGAGGCACTGGGCGAGCACGCTGAGGACGTTTTTCTTACGGACTAAGCCACCGTAGAACAAAGCGAGGCCGGGAAGCGTCATGAAAAGAACCAAAGCCGCGCAAGTCATCATCCAGCCATTGTGGCCGGGTCCGGGGATTTCTTTGATTTTCGAGGTCCAGGCTCCGTCACCCGAGCCGCCGACGCCGACATTGCCAAAGTAGCTCTCCAAGTCAGCAATACGTTGCTCGGTGGTAGCGTCCGGCGGCGCAGGCGCAGCCGCCTCTTCGGTGGCTGGAGGTGAAGCTGCCGCATCTTGAGCCAGCAAGGGCGAACAGAGGGGCATGGCTATAAACGCGATTGCAGCGGCCGTGAGGGCTCGCACTTTAATGAGATATCGACTGGTCATGTTGGTCAGGGTTGATGGAGTGGTTCGTTACCTAGCCCGGCAGATTACAAATCCCCGAAGCTGATAACGACAATTAAGCAACCCGCGTGCCAATAACTCAATTCAGCCCAATCCAAGCAGTTCGGAGTTTAACTAATTGAAAAAATTCCAAAAATTTGGCGATTCTGGCTTGCCATCGTCTGACGCCCTACCTATCCAAACCCGCAGCGGGCTTTTCATTCCTGCCAAATAAAATTCTGGACAAATCCTTAACAAAGGTGAAGTATTCGCCCCACGGGATCATTCCAGATGCTACTTGGCACGCGGAATGAAGATTCCGAGTTAGTCCTGCCTGATCCACAAAACAGTTCAGCAAGGACGCAAGCAGCAACCGAAAACCAACAAAACAAAATGCAAAACTACTGCAAAACCATTGGCGCCTTGGCCGCTGCCTCCGCCCTTGTGGCCGGCAACGCTCAGGCTGAAGTCGAATACCAACTCGCAACCGAGTACGCCAGCAACTACATCTTTCGTGGTGCTGAGCTTGGCGAAAACTTGGTTGATATGACCTTTGATGCCGCTTACACCAGCGGAGAATTGACGGTCAGTGGCGGCGTCTGGGCTGCCGCATTCGAGAACTCCCCTGTTGGCACCGCCAACCAAGTGGAGAACGAAGTGGACTGGTATGCTGAAGTCGGCTACGACTTCGGTTTCGCTAACCTTTCCATCGGTTACATCTACTACTGGAACCTCGGTCAACTTGGCCACGACGCTCAAGAAGTCCCTTTCACGATCTCTCGTGACTTCGGATTCGCGAACCTCTACCTCACCTATTTCATGAACGTTGACGGACCGAAGGCAGCTGATGCCGATTCCGACTACGTTGAAGTCGGTGGCAGCAAAAGCTGGGAACTCAATTCCTGCCTCTCCGTCAGCCTAAACAGCAACGTTGGCTATCTCGTTGATCCTGAGGAATTCACCTCATGGACCACCAAGGTCGCTCTCGACTGGGGCTTCGCTGAGAACGCAACGGTTTCCCCGTTCATCGCCGCTTCCGTCCAACTCAATGACCTTGCTGGTTATGAGGACGAAATCGTCGGTGGTTCGATGTTGAGCGTTAAGTTCTAATCAAACTCCAAGTCATTTCGACTTAAACAAACTTCAAGGGCGGTTGCGGAAGCAACCGCCTTTTTTTTGTGAGCAATATCCTTGGACTGTGGCAGCTTGCTTTGCCCGATACCCATAAGCTCAGAAAGGAAGATGGTGAACCATGGATTATACCAAAGTCCTCTAGGAAATAGACTTTAGCTCGGAGCGCCAGCGTTTGCTTGATCGCGCAGCCAGCCGTGAATCATGGATTGAATTTTATCCGGGGTGGTCCAGTTTTTGGCCACGGCGATGAGATGATTCTCCAGTCG
>JANOQR010000094.1:0-25256 GCA_031414935.1 Luteolibacter sp.
TCGGGCTGCTCTCCACCCCGTCTCGCGACGACGCAGTTGCCTCCGGCTGCTTTCCCGTAGCTCGTCTCGGGATGACTCAGACTTTCACTGGTTGATTTCATGTATGTGCGTTCGCACGAGCGGCGATCTCCGAATCGCCGATGCCCATGAAATGCCAAAGGGCAGCGGTGATCCACGATTCTTTGGCTTTACATGGGCTAGGGCGGATCGGAGTCCGCCCTTCCTTGGGTTTTGAATCCTTAAAGGCGTTGCACTTAATCCAGAGTTCAATTTAGTTTGAACAAACCGCCTGCGATCCATACTTTCCCGCGCATGGACGATCTGCTCAACGGCGATCCACACGAACTCGACCCCTTGGAACGTCAGGTGGTCGCCGTTTTCGTGGACGGCGTGCGAGTCCTCGGCCTGCCGCGTTCTATCGGGGAAATTTACGGGCTGCTCTTCATTTCCCAGACCGCCCTCTCGCTAGATGACCTCGTCCAGCGACTCCACATCAGCAAAGGTTCCGCCAGCCAAGGCCTGCGAATGTTGAAAAATCTCGGAGCCGTCCGCGAGGCCGAAAGCGGCACCGAACGCCGCACTTACTACGAGCCAGCCATCGAGCTGAAACGCCTCGCCGGTGGCTTCATCCGCGAGCAAGTCCGCCCGCATTTAGATAGCGGAAAAAACAAGATCACCCGCCTCGCCGAGACCGCCCGCGAGATCGACGACCCAGATCGCCGCAAGTTTCTCAGCGAGCGGATGGAGCGTCTGGAAACCTGGATGCGTAGCGGCGGCAGAGTCCTTCCCGTGCTCCAAAAACTTCTCGGCCAATGAGTTCCACCACTCCGAAACAACCCGAATGGTTCTGCGTGCGTTGCCAAACGAAGCGCGAACACATCGCCGCTGGCCACCTCCGCGAGCTTGAAGGCGTCGAAGTTTTCTGCCCCCGCCTGCGCTACCGCAAAGCCACCCGCCGGGGCAAAATCTGGTGGGTCGAGCCGATGTTTCCCGGCTACGTGCTGGCGAAGTTTTCCATGGCGGAAATGGAGCGAGCCGTCACTTTTTGCCAAGGCGTCCGGGGTCTGGTGAAATTCGGCTCAGATGTTCCGTCCGTCCCCGCGTCCTTCGTCGAGGCCATCAAACACGAAATTTCCAACCGCAAAGACGCCACCGAAGACCAGCTTGTCACCCTCAGCCCGATGATCGAAATCGGCGACGAAGTGGAAGTCGCCACCGGCCCCTTTCAAGGAATGCAAGGCACCGTCGTATCCGTGCCAAATGCGACTGAGCGGGTCAAAATCCTCCTCGAATTCCTCGGTAAACCCCACGCCGTGGACATGGATCTCTTTTCCATCCTCCTCCCCCGCCGACCAATTCCCTGAAAATCATCCGCTTTCCACGCGATCACGTTAGTCAATTTTTCCCCATTCTAAGATACACACTCACCCCGCTGACCGCTGCGTCGGCACTCCCCCACTCCCCGAATCCTCCCCTGGTTTCCTCCGCTCTCGGGATGAACGACCAAGGGCGGCAGCATCACAGCACTCCCCATTTATGAAAAAAATCTACATCGCAGGCCATCGCGGCATGGTCGGCTCCGCACTCGTCCGTGAGGCTGAAAAACTCGGCGGCTACCACGTCATCACCACTTCACGCGACCAACTCGACCTGCTCAACCAAGCCGCCGTCTTCGATTTCCTCGCTACGGAAAAGCCCGACATCGTCGTCATCGCCGCCGCCAAAGTCGGCGGAATCCACGCGAACTCGACCTACCCGGCGGATTTCATCTACGAAAATCTCACCATCGCCGCCAACCTCGTCGAAGGCAGCCGCCGCGCCGATGTCCCTCGCGTCCTTTTCCTAGGCTCATCCTGCATTTACCCGAAAATGGCACCCCAGCCGATGACGGAAGATTGCCTGCTCACCAGCCCGCTGGAACTCACCAACGAAGCCTACGCCATCGCAAAAATCGCCGGCCTCAAGCTCTGCCAACATTACCGCGCCCAACACGGCCTGATGTATCACAGCGCGATGCCGACCAATCTCTACGGCCCCGGCGACAACTACCATCCCGAGAATTCCCACGTCATTCCCGCGCTCATTCGGCGTTTCCACGAAGCCAAAGAACGCGGCGACGCCAGCGTCACCATCTGGGGCACCGGCACCCCGCGCCGCGAATTCCTCCACGTCCAAGACCTCGCAACCGCTTGTTTCCACCTGCTCTCACTCGCCTCGCCTCCTGACTGGGTGAACGTCGGCGTCGGCGAAGATGTCACCATCCACGAACTCGCCACCCTCGTCGCCACCACCGTCGGCTTCACCGGAGAAATCCTCACCGATCCCACCAAACCCGACGGCACCCCACGCAAGTTGCTCGATATTTCCTCCATCAAATCCACCGGCTGGACGCCCGAAGTTCCCTTCGCCGACGGCCTCGCCGCCGCCTATCAAGACTTCCTCGCTTCGCTCGGGAGCGGGGAGCTGAGAGCTTAGAGGTTGGAGGGAAGAGTTTAGAGAGAAGAAGTATGAGTGACTCATTCCGATTTCAGAACCTTGATATCTGGAAAAGAAGCGCGGCTTTGAGTATTCAGCTATTCGCCTTGGCAGACAAAATCGAGGCTCTCAAACACTTCCGTTGGTCCGAACAATTACGATCCGCAGTCCTCAGCATCACCAACAACATCGCCGAAGGATCAGGCAGCTATTCCAAACCCGAATTCACCCAATTTCTCAACTACTCACGCCGTTCAATTTTTGAAACCGCCAACATGCTCATCATGCTAGAAAATGAATTTAATCTTAACACGCCCATGACCACCTACCTTGACGAACTCGATGAAATCTCACGCATGATCCACGCCTTCCGCAAATCTCTCCTCTAAAACTTCTTAACTCTTAACTCTCACCTCCAAGCTCCTCGCTCCCCGCTCATGAAAAAAGCACTGATTACTGGCATCACCGGACAAGACGGCTCCTACTTAGCCGAGTTTCTCCTCGAAAAAGGCTACGAAGTTCACGGCATCAAACGCCGCGCCTCGTTGTTCAACACCCAGCGCGTTGACCACATTTACGAAGATCCGCACGTCGAAAACTCGCGCTTCCGCCTGCATTACGGCGATCTCACCGATTCTTCAAACCTCACCCGCATCCTCAGCGAGGTCCAGCCGGACGAAGTCTATAACCTCGGCGCACAATCCCACGTCGCCGTTTCCTTCGAGGCACCCGAATACACCGCCGACGTCGATGCTATCGGCACGCTTCGTCTGCTCGAAGCCATTCGTTTCCTCGGTCTCGAAAAGAAAACCCGCTTCTACCAAGCATCCACTTCCGAGCTTTACGGCCTCGTCCAAGAAATCCCGCAAAAGGAAACCACGCCATTTCACCCGCGTTCGCCCTACGCTGTCGCGAAAATGTATGCCTACTGGATCACCGTGAACTACCGCGAAGCCTACGGCATGTATGCCTGCAACGGCATTCTCTTCAACCACGAGTCCCCACGCCGTGGCGAAACCTTCGTCACCCGCAAAATCACTCGCGGCATCGCCAATATTGCCCAAGGCCTCGAGTCCTGCCTCTTCCTCGGCAACATCGACTCCCTCCGCGATTGGGGCCACGCCAAAGACTACGTCCGCATGCAGTGGATGATGCTCCAGCAGGAAACTGCCGATGATTTCGTCATCGCCACTGGCAAACAAATCTCCGTCCGCGAATTCGTCCGCCTCTCAGCCAAAGAAGCCGGCATCGAACTCGAATTCTCCGGCGAAGGCGTCAATGAAATCGCCACCGTCCTCTCCGCCGATCCCACACTTGCCCCCGCCGTCAAAGTGGGCGAAGTCATCGTGCGTGTTGACCCACGCTATTTCCGCCCCGCTGAGGTCGAGACGCTCCTCGGCGATCCCACCAAAGCCAAAGAAAAACTCGGTTGGGTTCCCGAAATCACCGTCGAAGAAATGTGTGCCGAGATGGTCGCCTCCGACCTCGAAGTCGCCCGCCGCCACTCGCTGCTCAAGTCCCACGGCCACCACGTTTCGGTCTCGAAGGAGTAACCGCATCGCATCATTCCGACGCCCATCATTCGCACGTTTCTTTTTATCAAGAAATTACCAAGCCGGACTCTCTTCGTTGAAATCCGTCTCCATCATCGGCCTCCAAGTCGCCGTCACGACCTACGCTGGTGCGGTGGAATGGATACTCCGCCGCGCCTCGAAACGTGACCAAGCCTACGCCGTAGAAGCCGCAAACACCCATGTCGCCGCGCTTGCCCGCACGGACTGCGAGTTCGGCGAAACCATGGCACGCTTCGATCTCATTTGCCCGGACGGAATGCCACTCGTCTGGGCACTCAACTCCCAACTTCCAAGCTCAGAAAAACTAACGGATCGCGTCTATGGCCCGACTTTGATGCTCGAAACCCTCAAAGCCACCGATGGCCACGCCGCCGATTTCAAACATTTCCTACTCGGCGGAAAACAAAGCACGCTCGATCAGCTCACAAAAAATTTCGCCCAACGCTTCCCCGGCGTTGCCATAGTCGGCTGCCACTCACCGCCGTTTGGCGTGTGGCCAAAAAACGAGTTCGACACCATCACCCAAAAAATCCGCGAATCCGGAGCAAACCTCATCTGGGTGGGCCTCGGTTGCCCCAAGCAAGAACACTGGATCGCCCACCACAAAGACGCTCTACCGCACGGCGTCTATTTCGGCATCGGCGCGGCCTTCGCCTTCCACGCTGGAGAAGTCAGCCAAGCCCCGATGCTCATCCAACGCCTCGGCATGGAATGGGCCTACCGCGTCGCCATGGAACCTCGCCGCCTCTTCAAACGCTACTTCACCTACAATTCGCTGTTTATCTATCACCTTGTCCGCGACCGCCTGCGCGGCTGAAATCCTACCATCATGAACTACCGCATCCGCCTCATAGAAACCGACGAAGGCTGGTCAGCTTCCTGCCTTGATCTGCCCGGTTGCCACTCCCAAGGCGAGACCCGAGACGAGGCCATCATCGCCATCAAAGACGCCATCCAACTCTGGCTCGAAGTCGAAGCCGAAGAGAGCGGAATCAAAAGCGCAGAGACCCTCGAACTCACCGTCTGATGCCTAAACTACCGGGCATCAGCCAAAAAGACGCCGTCCGTGTACTCTCGAAACTTGGATTCACCGTGGTTCGCGAGTCAGGCCACGTCGTCATGAGCAACGGATTCACACGACTCACCATTCCCCGGCACAATCCCATCAACGCCATCACGATGGGAGCCATCGCCAAAGACGCCGGACTCACTCCATCAGAATTTCGCAACCTCCTCTAACTCACACCCCCCATCCTTATGCCCATCAAATCCATCTGCTGCCTCGGCGCCGGTTACGTCGGCGGTCCTACCATGGCCATGATCGCCGCAAAATGCCCCGACATCCAAGTCACCGTGGCCGATATGAACGAACACCGCATCGCCGCTTGGAACTCGGACACGCTCCCCGTTTACGAGCCCGGACTCGATGCTGTCGTCGCCTCCGCCATCGGTCGCAATCTCCATTTCACCACCGACATCCGTGGCTCCATCGCCGCCGCAGACTTGATCTTCGTCTCCGTCGGCACGCCTACCAAAGCCTACGGCATCGGCGCAGGTCGCGCTGCCGATCTCCGCTACATCGAGTCCGCAGCCCGACTCATCGCCGAAGTTTCCACGGGGAATAAAATCATCGTCGAAAAAAGCACCATCCCGGTGAAAACCGCGACTGCCATCAAATCCATCCTCGCCGCGAACTCACCGAACGGGGCCACCTTCCAAGTCCTCTCAAACCCAGAATTTCTCGCCGAAGGAACCGCCGTAGAGGACATGGAAAATCCCGACCGCATCCTCATCGGCGGCGAATCCACGCCCGAAGGCCTCGCCGCCGTCGAAGCCCTCGCCTCCGTCTATGCCACTTGGATTCCACGCGAGCGCATCCTCACCACCAATCTCTGGTCATCCGAGCTTTCCAAACTCGTCGCCAACGCCTTCCTCGCCCAACGGATTTCCTCGATCAACTCCATCTCCGCCCTCTGCGAAGCCACCGGCGCAGATGTCGATGAAGTCGGCCGCGCCATCGGCATGGACTCACGCATCGGCCCGAAATTCCTCAAAGCCTCCGTCGGCTTCGGCGGCTCCTGTTTCCAAAAAGACCTGCTCAATCTCGTCTATCTCTGCGACTCCTTCAATCTCCCCCACGTCGCCGAATACTGGCGCCAAGTCGTCCATTTAAACGATTGGCAAAAATCCCGCTTCGTCGAAAAAATCGTCCGTACGCTCTACAACACGGTCAACGGCAAGCGCATCGGCATCCTCGGCTTCGCGTTTAAAAAAGACACCAACGACACCCGCGAATCCGCCGCCATCCACGTCTGCCGCGATCTCCTCAGCGAGCGCGCCCACCTCGCCATTTACGACCCGCGCGTCAGTCAAAAATCCATCCACGAAGACCTCATCGCCGCCGGAGTCTCAGAAGAACTCATCGCCACCAACGTCGAGATTTGCGCCGATCCCTACGCCGTCGCCGCCGGTGCCCACGCCCTCGCCACGCTCACCGAGTGGGACGAATTCCGCACCCTCGACCTGCCGCGCATCTACGATCTCATGCTCAAACCCGCCTTCGTCTTCGATGGCCGCGCCATCCTGCCCGTTGACGCTCTAAAAGCCCACGGCTTCGACGCATTCATCATCGGAAAAGGAGCGTAAAATCAAAATGCCGGGTTTACATGACAGTCATTTCAAACTAGACAGTTGATATGAAGGCAAGTGTCATGGATCTGAGATATCGCACCAAAGAAGTGCTCCGTGCGCTGGAAGGTCGCGAAGAAATCACCCTCACTCATCGCGGCAAAGCCAAGGGTAAAATTGTTCCCGCAGATGGCATTCATCCTGCCTCGCCCAAGATCACCGACCATGAAGCCATCGGCATGTGGGCAGATCACCAAGAACCCGTCCCCGCCCTCGTCGCCCGTATTCGTAAGCCACGGCCATGATGATCGACACCGATGTTCTTGTCTGGTGCCTCCGCGGAAATCCCAAGGCCGTAAAGTCGCTCGACCGACTCGAAAATCGGCAAATTTCCCAAATCACCCGCATGGAACTCGTCATCGGGTGCAGAAACAAACGTGAAATCCTTCTACTCAAGCGTTTCCTCGCAGATGGAGATTTCAAAGTCATCCCGCTCAGTCAGGAAATCGGCAACCGTGCCGATCTTTACCTCGAAGAAAAACATCTCACGCACGGCGTCGGACTTGCTGATGCCATCATCGCCGCCTCCGCATCCCTCACTGGGCAAATCCTCTTTACCGGAAATTCCAAACACTTCCGTTGCTTTCCTGATCTCCAGTTGAAACGCTTCACGCCATGAACAACATCCACTCTGAGTTTCACCGATTCCTTCATCGCCAGGACAAGGAAAACCTCCTCGGCCAGCGCGGACTCGTAGTTTGGCTGTGCGGCCTGTCCGGTTCGGGAAAATCCACCATTGCCAACGCTGCCGAGCGCGTCCTTCACCAGCAAGGCCGCTTCACCACCATCCTCGATGGCGATAACCTCCGCACCGGCCTCAATGCGAACCTCGGCTTCACCGACCAAGACCGCCTCGAAAACATCCGCCGCATCTCCGAAGTCGCCAAAATTTTCGTCTCCCAAGGCATCATCACCTTCGTCTCCGCTATCACCCCGCGCGGTGAACTCCGCGATCTCGCGCGCGGCCTACTCGGCCAAGACCTGCTCGAAGTTTACGTAAAAGCCAGCTACGAAGCCTGCGAAAAACGCGACGTCAAAGGCCTCTACGCCAAAGCCGCACGCGGAGAAATCGCCCATTTCACCGGCAAAGACGGCTCCTTCGAGCCACCCAGCAATCCCGACCTCCTGCTCGACACCGAAGCAACCACCATCGAAGACGCCGCCTTCGAACTCCTCGAAGCCATCCGCCCCCGCATCGCGATGAGCTTACCACTGTGAGCATCTGGTAAAACTCCCATTCCCTCAGAAAAGGCTGAAGTTCCCCACTTCAGCCTTTTCTGTATCCCAATCTCCAAATCCTTACCATTCCACCCAAGATAATAATTAAATCTTGACCCTCTTGGTGTCGAATCCTATCCCCATCCCGCCACTGGCATTCGCTACCGTTTCAGCTTCTCAGTTTTCAGCCTTTCAGCATCTATTCCACCATGCCCAACTACCACCTCAGCCACCTCGACCAGCTCGAAGCCGAAGCCATTTTTATCCTTCGCGAAACTGCAGCCCAGTTTGAAAACCCCGCACTCCTTTTTTCCGGCGGCAAAGACTCCATCGTCATGGCATGGCTCGCCCGCAAAGCCTTCTGGCCCGCCCGGATGCCCTTCCCGCTCGTCCACATCGACACCGGTCACAATTTCCATGAAACCATGACCTACCGTGACGAGTTCGTGGACCTCATCCGCGCCACTCTCGTCGTCGGCTCCGTCCAAGAATCCATCGACACCGGCCGCGTCGTCGAAGAAAAAGGCCCAAACGCCTCCCGCAACAAACTCCAAACCGTCACCCTCCTCGACACCATCGAGAAGCACCAATACGACGCCTGCCTCGGTGGCGGACGCCGTGACGAAGAAAAAGCCCGCGCCAAAGAACGCTTCTTCTCCCACCGCGACGACTTCGGCCAATGGGACCCAAAAAACCAACGCCCCGAACTCTGGAACCTCTTCAACGGTCGTAAAAATCCCGGCGAACACTTCCGCGTTTTCCCACTCTCCAACTTCACCGAGATGGACATCTGGATGTACATCAAACGCGAAAAAATCCCACTCCCCTCCATCTACTTTTCCCACAACCGCGACGTTTTCGAGCGCAACGGCTCACTCCTCGCCGTCACCGAATTCCTCAAAGCCCAGGAACACGAACCCGTCGAAAACAAAATCGTCCGCTTCCGCACCATCGGCGACGCCACCTGCACCGGTGCCGTGGAATCCACCGCCTCCGATCTCGACGAAGTCATCGCCGAAGTCGCCGCCGCCCGCCAAACCGAACGCGGCACCCGCTCCGACGACAAACGCTCAGAAACCGCGATGGAAGACCGGAAAAAAGAAGGTTACTTCTGAGCCAAGCGATGAATGATTTTCTTACAAAAGAGCGACTGCTTCTGTTCCTCGAAAAATTTGGTAAGAGATTTCATTCCGAAACCACCATCTACCTCACCGGAGGCGCGACGGCTCTTCTCAAAAATTGGAGAAACACCACATTAGATATCGACCTCTACGCAAACCCAGAACCCTCACAACTCTTTCAAAACATCAGCGATCTAAAACAAGACTTACAAATTAATATCGAGATCGCCGCACCTATCCATTTCGTTCCAACACTCTCCGGTTGGGAAAATCGCAGTGAATTCATCGAGAGATTTGGTAAAACAAATTACTATCATTTTGATTTCTACTCCCAAGTATTCGCTAAACTTTCCCGAGGTCATACTCGCGATCTCAAAGATGTCGAAAACATGTATCGCGAAAATTTAGTCAACCCATCGCGCCTACTCGAACTCTTTGAAGCAGCCCAAGATCAAATCATCAAATTTCCCGCTTTGAGTTCAAAGACATTATCAGAAACTATTCATCACTGGTGTTCCACCCATGATTAACAATCGCGAAGACAAACTAAGTATTTTGCAAGGCCTTCCGTGCGGGGAAACCATTGCTCAAGGCATATCTGATCTTTCAAGAGGGTTAGTCTCCGTGGAATCATGCTTGGCTGCCATCGCCTCGCCGCGCCTTAAAAATGCGGGCATCATCGATGAAGTCATCGAACTCGGCCCGATTGATAGCGAACACACACTCTACAACTTACTCGCTAAAGATACGTCCAGACATCCCTACTCCGCCTACAAGTCCAGACTCCAAGAACTCAACAGCTTTGAGAACGCCCTCGATCACCGCCTGAAATGGCAAGCTGGACTTCCCGCATAAATCATTCCTTATGAATCTTCCTTCACCCATCCAGATCGTAGCTTGGAAGAAAATGTCTCTTTCAGAAAAATACCAACTCCTCGCCACGACCGTTCGCCAAGCCCGCGAGCTTAAACGCATAGGAATCCGCATGCGTCGCCCGGATGCAACACCCACAGAGATTGAAAAAGAACTCGCACGAATCTGGCTTCATGCAAGACCCTGATTTCATCACACTCTTCGTCGCTCCGCTCGAGACTGCTGGGTTCAATTATATGATCACTGGCTCAGTCGCCAGTTCCATCTATGGCGAGCCACGTAACACCCTCGATATCGATCTCGTCGTTCTACTCGCTCAGTCGCAAATTCAACAACTCCCAGCACTTTTCCCGGATGATGATTTCTACCTTCCTCCATCCGAAGTGATTTCCATCGAATCGCAGCGTGAAGCTCGTGGCCACTTCAACATCATCCACCATCACACGGGTCTCAAAGCAGACATCTATCTTTCCCGCGATCATCCCAGCCTCCCTTGGGCACTCAAAAACACCCGTCGTGTTCAGACTCCGGCTTGCGAAATCACCATCGCCCCTCCCGAATACGTCATCCTCCACAAACTCGGTTTCTACAAAGAGTCCCAACACCAACGCCACATCCGCGACATCGCAGGTATGATCGAACAACAAGATCTCGACGACGCTTATCTCACTCAACAAATCAAATCTCTAAACCTAACTGACGAGTGGCAAGCCGCCCTCAATCTCACCCACCGCTAATTTCCTCTCCGCTCTCACCTCTCTACTCTACACCATGGACCTACTCCGCTTCACCACCGCTGGCTCCGTCGATGACGGCAAATCCACCCTCATCGGACGTCTTCTCTATGATTCCAAATCCATCTTTGAAGACCAACTCGAAGCCATGGAAGAATCCTCCCGCCGCCGTGGCGATGAAAACGTCAACCTCGCCCTCCTCACCGACGGCCTCAAAGCCGAGCGCGAACAAGGTATCACCATCGACGTCGCTTACCGCTATTTCGCCACCCCGAAGCGGAAATTCATCATCGCCGACACCCCGGGCCACACCCAATACACCCGCAACATGGTGACCGGCGCCTCAACCGCCAACCTCGCCATCATTCTCATCGACGCCCGCAAAGGCGTCATCGAGCAAACCAAGCGCCACTCCTTCATCGCCAACCTCCTGCGCATCCAGCACCTCGTCGTCGCCGTCAACAAGATGGACCTCGTGGACTACTCGGAAGAGGTTTATACGAAAATCGTCCAAGATTTCCGCGACTTCGCCTCGCGTCTCGACAACATCGTCGAGATCACCGACATCCCCATTTCCGCGCTCAACGGCGACAACGTCGTCGATAAATCCGAGCACATGCCGTGGTACCAAGGTCCGACATTTCTCTACCACCTCGAAAATGTCTATGTCGGCGGCGAGGAAAATCATGTGGACGCCCGTTTCCCCGTCCAGTGGGTCATCCGCCCGATGAGCGACGAGTGGCACGACTTCCGCGGCTACGCAGGCCGCGTCGCAGGCGGCGTCTTCAAGCCCGGCGACGAGGTCACCGTCCTTCCCTCCGGTTTCACCACCCACGTCAAAGCCATCCACAGCCCAGACGGCGAGCAGGAAGAAGCCTTCGCCCCCCAATCCGTCTGCCTCACCCTCACTGAGGAAATCGATATCTCGCGCGGTGACACCTTGGTCAAATCCAACAACCCGCCACGCGTCGAGCAAGACATCGAAGCCATGATTTGCTGGTTTTCCAACAAGCCCATGCCGCCCAAGGCCAAGCTCGTCATCCGCCACACCACCCAGGAAACCAAAGCCGTCATCCAAGAAGTAAAATACCACGTGGACATCAACACCCTCCACAAGATCGAAGGCGTTGATAGCTTCCAAATGAACGACATTGGCCGCATTTCCCTCCGCACCGCCGTTCCACTCATCCACGACTCCTACCGCCGCAACCGCATCACCGGCTCTTTCATCCTCATCGACCCCGGCACCAACGAAACCGTCGCCGCAGGCATGATCGTGTAGCGGCGATCACCGGTCGCCGCGAACCGCTCTCAACTCTCCACAACCTTCTTCCTCTTCCCCACCCATCCCCGGACGAGCTGCGTCAACACCACGCCGATCACGATCAGCGAAACTCCGCTAATCGCCCATTTCACCTTCCCGTCCGCCAGACCCGCGCTGCTGAGAATCACCCCACAGCCGACGACGCCGGTGCATAAAACCGAAATCGGCAGATAGAGGTGGAACGGTGCGCGGAGAAATCCCAACAGGTAGTTTTGGGAAAAAAACGGAATCCCGGGAGTCAGCCTCAGGACCAAAATGAGTTTCAAGTGATCCCCGCGAGGTAGCTCGGGAATCTTCAGCGAAGTTTTTTCCAGCATCTTCTCCACCAGCTTCCGCGCCGGGCCAGCCGCCAGCCAGTAAGTCCACGTCTGATTCAGTGCCAGAGCGATCACGGCGATCAAACACGCCATGATCGGATGCGCCTTCCACACAATCCCGGCGGTCAAAAACAACAGGCTCAAGGGAACCGGCAAACCCGGCAAAAAGACCAACGCTAGGAAAAACGCCCACGGATTTTTGATCAGAAAAGCCTCACTCGCTCTCCAAGCCACCTTCAAACTCGCCAGATCCATCCCCATTTTCCAAGCGACCCACCCGCCCAGCAGCACCAGCAAGAGCATCGACACCGCCCCGATCTGCACCCAGCGATTCTGCAGTAGCTTGCGAAAGGTATCCATCCACGCGGAAACTTCATTTTTCCCGCTACCTTGGCAAGGCTCGACCCGCCTTTTTTCCTCACTCTCCGAAGCCTCAGACTTTGTTCATTTTTTCTTGAACACTCCATCGTTCAACTCAGACTTCAGCCCAGAAATTAAGTCACTCATTACTTAATTTTTAAAAAATCCCCTGATCTCCCAGGAATTGAGCCTCACCCGAGACTTGTAACCAAGGGCGGCAGCGTGCCGGGAAGTCATTGAACTCGCTCGTCAGACCCAGTGGCTCCGCAGACTCTGCCCTTGAGTCAGGTTCAAACTCTCAGACAGCCTTCCTACCAATCACGGCTGAACGATTCAAAATCTTCATTTTTCCCTCAATCCCATGAACCCCGTCGAAATTCCAAATCGCTGCCTTGGTGTCGTCATCCCGGTTTACAACGAGGAAAAAACCTTGCACATCATCGTCGAGAAAGTCCTCGCCAGACCCGAAGTCGGCGAACTCGTGATGGTCAACGACTGCTCATCAGACGGCACTTGGCAGACGATGCAAAATCTCGCGAAGACCGATCCGCGAATCCGAATTTTCACCCACGAAGTCAATCAGGGAAAAGGCGCCGCTCTCCGCACCGGATTCCAGCACGTCAGCTCGGAAATCGTCATCATCCAAGACGCCGATCTGGAATACGACCCTGACGAATATCCCAAACTCCTGATGCCCATCCTCACCGGCAGAGCAGACGTGGTTTTCGGCTCGCGTTTCCTCGGAGCCGGAATGCACCGGGTTCTGTATTTCTGGCACTCGGTCGGGAATCAGTTCCTCACGCTGATGTCCAACATGTTCACCAACCTCAATCTCACCGACATGGAAACCTGCTACAAGGTCTTCCGCCGCGAGGTTCTGGAAAAAATCACCATCCAAGAAAACCGCTTTGGTTTCGAGCCAGAAATCACCGCCAAAGTGGCCAAACTGCGGGTTCCCATCTACGAAGTTTCCATTTCCTACTACGGCCGCACCTACGAAGAGGGTAAGAAAATCGGCTGGCGTGATGGCGTCCGCGCGATCTGGTGCATTCTGAAATATCGCTTCAGCTAGGTCTTCGTGGCCTTCGTTTCGATTTCCTAATATCCATGGCACCACCATTGCCCAGCGCAGATGACCGATGGCCATTCGCGATCCGTTGTGCCGCGCTGTGGTTGGTTTTTGCCACCTGGAGTTCCTGCGCCGGATGGCTGCTATCCGCCTGCGGCCTGCTCAATCGCACTGGCTACGCCATTGCCGCGATTCCGCTAGTGGTGCTCTGCGTTTTGCTCTGGAAAGCGACATCCCGCGAGACGCCCCATTTTTCCCGACCTATTTCCCGGCTTTGGCGCCGAAACTCTACCGGTTGGTGGTTAGTCGCGCTGCTTTCACTCGTCGCCGGCATTTGCTTCGCGCCATCCAACTACGACGCGCTGTCCTACCGACTTCCCCGGATTCTTTACTGGTGGCAGGAAAATCGCTGGCACTGGCTGGAACACGCGGATCACCGCATGAACTACAGCGGAACCGGCTTCGAGTGGCAAATGTTGCCGCTCATCATCGCCACCGGTTCGGATCGATTCCTTTTCCTGCTAAACTGGATTCCATTCCTTTTCCTTCCCTCACTCTCGTTCTTCGCCCTCACCGCCTTCGGAGTCCGTCGCAGGATCGCGGCGCGCTGGATGTGGATTTTGCCACTCTGCTACGGCTTCGCTCTTCAGGCGGCCAGCATCGGAAATGACGGACTCGGTGGCGTGCTCACGCTAGCTGCGGTTGCCTTCTGCGGAATCGCGATCCGAAACCAATCCCCGCTTGCCTTAGTTCTCGCGGCCCTCGCGGCAACAGCCCTCAGCAACCTCAAGCTCTCCAACCTCCCGCTGCTGCTGCCGATCGCTTACTTTTGGTGCCTCGCTGCGTGGCATTTGAAAAACGACTTACTTCGTTGGAAAATCGGAATGGTCGCGATGCCAGTCGCCGCCGTGCTCGTCCTTTCGAGTTTCCTGCCGCTCGCTTATTTCAATCAGACCCATTCTGGCAAGTGGTCCGGCGATCCCGACGACAACGATAAATTGCGGATCACCAAAGTCATTCCCGGACTCGTCGGAAATTTCTACAACCTCGCCACCGCCACACTTCAGCCCCCGCTTCTGCCCCTTTCGTCGGACACGAAACGAAAGATCGTGGCTCCGATTTCTGGCGAAAACTCACTTTCCTCCTACATCAAATCCGGCTTCCCGAGGTTCAAAGCCCATGTCGGTGGAGAAATTCCCATCGAGGAAAGTGCCGGGGTCGGATTGGCGATCACACTGGCTCTCGTTTTTTCCCTCGCCTCCTTCCTGCTTCCGAAACCGAGCCGCCCATTTCCATGGCTGCCTGTCCTTGCAACCGGAGTCGCCGTTTTCGCCTACATGTCGATGCTGGGCAGTGAAAACACTGCCCGCTTGATGCTTCCCTACTTCCCCCTCATCATCGCCGCCGCACTCGCCGCCGCCCGTGCCATCCCCAGCAGCGGATTCAGCCACCTCGCCTGCAACTGGCTTCCCTTCCTTTTCCTGCTGCCTGCATTGATTCTCAACCCGAACCGAGCCCTTTTGCCCATGTCCACTCTGGCCAATGCTCCCGGAATTTCCCAAAACATGCGGACCCGGCTGACCGCACTGCACGAAGCCTACGATTCACGCAGCGAGCCACTCCGCCCCATTCGTCTCGATCTCCCGAAAGCCGCCATGACCATCGGATTCGCCGGTGGTCCTACCGAGTCCGCTTATTCGTTATTTAAACCCTTCGGAAATCGCAAAATCGTCGAGGCCCACACGGAAAATATCGACTCGTTTGAATGGCTGGTGGCCGCTCGCACCGGAATCAAGGAACGCACTGGTCAATCATGGGACGAATGGCTAGCAAGTTCGCCATACCAAGTCGCCAATTCCTATCGCATCACTTTCACCGTACTTTTTGGCGCACAAGACTGGTATCTCCTCAAACGCAAGCCCACCGCCTCCCCAGCCACGCAAACACCCTAATCTGCCGTTCTTTCTAAGTTTCCTGTCCCCACTTTCGCCTCCTCTCATCGGACACCATCCTCTCCGGCATCCATCCCGCCCATGCTCGCATCCCGTTCCATCCAAGGCATCATCGTCCTGATCTTCGCGATGTTCGTCGCCATTTGGCTAGGCGTCGCGCTGGTTACGAACCAGTTTGAAACCATTCTCCAGATCGGAGGCGCGGGACTTCTCATTGCCTCCGCGCTTCTTGGGCGGAGAATCTGGCTGCTGTTCATTCTCATGACGTCAGCCAACGTGGTGCTTTACCGCTGGTTCGGCACTACCGAGATTGGCCAATTTATGTTCATGGGCTTCTCGCTCATTCTTTTCATGATGCGGAAACTGTATTTTCGCGCGACTTTCACAGAACTCCACTTCTGGGCCTTGATGGTCATTCTCTGCATCGTCCAAGTCTATATGCGCCACCCGATTGGCTTAAACATCTTCGGCTCTGGCAATGTCGGAGGGAGGCCGTATGTGGTCATCGGATTATGTATCGTTTCTAGCGGAATTCTTTCTTTTCTGTTGGTTCCACCGAAAGAACTCAAATGGGCGGTATGGGCAGCCGTAGCGGGTGGATTCATCGGTATTCCGCTGCAAATGGCTCGTTACGGTAGCTTCACCAGTTCCGATATTGAGGACGCTTCCCGCGTTCCCAGCGCTTCAACAGCAGCATCAGTATTGATACGTTGGCTAAACGCTTACATCTCGCCCTTGCGTGCCTGCTTCCATCCATTCTGGGTATTCGTTCTACTCTTATCTGTCGGCTTTGCCGCCTCGAGTGGATACCGAAACGCCGTAGCGAATATCGGTTTCATGATCATTGTTGGCATCCTTTACCGGAGTGGATTCACGGCTTTTCTGGGTTCGATGGTGGTGGGTGGCTTCGCGCTCGCCTTCCTCGCACTCATCAATCTAAACTTCCCCCTGCCTGCTAACCTCCAGCGAGCCCTCGCGCCACTTCCCGGAACTTGGGAGGAAAAATACCGGAAACAAGGGACAGAATCCACCGAGTGGCGCATCGAAATGTGGAAAGAAGCCCTCTTCACGGATCGCTGGATTCAAAACAAGCTACTAGGCGACGGGATCGGAATCAGCGCTGCCCAGTTAGAGCAAAACATGAATCTCGACGCTGCTCAGGTCGGCATGATGGGTTCAGGACTCTCTCGCCAACAGGAAAATATGTTGATTGTGGGATCCTACCACAGCGGCCCGGTCCATAGTGTCCGCATGGTTGGCTATGTGGGACTGATTATCCTGCTCGTAGCAATGATACGCCTTGCTGTTCACGCTCACCGCCAAATCATGCGCTGCCGTGGAACCGAGTGGCATGGCGTCGCCCTCTTCTTTGGTATCCCACAGATCACACATCCATTTTTCTTCACCTTCGTTTTCGGCGAGTATCACACCGGTGTGGCTCAACTATTATTAGGCATGGCCATAATCGTCTTAATCGAACGCAACTTGCCGCTTCCCGCCTATCAACTGCGGCGCAGGAGAGACCATGTTCCACTATCTCTTCAAAACCGAATGAGAGAGCCTCAAAACTCACACAGTGTTTGAAAAATATTTACACAAACAGAATAACACCAAAAACTAACATCATGATTACTAAAGAACAACTCCACCGCGACCTTGAAGAAATGCTTGAACTGGATCCGGAATCCATCAAAGGCGATGAAACGCTTGATGAAATCGCCTGGGATTCCATGACCGTTGTCATGTTCATCGCCATGGCTGACCAGAACTACTCAGTAGCAGTCGCACCTAGCAAACTCGCCGACGCAAAAACGGTCTCAGACCTCTATGCGCTCGTCTCATCGCAACCTTGATATGCCAGTTCTCCAGTTCAACCACAGCAGAATCGCCGGTCTAACCTGTACACTGCCGCGTAACGAAGTGACCACTGCGGAAATCGCAGAACGCCTAGGAGCCGATCCTAAGCGGGTTCTAGCGATGACCGGGATCGAAAGCCGGAGAATAGCTCCTGCCCACATATGCGCTAGCGATTTGTGCGCTGACGCCGCTTCACGCCTGCTAGATGATCTTGGGTGGCAACGCGAGAGCATCGGTGCGCTGGTTTTCGTCACACAAACAGCAGACCACTTCATTCCAGCAACGGCTTGTATTCTTCAAAACCGTCTCGGACTATCCACAGATTGTGCTTGTTTTGATGTTAATATGGGATGCAGCGGCTACATTTACGGCTTATCCATTGCTTCCTCTCTCGTCGAAAGTGGAATCAACAGGGTTCTTCTTCTCGTCGGTGACACGTCAAATCGCATGATTTCCGAACTCGACCGCTCGGTTGCCTTTCTCTTTGGCGACAGTGGCAGCGCGACGGCGTTAGAACGCGAAGAAGCTCGCTCAACTTTTGTATTAGGCACGGATGGCAGTGGGGCCGAGCAGCTCATCATTCGTGCGGGCCACTCACGCCAAAGAACGACACCCGAACTCTGTGCTAGAGTCGAGATGGAAGGTGGTAACATTCGCAGCCCTCAGGAACTTTACATGAATGGCTCCGAGGTCATGGCTTTTACCCTACGGGAAGTCCCGCCGCTTTTTGAACGCCTGCTTCAAGAAAGTTCGACGAAGCGTGAGGACATTGATGCAGTGGTAATGCACCAAGCTAATCAGTTCCTGCTCGATAATTTGGCACGGAAAATCAATTTTGAAAAAGAACGCGTCCCGTCCAGTGTCAGAAATTTTGGAAATACGTCCTGTGCGTCAGTTCCAGTAACGATTTCAACGTGTCTTAGGGAGGCTATTTCCACTTCGACACTCCGGATCGCTATGATGGGCTTCGGCGTCGGTTGGTCTTGGGCCGCGTGCATCGGGGAATACGGACCGATCATCGCTCCACCTCCCAACCATATAGACTAAATTAGATCATATCTATGACTGACAACCCGTTTTCCCTAGCTGGGAAAAAAATTCTTATCACTGGCGCATCCTCGGGTATCGGGAAAGCATGTGCCGTCGAACTCAGTAAGCTCGGGGCACAAATTGTTCTAGTCGCGAGGAATGAGGACACTCTGGAAAAGACACGAGCTTCTCTAACAGGCGGCGAACATCATGTCGAAGCACTCGATTTGAAATGTGGAGAACGTCTCGTCAGCTGGTTAAAAGAAGTCGTCAAACGGACCGGGCCGATAGACGGTTTGATCCACTGTGCGGGTATTACCAAAACGATGCCTCTGCGCGGTACTAGCCAAGAGTTATTCAGTCAAATCGTCTCGATCAACCTCGAGTCTGCCTATTTCCTCAGCAAAGCCTTCAGACAGAGAGGAGTTTGTAATTACCCTGCGTCGCTTGTTTTTATCAGCTCCGTAGCAGGTGTCGTCGGGCAAGCCGGACTATCAGCGTATTGCGCATCAAAAGGTGCTTTGATTACATTAGCAAAGTCACTGGCGATTGAACTCGCAGCGGAAAAAATCAGGGTGAATGTTATCGCGCCCGGCTTGATAGAGACACCATTAGTCGCCACCGAAGCTACCACTGTCCCGACAATGACACTAGAGTCGGTCATCGCAAGACACCCGATGGGAATCGGACAGCCTGAAGACGTTGCTTATGCTGCGGCTTATCTCGTTTCGGATGCTGCGAAATGGGTGACTGGCTCGACAGTTATCGTCGATGGCGGATACACCGCGATCTAGCCTTCCGCAGATATGATCCGGGCAACCATAACTGCCATTGAGTATCATCTCCCGGAGCGAAAGCTCTCGAACGATGAACTCGCCGCAGATTTCCCAGAATGGCCTGCGGAAAAGATCGAAAAAAAACTGGGAATCACCCATCGAGCAATAGCCGCTGACAATGAATGTTCTTCAGATCTCGCGGTCGCCGCTGCAAAAAGACTGTTCGATAGCGGTGCTTGCTCCGCCTCGGAAATAGACTTTGTGATGTTTTGCACTCAAACACCGGATTACCTTTTACCCACGAGCGCATGTTTAATTCAGCATCGCTTAGGGATTCCCAACTCCGCAGGAGCATTCGATTTCAGTCTCGGATGCTCAGGTTATGTTTATGGCTTGGGCATTGCGAAGGGGCTAATCGAAACTCACCAAGCTCGCAAAGTTCTCTTATTGACCGGCGAAACTTACAGTAAACTCATGCACCCTCAGGACAAGGGTACACGCACCCTCTTCGGAGACGGTGCATCTGCTACGATCATTGGGGGAATAGAGTCAGAATCAGAAATGATTGGACCATTCGTTTACGGGACTGACGGCAGCGGTGGCGAACATCTGATGGTAAAACATGGCGGTTTACGTCATCTTGGTTCACCGATGGACGATTCCATGGGCTTGTGTATGAACGGCAGTGAGATATTTACCTTCAGTGTCAGAGAAGTATCGCGCGCAGTGGAAGCATTGTTGACCCGCTCTGGAAAATCGAAAGAAACCATTGATCTATTTGTTTTCCATCAAGCAAACGCATACATGCTCGATTTCCTACGCCGTAAATGTGACATTCCTTTAGATAAGTTTTACACTTGGTATTCCACCACTGGAAATACAGTTTCCAATACCATTCCCATAGCACTTCATCATGCGCTCAAAGACGGTAAGATCCAACCAGGAAGCACACTAATGCTCGTGGGTTTCGGAGTAGGTCTTTCGTGGGGTGCTTGTCTAGTCCAGTTCTAGTCTGTTGCTACCTTCATGAGCCGCTTTGTCACATCTCGCCTCACCCCCTCACATCGTGAGACCTTGGAAAGAATCTTTTTTTTCCATCCTGAGCAGTCAGTTTTCAGAGAGGTATTGGTAAGTCACATTAAGGACTATGGTTCTCCGAAAATTTTGGAATTAGACAATTTGCTTACCATTCATGTCCCATCTCTGCCAGGTGCTCAAACCCTTTACGCGCTCGAACGGCTGGATACCGGTGATAAACTCCTCGGTGCAATGGTAATTCACCGCACCAATCGCTCGTTGTTGGAGATGCATCATATCTCTATCGACCCCGAACTTACCTACTGGTCGAAGCCGGGAGATTTTTCTGTCGCGGCACTTTTAATCGACGAGCTGTGCAGGATTGGCCGTCGCATCCAAGGAATCGAAAAAGTCCGATTGGCATATCGAAGAGGAGAAATCACGCTGTAAAAGCCTGAGATAGTCCACAACGACACTCACAATTCTAATATATCTTAATCCAATGAAAACCTTGTTAAATTCCGTCGACTATCTAAGTCCAGAAATTTATGAGGCAGAGCAAACCGCGATTTTCGGTAGCACTTGGCAATTTGTCGGCTATCTGAACCAACTATCCGAAAACGACTCTTGGATAACTACGGAGATCGGAGGAATAGCTATCTTTGTGCAGAATTGTGACGGTGAGCTTAAAGGATTCGTCAACTCGTGCTCACATCGCTTCAGCCGTTTGCGAGTCGGCGAATCAGGTAAAGGATGTATTCAGTGCCCATACCATGGCTGGCGTTATAATCGAGACGGCTTCCCATCCGCCATTCCATCCAAACCTCGTTTTGAAGATCTAAGTCCAGAACGACTGAAACAACTACGCTTGGATACCGTCAAAGTGGATCGCCTTGGCCCCTTCATTTTTGCTAGTCTCAATCCCGAGGCCCCTCCTGTAAGAGACTGTTTCGATGGGATCACACCTCACATTGAAAAAATCGGGGCAGCACTTGGACCGGCAATCGGTGTGGTGGATATAGAGATCGCAGCCAACTGGAAACTGGTAGTCGAAAACACACTCGAAGGCTATCACCTCCCGTGGGTCCACGGGGATACTTTCGGTAAACTCGACATGGGCTACCCGGTGTTCGAAGTTATAGGAAATCAGGCTACGAGTTACGCTCCGGTGAGTCGTGCTTCACTAGATGGTTTTGATAAAATCAACCGCCGCTTTCAAAACCGTCCCTATCATAATGAAGGCTATTTCCATACCGTAGCGTTTCCTACGTTCGGCCTCGGAACTCTCTACGGGATGACCTTTGCTGTCCAACGCTTCATTCCGATGACACCCGAACGAACAAGGTTACAGGTTGATCTGTTTGGAACCAAGCTGGACGGTATTATCGATGCTATTAACTCTAGTATTTTGAGCCATTTTTATGCGATGTCCGTGGAATTTAGCCGTAAAGTTTGCTTAGAGGATCTTAGCATCGTTGAACTTCAACAGCAGGGTATCCGCGCGAGGAAGCAAGGCGGAATCCTATCCTATGAAGAGCAGCGTATCGTAGGATTTCAGCGAACATATCTGGATTTTATGACCTCGGCTCCAGCAGTCTGTAATAAAATTTCTCACTGCCACTAGTCAGTTACCTCTATTGTATGAAAGAACGTTTGTTGATCGTGAGCGCGGGCGACTTTGGTCGGGAAGTCTTGTGCTGGGCACTTCATGTTCCCGAAAGCTGTCGCTCATGGGAGGTAGGCGGCTTCCTAGACAATCGCCCTAACCTGCTAGACGGCATGAATCTCCCCGTTGGTATTGTGGGTAGCCCGGACAATTATTTACCCGAAGACAACGATGTTCTAGTGATCGCTGTGGGAAGTCCGATTGAGAGAAAAAAGTTGGCTGTGATGCTTAAATCGAAGGGCGCACGTTTCGCGTCCATAGTCCATCCCTCGGTAATCATGGGATTGAACAACCAATGGGGCGAAGGCTGTATTTTTTGCCCTGGCGTGGTTATCAATACCAACGTGACCATTGGAAATCATGTGGTCTTCAATTCGCAATCTGGAGCTGGCCACGACGTTGTAGTTGGCGACTATTGCACCATGAGCGGCGCGGTGGATCTTACAGGACATGTCCGTCTGGGTGAGGGCGTAATGTGTGGCTCCCACGCAACTGTTACCCCTGGCTCCAAAATCGGAGATTACGCAGTGATTGGCGCAGGTAGCGTTGCACTGCGTCGCGTTTCGCCCTACACGACGGTCATGGGCGTTCCCGCTAAAGAGGTCTGGAAGTCAACTCCACCCAGCACCGAGCAGGTTTGATTTCGATCTCCGTTTTGGTGCCACACACTGACCAAAATTCATGGGTCTTCCCTCATTGTTTCGTTTATCATTTTTGTCCTTATGAACTTCTCGTTAGATGACTCTGTAAAAAAGCCCGCCTTCGACTCCCCGCTCCACGTGGGCCGTCCGAACATCGCGAACCGCGAGAAGTTCATGCAGCGCGTGGAGGGCATCCTCGATCGCCGCTGGCTTTCCAATAATGGCCCGGTCGTGCAGGAGTTCGAGGCAGCTATCGCGTCATATCTTGGGGTGAAACACTGCATCTGCGTCTGCAATGCGACCGTCGGACTGGAAATCGCGATCAGGGCGGCGGGATTGAGCGGCGAGGTGATCGTCCCGTCCTACACCTTCGTCGCCACTGCCCACGCGCTGCAATGGCAGGAAATCACGCCGGTCTTCGCGGACATGAAGGCGTCCACTCACAACCTTGATCCAGAGCAAATCGAACGCCACATCACGCCGCGCACCACCGCCATCATCGGAACCCATGTTTGGGGAAAGCCTTGTGAAGTGGAGGCTTTAGCGGAAATCGCGACAAGACACGGGCTGAAGTTAATGTTCGATGCGGCGCACGCCTTCGGATGCTCGCATCAAGGCAAGATGATCGGCGGGTTCGGACTGGCTGAGGTTTTCAGCTTCCATGCGACCAAGTTTCTCAACTCCTTCGAAGGCGGGGCGATCACGACCAACGACGACGAATTGGCGAAAAAAATTCGGTTGATGACCAACTTCGGATTCGCCGGGTTTGACAACGTGATCCATCTCGGGACCAACGGCAAAATGTGCGAAGTATCTGCGGCGATGGGACTCACCAATCTCGAGGAAATCGATTCCTTGATCGCCATCAACCGCAGAAACTACGATGGCTACCGTGAAGGTCTCGCGGCGAGCAAACACATCTCGGTGATCGCTTACGACGATTCCGAACGCGGCAATTACCAATACCTCGTCGCCGAGATTAACGCTTCTCATTCTCCACTGAGCCGCGACGAGCTGGTGGCAATTCTCCACTCGGAAAACGTCCTCGCTCGGAAGTATTTTTGGCCCGGCTGTCACCGGATGGAGCCTTACCGCTCGCTCTATCCGCACGCCGGACTGCTTTTACCCGTGACGGAAAAAGTTTCAGAGCAAGTCATCGTGTTACCCACCGGCACGGCGGTCACGCCACCCGACATCGAGCGAATCTGTGGCATCATCAACGCCGCTTTTGACAAGGCCGCTGCGGGCTCCTGACAAGCGCTCCCCTCGCAGCGGGTGTAAATGCGGCAAAGGAATCACCACGCTATGGACTGCTCCGACATGTCGGAGCTTTCCACTGGCTGACATGTCAGCCAGTGCCAAAGCGGGGACATATCCCGCGCAGTCCAAAAAATAGAACACGCGCTGGTTTTGTCATCGGCTGCCGCTTCATCTTAATCACCCGCCGTCTATTCCCGAATGTCCGAATTCGCCACGCTCACTTGGCAAAAAGTCGATGAATTGATCGCCAGCCACACCGAGGAAATCGTCTCTCCGCAGCTCTGCTCCGCACCGTTGGTCAGCGTGATCGTCTTGTGTTACCAGCATGGCGCTTTTGTCCGGCAGGCGATGGAAAGCATCGTCTCGCAGAAAACGGATTTCCCATTTGAAATCGTGATCGGAGACGACGGCTCTGCGGATGATTCGTATGAAATCCTGAAGGAGTTCCAGCAACGCCATCCCGAGAAAATCCGCCTGTTCAGGAGTTTTCCGAGACTGGCAAAAGAAGGCGGTTACGGCATCGTCACGCTGATCCGAAGCATGAGAGCCTGCCGCGGAAAATACATCGCCTTGCTCGAAAGCGACGATTACTGGTCGAACGAAAACAAGCTACAAATTCAGGCAGACTTGCTCGAATCCAATCCCGAATGTTCTGGCTCATTTCACGATGTGGAAGTCGTCGGCGACTGGAAGGGCGAACCGATCTACACGGACTTTGGCGACAAAGAACGGATCTCGTTTGAGGACCAGCTCACCTTCGAGACGCCGATGGCATTCGGCAGCTTGATGGCGAAACGAGAACTGTTCATCAACCTCCCAGATTTTTTCATCAACCCGCCGTTCCTCGACCGCTATTTCATGGCGGAAATGTCGTTTCACGGCCCGATCATCAAGGCTCCGGGCAAAATGGGAGCCTACCGCCGCCATGCGGGCGGGATCACTCTCAACCCATTGATGGCCTCCTATCAGGCCTGGTGCCGTTCATGGACATTTTATCGAAATCTCAAGACCCACTTCTCTCCGCGTGGTGACGGCTACTACGACTACATGACGAGATTTGCGTTCCGTTTCCTCCTGAGAAAATCGCGCCGCCCCGCATGGAATCTGCGTCATGTGTTCTGGACGCTTGGCTCGGCATGGAAAATGGGCATCGGCCAGACCATCCTCGCCCTGCGTGAAGCGTTAGGAAAAACCAATCCCTACGCTAGGAAATGGTGAGACTTCCTCGTGCCGCACGAATCGCCCTGCCTCGCGGAATTTCACCGATCTGATGTCTCTCAAAAAGAAAGCGGTCTCAGGAGTCGT
>JANOQR010000095.1:0-9834 GCA_031414935.1 Luteolibacter sp.
GGACTCACTTCCTCAGTCGATTTACAGAAGCAATCCGAGAACATCCTGCGCCGCGATTTCCCCGAGATCCGCGATGTCTTCTCCCGCATCGGCACCGCCGAACTCGCGTCCGATCCCATGGGGCCGAACGTTTCCGATACCTACGTCATGCTTCATCCCCGTGAGAAATGGCGCAACATCGATGGCCAGCGCATCACCAAGGAAGCCCTCGGCGAACTCATGAGGAAACGCATGCTCGATCTCGTCCCCGGCCAAAACCTCCTCGTCTCCCAGCCCATTCAGATGCGTTTCAACGAAATCATGGCTGGCTCCCGCGCCGACTTGCTCTGCAAAATCTACGGCGAAAACTACGATGAGTTAGAGCGACTGGCAGGTGAAGTCCGCGTAGTTCTCAACAGCATCCCAGGCGGTGCGGAAACCGAGTTCGACGCCATCGGCAAGGTTCCCATGATCGAGATTCAGCCCGACCGCGACGCCATGCAGAAGTTCAACGTCCACGCCGACGATCTGAACCGCCTGATAGAAACCGCGCTCGCCGGATCGGATGTCGGCACACTTATCGAGGGCAACCGACGCACTCCCGTCATCGTCCGTCTATCCGAAGACCGCCGCGCCGATCTCCCCGCCATGGAGCGCCTGCCGCTGCGCACGGAAGACGGCGCATTACTCGCACTCGGCCAAGTCGCCAAAGTAAAACTCGTGGATCAGGTGAATCAGATCGCCCGCGAAAACACCCAACGCCGCGTCTCCGTCCTCATCAACGTCCGTGGCCGCGATACCGCCAGCTTTGTCGAGGAAGCCACACGAGGCATTCACCAGCAGGTGAAATTTCCCGATGGATACTACTTTGAGTTCGGCGGCCAATTCAAAAATCTAATCGAAGCCAAGAAGCGGCTCACCGTGGTCGTCCCGCTCGCGCTCGGACTGATCTTTGTCCTGATTTTTCTCAGCTTCAAATCGCTCCGCCAAGCCGCGCTCATTTTCCTCTGCGTCCCGCTCGCTGTCAGTGGCGGCATCTTCGCCCTGTCACTGCGCGGGATGCCGTTCACCATCTCCGCCGCCGTCGGCTTCATCGCTCTATCAGGTATCGCCGTGCTCAACGGCATCATGCTCATCAGCTTCATCAACCAACTCCGTGATGAAGGAAAATCCCTGCGAGACGCCGTCGTCGAAGGAACTCTAACACGTCTCCGCCCCAAGCTCATGACCGCGCTCGTCGCCTCGTTAGGTTTCCTGCCCATGGCCATCGCAACCGGAGCGGGGGCGGAAGTCCAACGCCCCATCGCCACCGTCGTCATCGGCGGCATCATCACCTCCACTTTCCTCACGCTGCTCGTCGTGCCACTGCTCTACGAATGGCTGGAGAAATTCCGTCTAAGAAAACCAGCACCATGAAAACCATCGCCAAGCTCATCATTACCCTGATCGCCATTACCAGCACCGCTCTCGCGGATGTCACCATCAAAGCTGGCCCGCGCAAGGGCCGTCTTCTCGAAGTAGAAACTCAAAACGCCGAGTTCTTCGTCGAGAAAGACCGCACCATCAGCATCGCCTTTTACGACGCTGCCACGAAAGCCCAGCCCGGCGCCGCGCAAGTCATCACGGCCACCGCCGAAGCACCGACTGGCAAGGTGAAGTTAGATTTCGAGAAAAAGGGCGATCTCCTCGTTTCAAAAACCCCACTCCCCGATGGCGAGAAATACACCGTTGTCGTCCAAATCAAACTCACTGCCGAAGCCAAGCCCAAGAACTTCCGCATCAAGCTCGACCTCAGCATTTGCAAGGGATGCAGCAACCCGGAGTATGCCTGCACTTGCGACGAGTGAGATCAAACTCCTGCCGAAGACTCGCGCAACAGACATCAGCCGTTCAAAACCCATTTCAATGAATGAAAAGGGTTTTGCTCATGGGCGGTGTATCACTGGTAGTAATGGTTCCAATTCCCGATCCCACGACCTTTCTTGGCGAGCTGAAACTCCTCACTTCATGAATGCCCAACAGCAAACCATCGCCCTCACCGGCATGACCTGCGGGAACTGCGTGGCAAAAGTCCAACAACGCCTCAGCCAGCATCCCGATGTGGAATCCGTCGCTGTCACCTTGCAACCACCGCAAGCCGCCGCGCAAGTGAAACGCCAGTTCACCGCCGTGGAGCTGAACGACTGGCTCGCCCCGTTAGGAAATTACCGCACGGCAGCGGAATCCGAATCGCTACCACCAGCCGATGCCACGACCTACCGCCCGCTCATCATCCTGCTCATCTATCTCCTCGCCGTCACCGCCAGTGGGTTAGTCGCGGCGGGTGAGTGGGACGCGATGCTGGCCATGCGCCTTTTCATGGGTGGCTTTTTCATCGCGTTCTCGTTTTTTAAAATGCTTGATCTACGCGGTTTCGCCGATGCCTACCGCAGCTATGACCTCGTCGCAAAGGCATGGCCCGGCTACGGCTTCGTCTATCCGTTCATCGAATTTGGCCTCGGCCTCGCCTACCTCGCCAATATCGATCCGTTCACCGTCAATGCCATCACCGCCGCAGTCATGGCCGTGAGTCTGGCCGGAGTATTGCGGGCCGTGCTTTCCAAAAAAGCCATCCGCTGCGCCTGCCTCGGCACCGTTTTCAAGCTCCCTATGTCCACCGTCACCATCATCGAAGACGGCCTCATGCTCGCGATGGCGGTGGCGATGCTGCTGCTTTCCGCTGCGAGTTAGATGAATCCATCATCATGAAAAATTTCCTCATCACCATCTGCGCCGCGTTCCTCGTTCCAGCCACGGCGCTCGCCTGCGAGACGTGCAAGCTAACCAAGCCCGCGCCCGGCCAGCGGGTGGTGGAATACGATCTCCACATTTCCGAATCCCGCCAAAGCCCAGCAGGCAAACTCGTCCGCGTGCTCACCATCAACGGCGGCATCCCCGGCCCCACGCTGCGTTTTCGCGAGGGCGACTTCGCCCGCATCCGCGTCCACAACGAGTTGAAAAACGAGGAAACTTCCACCCACTGGCACGGCCTACTTTTACCGAACAATCAGGACGGCGTACCGCACGTCACCACCCCGCCGATCAAGCCCGGCACCACCCACACCTTTGGTTTCACGCTGCGCCACGGCGGCACGTATTGGTATCATTCACACACGCATCTTCAGGAACAAAGCGGCGTTTATGGCAGCATCGTCGTCACGCCGCGCGGCGGAGAAAGGATCAAGGCAGACCGTGAAAAAGTGCTGATTTTTTCAGATTGGACCGATACCGACCCGCACGAAGTGATGCGGATGCTGATGCGCGGCAGCGATTACTTTGGCCTCATGCGGCGGAACTCGCAATCCATCCTCGGTGCATCGCAGAGCGGAAATCTGGGTGACTATTTCAAACGCGAATGGGACCGGATGCCGCCGATGGATGTCTCCGATGTGGGCTATCACGCCTTCCTCATCAACGGCCAACGCCAGACCCGCATCGAAGGCCGACCCGGCGAGCGCGTCCGGCTGCGCCTCATCAATGCTGCCGCCGCGACGTATTTCTATCTGCATTCATCCGCTGGCCCGATGACCATCATCGCCGCAGACGGGATGCCCGTGCAGCCGGTAAAAGTGAACCGCTTCATGATGGCCATCGCCGAGACTTACGACGTGCTCATCACCATCCCGCAGACTGGCGAATACGAATTCCGCGCCACCACCCAAGACGGCAGTGGTCACGTCTCCGCTTTTTTTGGCGAAGGCAAGCCCCATCCTGCGAGTGATCCACCGAAGCCGAATCTCTATCAGATGGATGAAATGCTCAATCTCGCGCTCGAAGAACAAGAGGACGATCCGCGTGCTTCACTGAATTTACCGCGCCCCGGTTCACCCTACCGCATCCTCAAGGCCGTGAAGGACACCTCGCTTCCCGCGAAACTGCCACGCCGGAAAATCTCTCTCCACCTCACTGGCGACATGAGCCGCTACGTCTGGTCCTTCGATGGAAAGACGATGGCAGAGCAACCTTACGTCATCATTAAAAAGGGCGAAATCATCGAGCTAGAACTCGTGAACGACACCATGATGCACCACCCCATTCACCTGCACGGCCACTTTTTCCGCCTGCTGATGGGAAATGGCTCACGCTCCCCGCTCAAGCACACCGTCGATGTCCCGCCGATGACGAAGCGCACCGTCGAGTTCGAGGCAAACGAAGCACACGACTGGATGTTCCACTGCCACATTCTCTATCACATGATGTCAGGCATGGCCCGCGTCTTCCGTTATGAGGATGAAAATCCACCCGTCCTCGCCATGGCCTCGGAGCCGAAGCACGCAGCCAACCTCGGCGAACACGCACACGACATGAGCTATATCTGGGGTGCCGCCACGCTCCAAACGAACATGAGCGAAGGACTCCTCACTTGGATGAATCCGAAAAACGATCTCCAGCTCGCTTGGGAAGTCGGTTGGGAAAATGTGGACGATGCGGAGTATGAAATCGACGCTCTCTATCAGCGCTACTTCACCCCGAATTTCCAAGCATTTGCTGGCTACCGCTTCACCAACGACGCCGACGCCGAAGACCGCGCCATCGCCGGGATCAACTACCGCCTGCCGCTCATGCTCTGGTCGAATCTCAGCATCGACAGCGAAGGCGACGCCCGCCTCACCCTCGCCAAACGATTCCAACTCACCCCGCGCCTCGGCATCTTCGGGGAAGTTTTCTACGACACCGGCACCGACTGGGAATGGAGCAGCGGGGCCGACTACACGCTCACTCGCAGCACTTCCCTCACCGCCTCCTACCACAGCGAATACGGCCTCGGGGCTGGCTTCCTCTTCCGCTTTTGATGGCTAATCACGCCATCCCCTAACAAACAAACGACAAGAAAAACAACATCATGAAAACCAAACTACCCACCCTGTTCACCGCCGCCGTTCTCGGCCTTTCCCTCGCCGCCTGCGCCGCGCCAGAAGCGGCAAAGCCATCGTCCGCCTCCGCCATGGTCGCCGCGAAGGTGAAACCCTACCCGCTCGACACTTGCCTCGTCACCGGCAACGACCTCGACAGCATGGGCGGCGAAATCGTCAAAATTTACGATGGCCAACAAATCAAATTTTGCTGCAAGCCCTGCATCAAGAAATTCGAGGCTAACAAACCGAAGTATCTCGCGAAACTCAAGTAACCCGGCGCAAAGCTGATTTTAAAAAAGTCAGCGAGTTCTTCAATCAATCACCCATCCTCCCCGACCATGAAATCATTGCGCGCCTTCCGTACGACTTCCGATCTGCCGCTGCATCGCCGTTTGAAAGGAGTCGCCGGGAATTTGCTCATGGCTCTCCGCCCGGCGCACTCCGCCTCTGTCAAAGCTGCCCCGTTTCGCGAAAACTGGTCAGCCACCGGCAAGTTGATCCGAAATGGCCACTTGCAAAACGCCGTCGCCACTGGCGATCACGCGTTGATTTGCCGATTTCTGGTAGATTTCTGGTCCTCGCCCGCCTCGGCTGATTTTTACACCGGCCTCTCTCATCGTTATGAAACTCTGTTTCTGAAATACCACGAAGCCATCGTCGGCGAGACGGTGGAAGCCTGTCGCAAGGCAGGTGGGAAATTTCACCAACTCATCGAACTCGGCGCGGGCGATGGCAAAGTCATCGAGCATTTCAGCCGTCACATGCCTGAAATCGCCGAGTTTCACGCCATCGACATCAATGCCGAACAAGTCGCGAACAACCGCGAAGTCTATGCCGCCCAGCCCGCGCTCCATTTCCATCACGCGGACATCAGGAAATGGATTCCCGAGCACGCTGGGCCCGGCAGCGTGGTCATCGTCAACGGCGGCGTGCTCGAATACCTCACGCGGCCCGAACTCGCCGCCATGCTCGATCACCTCGCGAAACATTGCTCCCCGTGCGTCATCGCCATCACGGAAAGCATCGCCGCCGATCATGATTTAAATCAAGAAGCCGCGACTTACCCCTACGGCCTGGAGCTTTCCCTATCGCACAACTACCTCTCTATCCTGAGCGAAGTCGGGTTCACGATCACCTTCACCCACGACCGCCTCACCACGCCGGAGGAATCTGAAATCGTCGCCCGCTGGCTTCAGGTCGTGGCGTATCGCAGCGCTTAGTCACAGCCTACATTTTCGCGTTTTCCAAACATAGAGATTTCCCAAACGAACGGCTTTCAAACAAAAATTTCCGCAGACAGTTAAACTAACTTCACTTGCAGACAGCCTCAAAGTTCTGAACGAGCTTCTTTGATCTTTATCCCACCCGCCAATATTTCCCCATGACTTCATTCCGTGAATTCGTCCGCCGCTACGAGGTAGTGATCGCTCTTTGTCTGATCGTCGTGAACAACGCGCTTTTTGTGGGCGGAATCTACTCCGGGATTTTGCCTTACAAACTCTATTATTTCGGGCGATTCTTGCTTCTCGGTACTTCGTTGGGAGTGGTGATTCTCGTTGGCAGCGGATGGAAAGGGATCTTGGACTTGCTCCGCCCAATGTTACAGTGGCGGCTCTCTCCTTGGTGGTATTTGTTAGCTTTTACGTGGCCGACGCTGATCTCTGTTTTGGTTTTGACTGGCAAAGGAATGATCACTGGTAATGGGTTGTCCGAGGTAACAGTTGATTTTTCAGTAGTCACGCATCCGGCTGTTGCCAAAACCATTCTGATTGGTTCGTTCATCGGTGAGATCGTCTGGGTGAGCTATGCAATCCGTCATTTTTCCGGGAAATTCACACCCTTCATCGGTAGCCAGATCGTGGGAGTTGTTTGGACTCTTTGGTGGATGCCGATGGTGCTTTTGAATGTTGGAGTTTTTCCGGGACTTCCGCCGCTGGCACTGCTCTTCAGCGTACTCGGCGTCGCTGCGATGTGCTCATTTATTTACTCACACACCAAAAGCGGAATCGTCGTCCTAGTATTGCAGATGATGGTAAATACCACCGCACTGATTTTTCCTGTCATCCCCAGTTCGGGGGGCATCCCTACATACTTCGCCTTTGCGGGTGTGTATTACGGGTGTGTTCTGCTGCTCTACTTCTTTTTTGGACCAAAACCGATACTTGGACGCCAAAAAATTGACTAGAGCTACCAGACTACACTTAGGTTTTCGTGGCCTACTGTGACTGACAGGATTCGTTTGAGGCGTATTGCAAACGAGCCCGCTGGCTGCAAGTGGTGGCGTATCGCGCGTGAACATCGCGCCCCAGCCATTCTGCTGACGAAACGGTTACTTTTCCCCGGCCTTTGGGCTTGTGAGCCTTACGGATTCAGGAATTCTCGTCTCACCCGTGAAAGTCCTACTCGTCGAAGATAACGTCCAGCTCGCCGCCCAACTCGAACGCTCGCTCGTCCGCGAGGAGCATAAAGTGACGCGGGCGGAAGATGGCCCATCCGCCGTGGAAGCGGCCACTCGGCACGCCTTCGACATCATCGTGCTGGACGTAAATTTACCGGGCTTCGATGGCTTTGAGGTGTTGAAACGGCTGCGTGCCACCGGGCTGCCACGGCGGGTTTTGATGCTCACCGCCCGTTCGGAAATCGGCGACCGGGTGGCGGGCCTGCGCGCCGGGGCAGATGATTATTTGACCAAACCCTTCGCGCTGGAGGAATTCCTCGCGCGGGTGCAGGCACTCGGGCGGCGTGGCACGGCGGACAGCCCCGGCGGCACGCTGGCCAACGGCGACTTGATGATCGAGATCGCGACCCGCCGAGTGACTCGCGGCGGCGAGCGGGTGGAACTTTCGCCGCGCGAATTCGAGGTGCTACGGATCTTCATGCAGGAAACGGGCCGCACTTTCAGCCGCGATGAAATCTGCGAGCGGATCTGGGAACGAGAGCACGAGTATGACACGCGGACGGTGGAAATTTTCATCATGCGGCTGCGCAAAAAACTCGATAGCCCGGGCGGGGAATCCCTGATTGCCACCGTCCGCGGCGTGGGTTACGTCATGCAGCCACGGTGAAGGCACTCTCTTCTCTCACGGGCAAGCTGGGCCTCTACGCCACGCTCATTTCCCTGCTTGCTCTCGCGGCGGGCGTGGTGCCGCTGCTTTCCGCTGTGCATTTTCACCAGCTTTTACTGCTAGACAGCGAGCTTTTGGAAGACGCGAAGGATCTGGTCCGGGATTTAAAAAACTACCGAGGTGCCCCGCTCGACCCACGCCGTCCGTTGCGCGAGGACTTCATCCCGGCGGCACTGGACGAATGCCTCCTCGTCGTAGAAGGGCCGGAGGGCCAGGTTCTCTATCAGTCCCCGGCCCTGCGCGGCGCGGACCTCGGCCTCGCGAAGGATGGCTCGGCGACGCAGGAAATCGGCGGGAAAAAATGGCGCGTCGTGAGCCAGAAAATCCCGCCCTACCGCGTCCATCTGGCCAGCGAGATCGCCTACATCGAGCGTTTCCAGAAAAACTTAGTGAGCGATATTTTATTCGTCGCCCCCTTCGTCGCCACTTTGATTTTCATCGGCGGGTTGTGGTTGGGAAGACGCGCCGTGGCTCCGGTGGCGGCGATCACGCGGGCGGCGGAGAGGATCAACGCGCACAATCTGGACGAGCGGCTGCCCATCCCGCCGACGCAGGATGAAATCGCGGAATTGAGCGCGGTGATTAACCGCACTTTCGACCGACTCCAAGTTTCCTACAACACCGCCAGCCGCTTTTCCGCAGACGCCTCGCACCAGCTCAAAACACCGCTCACCATCCTCCGCGCCGGGCTGGATCATCTTTCGACTTCTGCCGCGCTGGGCGAGGAAGATCAGGCGGAAATCCTCACCCTGCGCAAGCAGGTGCGCCGTCTCACCACGCTCATCGAGGACTTGCTGCTGCTCGCTCAAGCAGACGCCGGAGCACTCGGGAAAGAGCGGGAAATCTGCGACTTGCGGCTCTTGCTGGGTGGCTTGATCGACGATTTGGAAGTGCTGTTGGTGGACCGTGAGATCACGCTCACCGTGGAACTACCCGAGCTACTCAGCGTTTCCGCAAACGTCGCGCAACTCGGGACCGCGCTCCAAAGCCTGACGGAAAACGCCGCGAAATACACGCCCGACGGCGGCTCGATCCGCGTGACTGGCACGATGGTGGCTGGCAGTGTGCGGCTGGCCATCGCGAACAGCGGCCCACTCGTGGCAGAGAGCGATCGGGCAGAAATTTTCGAGCGTTTCAACCGTGGCAGCCGCGTGGGTGAAAACATCCGCGGCCACGGACTCGGGCTAAACATCGCCCGCGAATTGATCCGCGCCCACGGCGGAAATCTGCATTTCGGCGTCTCGGCGGAAGGCTGGAATGAGTTCAGCGTCTCGCTTCCTGCTGTGAGTTAGAGCAAGTCACTTGATCCTAGAAGCCAGTAAATTTGATTTTGACGGATGAAGCTGGGATACAGAATTTAGGCACCACGAATCTTGAAGAAAATCCATGCAACGGCTGGAAATTTACTTCTTTCGATTCTGAATCATTCGTCAGATTCGCGAGATTCGTGGTGCCTAAATTCTTTGGTCTCTGCCAGAACTGCGTTCCGTGTTTCATCCGTCAAAATCAATTTTACGCGATCCTAGAAGAAAAAATAGAACCACGGATGGACGCAGATGAACGCTGATAATCATAGAATTCTTCGATTTTCACGTTTCATCCATTGGGTGACATCTCTGCTCTCCACAACTTCTTGATAATCCGTGTTTATCCGTGCCCATCCGTGGTTCCAATACTCTTTCTAGGTTGATAGCACCAGAACTCGCGCTGCGCTGGGGTGTGGAAAACAGAGTAACTTGGACTTGTGCACGCAGGCGCACTGTGGCGGCGGATTGCATCCGCCTAGCCCTTCACTACGGAGGTTGTCGCGTTTGCTGGTTCCATTGTTTTTTGCA
>JANOQR010000096.1:0-37543 GCA_031414935.1 Luteolibacter sp.
CTCGTAAATGTTCGCCATGATGGGATTGAGAATGTCCACCTCGGTGTTGATGAGGGTGAGTTGGGCATCAATGAGGGCGGTGTCTTCGGTGCCTTCTTGAACTTCGGTGGTGTTGTGGGAGTGAACTTCGTCGAGGCCGTCTCGGTCAGCACGCAAGGCAGTGACAAAGGTGGGTTTGATGGCGAGGGCAAGGAAGCGGTTGCGAAGGGCGGCTTTGGCGGTTTTCTGTTCGGGAGAGTCGCCGCCGTCGGAGATGGGAGCGTTGTTGTCTTCGAGCAGTTTCAAGAGGCTGTCGGCATAGGCGCGGATGTCTTTTTCGACACGCTGGGGGACCTTGTTAAACGGGAGGGCAAATCCGATTTCGCCATCGCGCAGCTCAATGGCGCGGGCGGTGCCAGCAATGCGTTTGAAGTCGAGAAGCAGTGCATCAAGTAGGCTGGATTTGGTGATGCGGTTAGGTGCTTGGCCGGAGCGGGCGTTGGTGACGAGGGCGACGCTGGCGGTGATCTTTGCGAGGTGTTCTGCAACTGCGGAGATGGCCGCGTAATCTGCGGTATTGTTGTTGTAGAAGGTGATGATTTTTTCGGCGCGGGTGAGGCGGCGGGTATCGCGATTGTCTATGGTGGTGTGTTTTCTGGGGTATGGGTTGGTTTAAGGAAACAGGTAGTTTTCTAATTGATTTTTCAGAAACGCCAAACAGGAAATTACGGAAGTGAATGATAATAGGTTATGTGGAAATGGCTAAATAGTCGTGCGGAGTAGGTTCGAGGATGGAAGGGAGCAGGTTTGAGAGTGGAGGGGAGTAGGTTCGAGGGTAGGAGGGAGCAAGTTTGAGGGTAGGAGGCAGCAGGTTTGAGGGTCACAGGGAGTAGGTTGGAGGATGGGCGGGAGTAGGTGGAGGGTGGCAGGGAGCAGGTTGGAGAGGCTTGCGGAGTAAGTCGGCGGATGACAGGGAGTAGTCACGAGGGGGGTGGGGAATAGGTCCGAGTATGATGTGGGGCTGGTAGAAAGGTCTCGCCGAGTAAGTGCGAGGCTTTACGAAAACGCGTTGCAGAGGGTTTTTACATCCTTGGCGAGGTCTGCGGACTTGGCGGAGGGTTGCTTTTTTCCGCCGCCGTACATGCGTCCGAGTAGGCCGGGGGCGTCGGTTTCCGATGCTTCTGCGGAGTCGATTTCTGTGAGGGAAACCTCGCACGTGGGGAGAGCTTGTTGTTTCCCGGAGTCAGGAGGCGGAATTAGCCAACCGAGTTCAGCTCGTAGTCAGCCATTTTTGACTGAAGAGAATGACCAATGCGAGGACGACAAAGAGGATGCCAAGCCCGATTTTTACGGCGGCAGTGTGTCGCTTCTGGAACTTGACGAGGCTCTCGCTGCGGAGACCGCTGTAGGCTAGGAGGAAAATGACGATTAACGGCGTGATGAAGGCTAGATTGTAAATCACTAGCCACACGAGCGCGTCGAGACGCCCTTGTTGAATCTGGTAGATAATCGGCGCATAGACTTGACCGGTGCAGGCGAGTTCTAAGAGTGAAATCACCAAGCCGGAGACGAAGGCAGCGATGACGAAGTTGCGCGCCTTGCTGCCAGTGCGAATCACGCCTCGGATGCGGTTTTTGAGGAAGTCGGGAAGTTGGAGTGTCATCTCGTCGATTCTTCCGCTGCGTGCGCGCCATGCGTCGCGGAAGGATAATGCCGCCGCGATCAGAGCCAATGCCGCGAAGCCAAAGTTCATCCACTTTTGAATACCTGCGAAGCGATCATTCAGCATCGCGAGTGACTGATAGAGTAGTAATCCGGCGGCAAGGTAGGCGATGAAAACGGCGGAGATGAATGCTGCGCCGACCATCAGCATCTCACGCGGAGTGCGGCGGGCGATTTGCAGGTAGGAGAGGAAAAAGATCATGGTCGCGAACGCGCATGGGTTGATACCGTCTAGCAGACCCGCGCCGATCACGATGGGCAAGGTGAAGGCGGCATAGCGTTTGTCCACGGTTGCGACTGCGGCGGCTTTCTCGGCTTGGTCGATTTTCATCCACGAGTCATCCTGCTCCGTGGCCATGGTGTTGGTGAAAAGTCTGCCAAGAGCCTGCGGAGAAATGTCATCCCGGACGAGGAACCCAGCTTGGGTAAAAATCGCCGGACTGAGCGTGTGCTGGGCGGAAGGGACGGAAAAGCGCTGGCAGAGAGCTTGGTTCAATAAAGTGCCAGACGCTTCGAGGATGTTATGCTCGGTGACTTTCATTTTAGAGAAATCTGACTGAAGTTGTTTTAGATATTCCTTCGCTCGCGAGCACTCGGGGCAGCCGGGCTTGTAGAAATAAATTACCTCCAGCGAAGTGCGCTCGGTGTTTGGTTTTGCGACGGGCGCGTCTGTAAGCAAACTGGTTTCTGCGGGCTTATCTGAGGCTCGGGCGAGTGAGGCAAACGTCGCGAAACCTTCCTTGGTCTT
Organism: Luteolibacter sp.; assembly: GCA_031414935.1. Taxonomy (GTDB): domain Bacteria; phylum Verrucomicrobiota; class Verrucomicrobiia; order Verrucomicrobiales; family Akkermansiaceae; genus Luteolibacter. Next base: position 2,450 of record JANOQR010000096.1, read on the forward strand.
GGTGTTGATGCGGGCGTTGAGTTTTTTCATCGGCTCGGGTCCGATGCGTTTCGGGTCGATCAATGCCAGCAGTGGTTTCAATCCGGGAGTCGCGCGATCTGCGTTTTCAGAAAGCCAATTCGTGATGCGGCCCTTGGCCTCTACTTCCTTGGGTAGGCGAGGGACCAGTGTCGCAAAGGCGTCGATGTCGATCACGACATTCCGCGTCAATAAGCTGAAAGCAGCCTCGAATCTAACGAGCGGAGAGGGATCGCGGATGGCGAGTTTTTCGAGCAGTGCTTTTTGAGTGTCCGAGAAAGCTGGCTTGGTGCTGCGGTAGGACCAGTGCATGTCTCTAACTACAATCGCATCGCTGAAATGGTGGCTCCAGTTTGCGGTGGCTGCGCCCAGGCTTTGGGGTAGGACGACCCGAACAAATGCTTGCGGATCGGCCATGATCGACTCCGCCGCTGTCCGTAGCTCTGTCGGGCGTAACTGGATGAGTGTGTGCCAGGTGGCTCGCCTCACTAGTGGATCAGGCGAGGTTTTTTGCTTCTCGAGTTCACGAAAGGCTGCGGGTGATGGTGAATCGCGAAGGCAAATCGTCGCGAGGATTCGCATGGGGACCGGGGAATCCGCTGATTCTAAAGTAGAGATAGCGAAATCACGGATTTGCCGCTTCATTTTTGGCGACCTTGCAGCGGATTCGAATTGGTAACTATAAACCTCAGTCGCTTGCAATCGTGCGTCTGGGCGGGCGAGTTCTTTCAGGACCAAGCTCGCAAGCACAGGTGCATTCTCGTTAGAAAGTGCGGCGGCTGCTGCGCCAGATCGTACTTCGGGAATCGGGTCTCGTAGCAGTTCGGTGAGTAAAGGGAGTGCTTCGTGCAGGGATGGCTCGTCGAGATTTTGTGCAATCGTGGTTTTCTGCCCGGTGGTGAGAGTGGGCAGATCGGCAGTCAGCGAGTTGTATCCTTCCGCGTAGGAGGCTTTGGCTAAAATCAGTGCGGCTCTGAATCTCTCCGCAAGTGCTGTCTCGCGAGAAGTGCGGAGTTTTAGTTCCTTAACAAGTTCTTCGAGAGCTTGATGAAGTGGAGGTCTGGCAGCGATTCTATCAGTCGATTGTCCCGGTAAAAGCAGTGCGTCATATAGTCCGTCGAGAGCGGTTGACTCTGATCTTGTCAGCCCGGCATCGAGAGTCTTCATGACTTTGGGATCGACGATTTCTGACTTCGGCAATGTTAGCCGCTCCATGACGGCCTCTGCTTTTTCTCGCTGACCGGATCGCAGAGCGGCGACGACGAGGGATTGGTTGCGAGCTTGTTTCATCAGCTCTTGATTGCCGGAAATTTGGCGCAGGGCAGCGCAGGCGACGTCGAGATTCGGGTCTGTGACGTAGCGCGCGACTAAGCTGGCAAGATTTTGATCCGTCTCGGCGACGCGTAGGGCTGCGAGACGCGCCTCCGGTGAAACGGAATCGAGGCGGTCTAACAGTTCTGCGTCGGGCTGCTGTTTGAGTGCTCCGTAGCCTTGGAACACGGGACCGGCCATGTTCTCGTCTTTCATGAAGAGTGTTTTGAGTTTGGGTAGCGCTTCGCTTGCACCCAGTGCGGAGATCGCTTTGATCGCGGCAAATCTCACGAACTCATCGGAGTCGTCCAGTAAGTCGAGGCAGGTTTGTTTAGCGTCAGGCAATCTGCGAATGGCGATGTATTCCAGAGCAGCGGCCCGGACACGCCAGCGTTTATCGGATAATACGGCGATGACTGCGGTGTCTGCGGGTGATGAGGTGGTGGAAGGGCTGCTGCTGCTTCCATAGACGTTATTTGCCTTGTCTCCTGTTAGGCTGAGGCTGGTTTGGATGGCGGAAATGAGAAGATCCTCGTCTGCGTGAGTGAGAAATGTGGTGACGAGTTCTGCGGTGTTTTTTCCGGGGATGTCTTTGAGACGGCGGAGTGCACCGTGGATGACGTTGACGTCGGCTTCTTGTTTCAGCAGCGGGGCGACGATTTCCACGGCGGGTTCCCCACCAGTGACGAGCAATGAGTCGATGGCACTTTCACGGACGAGTGGGTCCGCGTGAGTGATGAAATCTCGCAAGATTGGCAGTGCGAGGATGCCTGCATCACGAACCGTCGTCAGCGCTGATAGCACTTGATCGCGGCTGCCGAATGAGAGTTGTCGGGCGGTGGTGGCGGCTTGGTCGCCGAGCTGGCGCGAGAGCGTGATCTGGTATTGGGCTTCACGCACTCGCACCCGGTGACCGACAGTTAATGAAGGCGTGTTGTTGAGGAAATTTTCCAGAAATCCGACAGCGGATAGCCCTTCTGATTCTAGCATCCTCCGCGCACGGATGGCTTTATCGGCGTCATCGGCTAGAAGATCTTGGAGGTAGCCACGGCGTTGCTCATCGGTGAAAATTCCATCGCTCTTTGGCTTTGCGGGGTCTTTTGTCCATGCTCTCCAGCGGGCGAGGGCAGCGGTGTTTTCGGGCGAGCCAGCGGGCGTCCATGGATTGTAGGAAAAATCTCCGCCTGCCCATTCTTCGAGAAGTTCCAGCGTACCGAGCCGCACTGCTAGCAAGGGATGCTCAAGCAACAGGACGAGATCAGATAGCGGTTGTTCTTTCGCTTCGGATAGAGTCTTGCGGATGGTTTCGCGTTGAGCCGGGTCTGCGACACGCGGCAGGATTTCGATCAGAGTGCGTTGGTCGAAATTACCCCGGCGGAATCTTTCCATCGTTTCATCCACAGGCTCTTCCGCCACCACGAAGGTGATGATGGCGAGCCAGAGGAGAAAAAGTTGGAAAGGTGTTTTCAAGGCGATGGTCTCCGGGTGTGGATCAATGCAGCAGCGCGTATGCGAGGATGTTCGCGTTGATCTCCATCGAGTTTTGAATCTCGTTTCCGCCGCAACAGCAGCAGCCTTCGGTGTGTGATGTGTCGTTGAGTCCTTCAGTCGAATAGACCACGACGATTTTGCCGTTGTGCGTGAGTCCGCGCAGCATCGAGCCAGACGCGGCGTCGGTCCCTTTGGATAGATTCAAGTCTTTCACCGTGAAAATTGTCCGGAAAATTTCATGATCTGTGGCGATGTCTTTGAGTGCGTCATTGCCGAAAAGTTGTTTGATTTCGCGCTCGAATGCGGTGCCCCACGGGCGATTCGAGCAAGATGCGGACGCTAGCAGGAAGCCGCCATTCTGGAGATAGCGTTTGAGATTTTCACGCTCCTTGGTGGTGAGATTGAAGTCGCCTTCACCCGTCATGATGACGAATGGGATTTTGAATAATTCTTCGTCGGCGAGTTTCACGGCTTTGAAACGCCGTTCAGTGGCGATGGAGGTTTTCTGTTGAACGGTGGTGAGGAACTCGTCGCTAAAGCAGCGCGAAGTTTTGGTGCCAGCGTAGATGAGGTTACCGCATTCCACGGCTCCTTCCTTGGCTGTTGCGGGAAATACCAATGCGACAAATAATGCGGATGATAGAAATTTCATGGTCGTCAGTTAGTTTCAGATTCAGGGAGTGAAGAAGCGTTTTACGGCTTCGCGGTAAGGCTCGGGAATGGATTCTGGGGAGAGTGTCGATGATTTGCCTTGGCGAGTCTCAGTGGGCTTGAGGCTGCCTGCTTCTGCGGTTTCGGGCAGCGGGGCGATGGTTCCACCCGTGCCGTTGCCGTTTCCTTCTGTGGCCGAATTCGCATTGGGTTCGAAGTCGAGGCGGTCGGGGCCGACGACTGGTAAATCCATCGGAAAGCCATCCATCGCCGCGCCTTGTGGCCCATTGCCGCCCATACCAGCACCTTGTCCGTTAGCTCCGTCACCGGGATTTTGGCCCAGTAAGGCTTTGAGCATTTGCTCGATGGTGTCATTTACGTCGAGTTCTGGGACTTCGAACTTTGGGGCTTTTCCCATGACGGCTTCAGGAAAAGGTTCGGGCTTGGAGAGTAGGCGCTCTAGCAGTTCGCGTGCAAGATCGGCATTGGTGAAAGCGGCGTTTGCTTCCCCTGCTCTGCCATGTGCGGCGGCGACGTCCATCAGGCTTTCGGGTTGGGCAGCTTCGAGGTCTGCTAGGAATTGTGCGGCGGAATCTGCGAGCGGACCCAGCAGTGGCTCTTTTCCAGCGGCACCTTCGAGACGACTTTTGAGTTCCACTTTGAAGTCATCAAGCGCGGAGCGGTTCTTCTGTTGAGTATCCGCCAGTGATGGCAGTAGCCTACGGTTTTGATTTTCGCCCATCCGAAATTCTTCGACTATGGTCTTGAAACGCTTGGCGATGGATACTTGCGTCTCGTAGATCTGACGGAATTTAGCTGCCATTTCTAAGATGCGGGCTACCTCGCGGACAAATGCGGCATTGTCGTCTATCTGCTCTGCTTGCTTTTGTTGTTCGCCCAGACGCTTGAGCATTTCCTCGATGGCGGCTCGTTGTCCGTCGCGTCCTGCGGGGTCGATGTTTCCGAGTCCGTCGAGATTTTGCTGGAGGGCTTGGGCTTGCTCGGCTGCGAGATCCTTGAGTTTTTTTTCAAGATCGAACGCGGGGAAGTCATCAGCGATTTTTTCTAGCAGCTCTTTTCCTTGCTGGTGTGCCTCGCGGGCATCGGCGAGTGCTTTGGCGGCAGCAGCAGCGTCTTTCTTCTCCAGGGCATCGCGGAGTTTTTCCAATTCTTCGCTTGCTTGATTCATCGCCTCGCGTGCGGCGTCGAACCTCGCACTGAACTGAGAGATCGTGGTTTTTGCTCGGATGTATTCGGCGTATTGGTCTTCGGAAATGATCTTGATGCGGGAAATCCCAGACGAGCCGTGACCGAGTAACGATGGATTGTGATCGGAGGCTTCGAGCATGAGTTCGACGATTTGTCCGGCTTCGAGGCCGAGGTCGTGGAGGTCGAGCTTGTCATTGAATGCGTAAGATTTATCGCGGAGTTCGGGCGCGACTACGCGGACGCGGTCACGGAAGCCGGACAGCGTGCGGACGAACTGGAGGCGGGCCAGTGAGAAGTCATCCTCTGCGGTTCCGACGATGGGGATGACGGACTTCGGCGTGGCTAACAGTTGGCGAGGTGGCGAGGCGAGATCCACCAGCGGGGCGCGATCTGGCAAGATCCGCAAGGCGAGATCGAGCGGCTGCGGGGCAGGCGTGCCACGTAGGTCGCTCACATTTACGGAGATGCGTCCGGGGCGGCTCGCTGTCCAGACGAAGCTAGTCTGATGGGTGGCGGAGACGGTGGCAGGGATCGTTTCGGAAATTGCGGTGACGCCCGGTGCAGTCGCGGGGGTGAAAGTTAGAACACCGTTGGACAGCGGGCGATTACTGGTGATTTCCAGCAAGACAGCAGATCCTTCCACGGCGGCGATTTCATTGGTGTCGAGTGGGAATGAGCTGGCGGCTAATCCGGTGTAGGCAGGCGGAGTTAGTTTGACGACTCCTGAGAGGATTTTTGGCTCGAGCAGAATTTCTACGGGAAGCCAGTGCGAGCGTGCCTTGCCGCAAGTGACGGCGATGTCCACGGTTTCAGTTAGGCTGTTGAGTCTTCGTGAAAAGCGGGTAGCGGATTCGCGAAATGCGGGCAGCCGTAGGATTTCTCCACTGCGCGGGCGACGGATCAGATACTCCACAGGATGATCGAGCGCACCGCCAGTGATGACGGCGGTGAGTTGTAGCTCGCCGCCATAGACTGCGGATGGATTCGCTGGCTCGACCTTAAAAACTAACGGGCTGTAGGGTGGGATATCCGCTGCTGGATGGAGTAAGCGTGAGGAAACGGTGGTAAAAGCGGCAGGTGAGGAGAGGCGTAAAATCGCGAGTGCAGACAACGGCAGTGCAAGTATGAGGATGGTCTTGCGGATCAGCGGCCAGGGGAAAATTTTTCCTAACGAGAGCTGTTTCAGCGATGCTGATGCAGCTTCTAAGGTGCGGTGAGTGAGAATTTCCGCCAAGGGTGACTGGGACTGCGCGGGAGCGAGGGAAAAGGCGGCACTGATGGGCTGGCGCGGATTTCCCAGTAAGGTATCCGCGCTTACTGCTGCGTCGTGGCGACTGACTCGAATGGCGCGATAGCAGGCGATCAATCCACAGATGGCAGTGCATGTGAGGAGCGCGAGAGTGATCTTGCCGCGACTGGCGGACTCGAAGCCCGCGAACACGTCCACTAAGCCGAATGCCAACCACAACAGCAGCGCGAAGGCGAGCAACGCGATCAGTGCTGCAAGCAGATGGCCCGCGCTGATGTGCAGGCGGACGCGGCGGAGTTGGCGAGTGAAGTCGGACATGTTGGGATTTATGCGAATCCAAATCGGCGGCGTAGGAACCATTCTGCGCCGAGGAGCGCGGCGATGAGCAGAGCGATGATTGCGTGATTCCATGCGGGTTGCCAAACGGCACCGGATTCGCGTTTGGCGGGCGGGTTTGAGACGATTTCTCGAGCGAGGAAGGCGGCGAAATTTGCAGGATCGATTGCTTGTCCGCCAGTCGCCTTTGAAATGGATGTTAGGAAATCTGGATTGGGCGATAGATCGTCAGCTTCTTTGGGAGGAAAGGGGACGGAGAAAGTGACTTCCGGCGCGGGCGGCGATTTTTCCCGAGGATCGGCGAGTGATAGCTTCCAATCCCCGGGCGCATCTGGGGTGAAGGATGCTCGCCACAAGGGACGGCCTGATGGGTCTGCTAGGGCGGCGGGTTGGGCAAGGCTGGATTGGCCGTTGGGTGAGGTGATTTTCAGAGTGGGCTGCGGAACAGGATTTGAGCCGCGATAGGAAATGGATGCGGCGATGGCGATGTCGGCTTGGCCTCGGTTCGATGGCAGACGCAGTGAAAAATCCTGACCGGGAAGGAACTCGGAATAAGAGGCCATCCACTGAATGAGCTGCGTCCAGAAATCTTCATAACAGTTTCCAAGCTCGCGAGCTTCCGGGTAGAAATCCCATTTCCACAGTCCATCGCCATTGACGAGTCCGGCGACGCCTTGGCCGTAGCGGCGGACAAGCAGAGTGGGAAATCTTCCTGATAGAGCGGTGCTGCCTGTGGGGATTCCTTCGGCGAGGATGCGGGTGAAGGGCTTGACAAGCGAGAGTTGGCGTCCGTCTTTGAGCGTGGGCAGGGCGGTCCAGAGTGAGGAATCGGGTGCTGGAAGTGCCTCGCCGAATAAGCCAGCCGCTTCGCCATCGCGGGTCGGCATGAAGCGGAAATCCGAGGCACTGCCCGTGGTCCAGACGACAGGTTCGAGTGGCTCGATCTCTGGCACATCAGCGGTGGTGGGCTTTCCACGGGCGAAGAGGACTGCGCCGCCACGGTCGCGGACGTAGGTTCGGAGAGCTTCGGCGCGCTCGGGTGATAGAAATGGATCTACGTTTTTCCCGAAGATGATGAGATCGTAGCGGGAGAGTTCTGCGAGCGTGGCAGGGAAGACGGGATGATCGGTCTCAGATGGATTATCACTGCCGCTGTCGATTCTGAAGTAGCGTTTATCTGATAGGCGGTGGACGGAATGCACGTCCATCTGTGGTTGTTGGCGGAGGAGCTGGGCGAGGAATTTGCTGTCCCAGTATGGGGCACCTTCCGCGAGGAAAACCCGGGTTTTCGAGTGGATGACTCGGATGTTGAAACTTGCCCGGTTGTTCGCGCTGCGGACTTCACCAGCGACGACAGGGGTTTCGAGTGACCAGCGCACGGATGTGCCGGGGGCTTTGAGATCGAAGGTGGCGGTTACGGTTTTTCCGGGTGGGAGATCGAGTGTTAGGCTGGAAAGTTCTTTCCCACTTTCATCGCGCAGGGTGACGAGGGCACGCAGTGGATCGAGTCCGGTGGATTGCACCGCGAAGGGGATGCGGAGCGGCTGATCTGGAAAGGCGGTGAGCGTGGCGCGGGTCTGATGGAGTGCGAGATCCGGCGGTGGATAACCGGTGCCGATGGCTACGGTGTGGACGGCGGTATTGCGGCTGCGGGCGCGGAGGGCGAGCGTGTCGATGGCCGCGTTAGAGGAAATAAGAGTTTCTCGCCCATCGCTGAGAACAATGACGCCAGCTAGGGTTTCTCCAGCGGCGGCGGCGTCTTGCAGGACTTGGGAAATGGCGGGAACCAGATGAGTGCCATCGCCATTCGCAGTGGGCAGTGAGGCGGGGGGGACTTCACTTGCTAGGGTATTTGAAAACGGCAAGACACGTAACGGCACACCAGCGGACTTGGCTTGTGTCGCGGCATCTTTGACAAATTTCGCGGTAGCAGAAGCACGAGTTTGATCGCCTTCAGTCTTCTGCATCATGGACGAAGAAACATCAGCTAGAAGCACCCAAGGGCGAATCAGTTTTTCACTTGGGCTGATCCATTTTCCGGGATTGAAGAGAATGGCGAGAGCGGTGCTGATACCTAACACCCGCAGTGTGATGAGTAGGAGACGTTTCTTTCCAGCAAGCCCTGCCGAGCTACGCCATGCGGACCATGCGACGAGGCCGATGGTGGCGAGTGCGATGGGGATCAGCACGGAGAGTTGGAAAATCGGGTTCAAGCGGCGATGGGGCGGGTGAGGCGGAGATGGATGAGGCTTTCTAGCAGGAGGCAGGCGATGGCGGCGAGGGCGAGCCACGGCCAGAGTGAGATGCCGCGTGCGAGGGCGGCGTGGCGAGTGAGTGACTCGGCGGGGGCGGCGCGGTTGCCGAAGGTGGGTGCGGCATCCAGCGGGCGGAGGTCAGACTCGGATTCGGGGAAGTTGACTGCCGTTAGATCAATCTTTTGGCCGGAGATTTCCCAACGGTAGATTCCGGGGCGGGCCACTTCGTGAGCTTGTAGAAGTAGCCCTTCTGCGGTGGTTGATTCGGAAGTTTCCACGGGTTTCGCGGCGGGATCGAGCAAGCGAATGGCGCCGCTGTGAGCTGGATCGGTGGATTTTTTAGTGAGTAGCGAGCCGGGAAGTGCTTGTGAGTTTTCGCCGGATGAGTGGGGCCGGGTGCGGAGGAGAATTTCTGCGAAGGCAGGAAGGAAGCCGCTTTGAGTTGACCAATTAGATTTTGCGGGATCAAGCGAGAGATTGAAGAAAAGGATGGAGGCGGATTTTCCGGGAATCTCAAAAATGGCTGGAACGCCGTCTGAGTAAGAGGCGATGGCGCGGATGCCGGGAAGGGCGGAGGATAAGCGAAGACGCTCACGGAAGATGCCTGCGAAAGGATTTCCAAAGTCTCCTGAGCGGAAGAGTTCTACGGCTGGGTGGCTTTCGTTAGGAAGGATTTGCCAGCCGGTGGCAGAGGTTTCGAGCACGGATGCTTCTTCTAACAATTCTTGCAGCAGCGCTTGAGGCATCCCGGCGGCGCTGTGAATCAGGACGGTGATGCCGTTGTCGGCGTCTGCTTTGATCGACTGGGAATCTGCCCATGACGATAGGACGCGGATGTCACCGGGCGCAGGATTTTCAGCGGCTTCTAGCCACGGCAGTGCGGCGGTGAGTTTGGCAATGACGGGGTCTGGTGGTGTGTGGTTAGTAACACGGATGGCATCGCGGATGCGGACGATGGCGTGGCGTGAATCGTCGCCTGAAAATGAATCGGCCTCGACGGAGGCAGCTACGGGTAGCGGTCCCGGACTGGCGGGGCGTAGGGTGAAGGCGGTTTCGGTTTCTCCCCAAGGCGGGAGGTCGATGGGTTGTGATTGCCGTGAGCCATCGGCATCGAGCGTGAGCTGGGTGTGAACGGGATCAGTGGAGAAATTCCTAACACTCACGAGCACTGTGGTTTCTTGGCCGACGACTGGCTGGGTCGGCTGGGCGAGTAAACGGGTGACGGCTAGGTTGGCTGGTGCGGTGGTGGCGACGCGGATGGTCCGGAGTTTGAGGTCGGACGGCAGCGCGGGAACGAAGTCTTTCCATGCGGTGGATTGGAAATCTGACAGGACGATCAATTCGCGACGACCTTGGACGGCTGCTAGCTGCCTGAGTGCGAGATCGAATGCGGCGGTGAGGGCGGCGGGTTCTGGCAGTGGCTCGACTTTGTTGAGGAGGTCGGTTAGAAAACTGAGGTTGGGGCCGGGTTCGGGAAAGGCGGCTTCGGGTTCAGCGTCGATCCAGATCAAGTTCGCGGCGGTGGGCTTGGATTCATCAAGCAAGCGGGTGGCTAGAGCGCAGGCGGATTGGAATCGGGAGCCTGCGCCCTCGCGGGCAGCCATGGAGGCGGAGCGGTCGATGAGGATGACGACGGTGGATTTTTCTCCCGGCAGCGCGGCGTTTTCTGAAATCACGAAGGGTGAGATGAATGCCGCTGCGAGGGCGAGGAGGGCGAACGTGCGGAGGGCTAACAGTAGCCAGTCTTGTGGACGGCGGATGCGGGCGGTGCGGCGGATGACACGGCGAAGGAAATCAATGTTAGAAAATCGGTATTCGGGCGGTTTCGCACGGGAAAGGAGATGCACCAGCAGCGGCAGCCCCGCGAGCGCGAGGAGGCCAAGGAGAGCTGGATGCTGAGAGAAGATGCTCATTTTTTTAATGAGACCTCAGACGGTCAAAGAGGGTGAAGTAGCTGTCTGCGGTGGAGCAGAGTGTGTAGTCGGCATGGCGGCTGGCGGCGAGTGAGCGGAGGGCGCGGGAGTGGCTGAGGATCTCGGCGTCCCATGACTCGCGGATGGCTAGGGGATGGGCAGTGAGGTGGGCGGAGGTTTCCATATCGACGAATCTCGCGAGGCCACGGTCTCTGAGTTTTAATTCATCGGGGTCTAGCAGGTGGAAGAGATGGACTCGGAAACCGCGATGGAGGTAGGGGTTGAGGGCCTTGAAGAGTTCGGCGGGATCGCAGAAGAAATCGGATAGGACGACGAGAGTGCCCTTGCGTTTCAGGAGTGGTTGGGCGCGGGCGAGGGTCTCGGTGATGGAGGTGCCGGAGCCGGGGCGGTTGTTTTCTAGCAGACCGAGTAGATCGTGGAGGTGCTTGCGGGTCGAACCGGGTGGGAGGAATTTCCTGATACCATCGTCGAAGAGGGTGAGGGAAACGCGGTCATTTTTCGAGATGACCCACCATGCGAGGGAGGCGGCGAAGAAGGATGCGTATTCGAGTTTGCTGAGGCGTTCGTGATTTTCGGGAAAGCCCATGGATGCGGAGCAATCGAGAAACACGTGGCATTCGAGATTGGTTTCTTGCTCGAAGGTACGGAGGAATAACTTGTCATTGCGGGCGAAAACGCGCCAATCGACTTTCGCGGGATCGTCGCCGGGAGTGTATTGGCGGAACTCGTGGAACTCGATGGATGAGCCACGCTGATTCGAGCGATGCCGTCCTGATAGATAACCCTCGACCATTGCCTTCGCGCCGAACTCGTAGTTTTTGAGCCGACGGATGTCTGCTGGATCGAGAAATTTGAAGGATGAGGCCATCGATTTAAAGCGAGCCGATGAGTTTGGTGATGATTTGATCGCTGGTGATGCCCTCGCCGGTGGCGTTGTAGTTCGGGATGATGCGGTGGCGCAGGACGGGGAGGGCGACGGCGCGGAGTTCGTCGGTGGAGGCGGAGGAGTTTCCGCGCAGCAGGGCGAGGGCGCGGGCGGCGCGGGCAAGGCATTGGGAGGCGCGTGGTCCGGCACCGTAGGAGATGTAGTTTTTCACGTCAGCAGTGGCGAATTCTGAGTCCGGGCGGGTGGAATGGACGAGCTTGAGGATGGACTGAAGCACGGACTCGGGCAGCGGGACATCCACGGCGGCGTCTTGCAGGTCCATGAGCTTGGCGGCATCTAGCAGGACGCTAGGTTGCGCGGCTGCGCGACCAGTGGTGCGGCGGACGATTTCGGCTTCTTGGTCGAGCGTGGGGTAGCCGATGTTGAGCTGGAAGAAGAAGCGGTCGAGCTGGGCTTCGGGGAGTGGGTAGGTGCCTTCGTGTTCGATGGGGTTTTGGGTGGCGAAGACGGTGAATGGTTCGTCGAGCTTGCGGGTTTGGCCAGCGACGGTGACTTGCTTTTCCTGCATGGCTTCTAGCAGCGCAGCTTGGGTCTTGGGCGGCGTGCGGTTGATTTCATCGGCAAGGATCAGATTGGCGAAGATGGGGCCGGGGACAAACTTGAAGGACCGCTCGCCACCAGCGGCGTCTTGGAGGATTTCCGAGCCGACGATGTCGGTGGGCATGAGGTCTGGGGTGAACTGGATGCGCTGAAACTTGAGGCCGAGGATGTGAGCAAGCGTGGAAACTAACAAGGTCTTGGCGAGACCCGGCACGCCGACTAACAGGCAGTGACCTTTGCAAATGAGGGAGGTGAGGAGTTGCTCGACGATCTCGTCTTGGCCGACGATGACGCGGGCGGTCTCCGAGCGGACTTGGGTGACAGTTTCTTGGAGGCGGTCCCAACGGGCGGCGGCTTGTTCAGGCATGGCGGTGTGGTGATTAGGGGTGAGAGTTATTCGGAGTCTTTGAGTGCCTCGGCATCGGCGCGGGAGAGGATTTGGAGGGTGAGTGAAAATGAGTCGTCGTGTGATGTTTCTTGTTCGAGAACGGCAAGGGTGTCTTTTTGTGTTGTCGCGGTCGTTTTGAGAACGGGCTTGCCGTCGATGATTTGCCAGACACTCGGAGATGATCTTCCTCTGCGTCCTGACATCATGATGTGGATGATTCCCTGGGAGTTTGGTGCGAGATCGGGTGATTGAAATTCGTCGAGGCTTGCGTTAAATACCTGGTTGAGCGTAGTGCTCGCTGGAGGTAGTATAGATAACGAGTTGAACGGGATTGGCGTGCCCTCGTCAGTGTTGGAAGGTTCGATCTTCGTGGTCAAAATTTTCAATCCGGGTGGGAAGTCGGCGTTGTAGATCGTGATGAAACAGCGGCTGTTATTTGCTGCGTCATTGGAGAGTTTTTGGACGAGGGTTTCGATAGACGTTTTGCTGACTTCGAAGCCGATGCCGAGATCCACAACGGTCGGTGTGTCTTTGAAACTCCAATGGTCTGCCCAGCGGGTGGTGATGATTTTACTGAGCTTACGGATGTTTTCAGGGATGACGATATCACCGGGTTCTTCGTACCACTTGAGCCATGCGGCGCGTTCGTCGTCAGAGAGAGTTTTTAGATAAGGATGAATTTCTAACGGCGGCTTGGTTGCGGCAGTTGCGACGATTTCTTTGAGGCGCTCACGAGAAACTTTTGAGGCATCGGGGAGAGGTGGGATGGGTTCACTTGCTAAACGGGCGGTGGCGCGTGGGATGGCTATTTCAGCGAAACTTTTGCCTGTGATGATGTGAGTATCGTTGAAATTTCCAAATGCACTGGGATCTTCATTATTCTCTAACGCGATGGCTGCCATTTCTCCGACTGTCTTCCCAATGCTAGAGATACCGCGTGAAATGGTTTGAGGAGTTGGACGGGTATCAGCGAGGAGAGTTTTCCATGCTTTGCTCTCTTTGGCAGGCATGACTCGGGGTGCTTGCGTTACCTCGGCTTCCTGTTCGTAATTTCCCATGCTTTGAATGAATAGAGTCCGCACTTCGGGATCATCCGCAGCGACGGCTCCGGCGAGGAGGGCTAACAGTCGCTTGCGAGGAGTCAGGTCGGAGAGGCTTTCGATAAATACCGGGATCGCGGCGCGAGCGGTCTTGGGGTCTTCTGTGGCGATTTCGCGGGCTCTTGCTTGTGGGGAAGTTCCTGATGCCTGGCTTTCGAGCTGTTTGATTAAGGGTTCGATTTTTCCGAGTTCGCGAATTTCCCATGGGAGGTCGTTGATGTCTTTTAAATCCCCGTCTCCGACTTCGTCGCGGAGGGCTTTGATGTAGAGGGTGAGAAATGGTTTGGCGGCGGATTTCCGGGTTTTGACGTAGGTTTGGACGGTGGTGATGTGACGAACGGGGGAGCCGTCTTCGAGGATGTGGGTTTCTAACGCCCTGTGGTTTGCTGGGTCTGAGGAGGCGGTGAGGAGTTGGGCAGCTTCGGCTTGTTGTTCCTGCGAGCCCTGTTTGAGGAATGTGAGGGCGAGTTGATCGCGAGTGGCGTGCTGATGGGATTTCCAGAAATCCAGCGCGAGGTCGCTAACGGTTTGTGGATCGGCGGAGTAGAGTTCGGTTTCGGGGTCTGGGAGCGTGGTTTTTAAAAGATGGATGGCGAGGTCACCACGGGTGGCGGGACGATTCATGCTGGCGTAGAATTGGAGGGCGCGCTCGACGGGGGTGTCATCGGAAGAGCTGAAATCATCGCTGTAGCCGTTTGATTCGGGATTGGGGTGAAGGGTGAGGTAGGAATCTGTGGCGAGCGCGGCGAGGACGGGCAGTGCAGCGATGCCGAGCTGGAGGGTGGGGAGCGAAATGCCGGGGTTTTCTTTGAGGTCTTCGGGTTTTTTGAGAAGCCAGTTTTCGGTTTGGCCGATGGAGTTGTCGTCTTCTAGCGACATTTGTTTGAGGTATTCTGCGCGATAGCGGGCGGGGAGGCTGGCAAGCTGTTGTTCGATTTCTGGTGGGAGTTGTTTGGCTGTTTTTGTGGTAGGTTTTTCGTCGGTCATCCATTGGACAGAGCTGACGGCGGCGGGATCTAGCTGGATGCCTGCGAGGGCGGGAGCGGGTGGAGGAGTTCCAGCGGCGCGTTTACTGAGCGGGTCTAGCAAGAGGGCGGCGGCACTGAGATTGTTCCAACCGCGTGGGAACTTGGCGATGAGTGCGGCGGTGGCGCGGTGGTAGGCTTTCCAGTCTTTGGATTGGAAAAAGGCGTTGGTGGCGGCTTCGAGTTGCTGGGTGGCGAGCTGATTGATGGCGGAGTCGATGACGGGCTCACGGTCTGGAGCTGCTAGAAAAAGGGCGGTGGCGAGATCGTTGGCGAGTTTTGGCTGGCCGGATTGGTCGATCTGGGCGGCCAAAATCAGGAAGCGTCCGAAGTGGGCCTCTTCTTGTTTTGCGCGGTAGTTGTCTTCTGCGAATAGTTGAGGGGCGAGTTTCTCCAGCGCGTTGCAGAGGGTTTCTATATCCTTGGCGAGGTCTGCGGACTTGGCGGAGGGTTGCTTTTTTCCGCCGCCGAACATGCGTCCGAGTAGGCCGGGGGAGTCGGTTTTCGATGCTTCTTCGGAGTCGATTTCTGTGAGGGAAACCTCGCACATGGGGAGAACTTGTTGTTTCCCGGAATCAGGAGGCGGAAGCAGCCAGCCGTTTCCTTTGAGGTCTTTGACCAGTGCAGAATCAGATAGGCTTCCGCTGGTGAGCGACTCTGGCAGGACGGACCATTTTGTTCCGGCGGGGAGCTGCGGCAGGCCGAGGGCGGAGAGTTGCTTGAAGCCATTGGAGAAATCCGCAGGGCTTGTCTCCGCCGCATGGCACCGAGGCGCCAGAAGTAGGAGTGCAAGCGCAGGCAGCAATTTTCCGAGGGTCACGCTCCGATGGCTAACGGAATGCTGGAGCGAGCGGAAGCTTCTTTTGGTGAAATTTTTGTGAAGTGGAGTCCGGGGGGAGTTTTGGGTTCATCACTGGACTTCGAACTCGGTTTCATCGGGCTCAGGTTGATACGTTGCTTTGGCATCGAGGATGATGGTCTTGGCCTGAAATAATCTTTTACCTGCGGCGACGAGTTTTTGTTTTCCGCGTTCGTACCAACCTTGCTTCATCACTGACAGAGTAGGAGGACGCAGGCGGCCACTGCCACGTTTGCCTTCCCACTCGATGTTCAGCTCGCAGAGTGCGGCGTCGAGTGATTGTAAAAACCTAGCAGCGGCGTCGGCTGAGGGGATTTCGGAAAATTGTACTTTGAAAACATAGCGGGATTGTTCGCCGTCCGGTTCGGCTTTGAAATGGGTCGCTTCCAAGCCCGTCTGCACGTTGGCGCGGCTGATGGCTTCGATGAGTTGGTTGACGCTGAGTTTCTCGCCCGTGAGATTCGTCATGCCACGGCCTTTGCGGCGGAAGACGACGATGGGAGCTGCTTCGTGTTTGCCGACGACTTCGATGACGTCATTCATATCGTAGCGATAAAGCCCGCCAGTGGTGGTGATGAAGATATAGTATTCTTGTCCGATTTGGATGTCGCCGATGCCGAGAAATTTCCATGTGTCTGGCTCGGTGGGGCGGTCGTCGATGTCTGCAGCGGATACAAACTCGAAGACGTTAATATGGATCGTGAGCACGCCACCTGCGCCGTGGTCTGAGATGGGAATGCTCATGCGTGCCTCGGAGGCGAGATAGCCCATGTCGCGGATGGCGGGTAGGCCATTGCCATCGGGATCATACCATTCAGGAAGTCGATCAAGGTAGGCGGATACTGTGCCGCCTTTCCAACAACCGATCAATGCCATGGCTGGCCAGTAGTCTGCGGGCAACAAGCGTCCGTTGCGGCGGGATTTCATGGCTTGGAGCTGGTTGGCGCGGGCGGGATCGGGGCGTAACTTGGCTGATAGTTTTGCGCGTAGATCGTCATCTACAGTCATTTCAGAGCTGAGAGTGCCGTCGCGAATATCGCGGATGAGCATCTCGGACATGCGATCTGCCATCTCAGCAAGTTTCACTACGGAAGATGGATTCGCGGTGCCAAGCATGGTCACATTTTGAGCAAGCCCGAAGCGAAGTAAGGCATAATACTTAGCTTCATAATCACTCACTTCATAAACATCATAAGGCACGGCGTAAGCACTTTGGACGATATTGGGAAGCTCGCGAATGACCATGCCACTGGTGGAACCAAACGGAATCCCGGATGGTGTGTAACCCTCGATGGCTTGGGATACGATGGTGATGATTTTCCCAGCAAACATTTCTGGATGAGCATTCGCAGCGAAATGCAGCCATGTCGGGGTGACAGCACCTTTCTGACAACTTGGCGTAACTGGGATGTATTTAGGTTTTCCCGTGGTGCCTGATGTTTGTGCAAACAGAACGGGTTTTTCGGCAGTTAGGATATTGAGTTCGCCGCGAGTCATGCGGTCGATCCGTTCACGTATGTCTTCATACTCGATGACGGGGACATTGCCTTGGTAGGCAGCCAGTGAATCTAGTTTAGAAAAACCATAGGCTTTGCCATATTCGGTGTCTTGATTGCGCTGCAAGATCGACATCAACAGGCGTTGTTGGGTGCCGATGGGATCTTTGAGTGCTTTTTTAAACGGACGTGCAGCGAATCTGGCTTTTAAGGAAATCAGTAGAGTGGCAAGGCTCATGGTGAAAAAATAGTTAAGGCTGATCTTTCTCGGTGTGCTTGGTTTCAGCTTTTTGGAGAAGGGTGCGGAGATAGGTTAATTCGGTATCAGAAAGTGGAGCGATAAGTAAGCCTTCGGCAGCACGTTCGAGGTAGGTGGCAGCAAGCGCGGAGGCGAGTGCTGGATTACCACGTTCGATACATGCTTCGATGGTTTTGTAGAGGCGATGTCTTGCGGCAGAGATGATCTGAGTATCAGTTTTAATGAAGCGCAATTCAGTCACACTGCGAAGCACGCGGAATGCTTCGAACTGTGCGAGTAGCCAACGTGAGTTGTTAATTTCAAGTTCTCGTTGAATCAAAGTGCGATCTGTTTCGGGGAGGTTTGGTAAGGTGAGTTTTTTGCGTGCGGCGAGGTTTTCGGCCTCAAGTTCGTCGATTTCCGCGGAGATTTTTTCATTCTGGGTCATTGCTTTTTCCGCGAGGCGATGGTCTGCCCAGCGTTGAATGCCGATGAAGATGGCGGTGAACGTGATGAGTGTGAGAGCGGAGGCGAAAATCACGGCGCGCATGGGATGGCGGCGTGCGGCGTAATGGATTTTCTCGATTGGATTTGGTCTGACGGCAGAGACAGGTCTGCCTTCGAGGTGGGCCCGGAGATCTTCTGCTAGGCTGCCAGCGTTTGGGTAGCGGGCGGCGGTGTTTTTGTGGAGAGCTTTGAGGCAAATGGCGTTGAGATCGCGTGGGATGAGCCAGTTGGCTGTTCGTGGTGCCACGGGATTGTGATGAATGGCGCCCAGCACTTCCGCGCGATCCGTCTCGGCATGGAAAGGACGGCGTCCGGTGAGGATTTCATAGAGGATGACCCCGAGTGCGAACACGTCTGCCTCTGCGCCAGCGCGGTCAGAATTTCCCTCAGCCTGCTCGGGGGCCATGTAGCCGGGAGTGCCCATGACGCGACCGGGAAGGGTCCGTTCTAGGTTGTTAGTCGCGCCTGTGCGTTTGGAAATTCCCCAGTCGATGACGTAAACGGACTGGCCACGGTTGATTAGGATGTTGTCGGGCTTGAGGTCGCGATGGATGATGCCTTTTTCGTGGGCGGAGGCGACGGTATTGCAGACATCTAGCAAAATGTTGAGCAGTCGATTTCTGCGCGGCACACTCGTCACAGGCTCGGTAAGATCACCGATGAGCTGGGTGAAAGTCAGCCCCTCGACTTTTTTCATGACGTAGAAAATGCGGCGTTGGTCATCGAGGCCGACGCCATAGACTGGCAGCACGCCGGGGTGGTCGATGGATGCCATGATCGCAGCTTCTTCCTCGAAACGGGAGCGCACTTCGGAGTCCTCCATCCATTCATGGCGCAGTTGTTTCACGGCAAGATGCTGGCCGAGATCTGGTGCAAATCCTTCGGTCACGCGGCCCATGCCTCCTTCACCCAGAAGATTCCCGAGGTGGATGGTGCGCTGGATTTCGATAGATTCTTCTCGGCTCATGGGATGGAGGTGGGGGATTGCCACTGGCTAATCTGGTAGGTGGCGATGGTCGCTGGATCTATCGTGACGCCGATTCCCGGTGCGGTGGGAACTCGCGGAGGCTGGCCACCGCCGCGCATTTGAAGCAACGGAGAGGCTGGGTCCACGGCTAACAAAAGTTTTCCAAAACAACCTTCTGCGTGACGGAGAGCCGGGAACTGGGTGCAGAGATGAAGGTGTGCGGCGGAGAGCAGGGATGACTCGCCGACTTGGCAGCCGATTTGCACCCAGATGCCTGCGGCCTGCGCTTCGCGGCAGCGGGCGAGCGTGGCGATGAGTCCGCCGCACTTGGAAATTCTGGCGTTGATGGCGGTGCAAGCTCCTGTGTCGATGAGTCGTCGGAGCGATGCGTGGGTGTTGAGGCTCTCGTCTGCCATCACGTCGAGGGCCGTTTCGCGGATGAGTCTAGCAGCGCCAGCGAAATCATCGGCAGGGAGAGGTTGCTCGAAGCTGGAAACTCCTTCGTGCGCGAGAGCGGGCATTTTTTCTAGGGCTTGGGAGACGCTCCATCCCATGTTCACGTCTGCACGCAGGGTCATGCGTTTTCCTGCTAGGCGGCGGATGCGTGCGATTTCTGCGGGAGCCGTGGAGGAGTCCACTTTGAGTTTCAGCGCGCGGTATCCAAAGAAGCGGTAGGCAAGAAGTTGCGCGGTTTGTTTCCAGCTACGGCTGGAAGTGAGCACACCGCTGTAGCGAAAGTCAGCGGGTAACGGCGGTGAGTGATTACCGAAGGGTGAGGTGTTGAAATGTTTCCCAAACGAATCTAGCAGCGCGAGATCCACCGCGCACCATGCCGCGCTTTGTGGGGCGTCTGGTGGCACCCATCCGGCGGGAGCCATTCCATCGCAGTGGACGAGGAAATGGGTTAGTTCCGCGAACGAGGCGAACTCCATGCCGAGGAGTTTCGGTAAAATGGCCTCGGCCAACATGGCGCACGTGCTTTTTTGTGACTCGCCAGTGACGTAGGTGCGAGGGAGGGCTTCGCCCCAGCCGGTGACGCCGTTGTCGAGTGTCAATTGGAGAAACAGGCTCGATGAGCTTTCCCGCGATGTCGCGGCGTGCTCGAACTTGCCCCGGAATGGCAACTCCACGGCATGAAGGCTGTATGCGGAAATGCGTGGCATCTGCTCGGGTGTCAGCGTTGGTCGGGAAGCGTGTCCACCCAGCGCAAAATATCGCGTGCGAGGCGGTCTGGAGCATCAAGCTGGATGGAGTGAGTTTGATCTGGGTAGTCGATGATTTTCACTGAGCGATTGGGGTCACGGGTGAGGAAAGTGCGCGTGGCTGCGTTGTCGATGATGCGGTCTTTACCAGCGAGAAAGACCAGCATCGCGGGATGTTTACCGTCGTCCATTTTCTCTACCAGTCTATCCATTTTCAAACTCTGCCAGAAAAATCCGGCGGACGCGGTGTGAAGTTTGAGCGGGTCACTCGCGATGAAGCGGAGTTGTGCTGGATCTGTGGTGAACATTTCCGGCTCGATGGGAATGCGGTGCTGACGTTGAGGGGCGAAGATCGTATCGGTGAGGACGGCGAGTTTCTCGTCGGGCGGGAGATCGACTTTGGGTTTCATGCCGGGGGTGATGAGGATCATTCCATCCACTTCATTCGGGTGGACGGCATCGTAGGCCATGGCGTACTTGCCGCCCCATGAGAGTCCGATCAGATAGATTTCATCGACTTTGCCGGATGCTTTGGCGATGCCGACGGCTTGGTGGATGTCCTCGACCAAGCTGATTCCGCGCTCGACGTGGCCGGAGATGTAGCCGCGATTTTCTCGGTTGATTCCACTGCCTCTGCGATCCAAGCAGAAAACGAAATGACCTTTGTTTGCGATGAGCCGCGCTGTGGCATCGAACCAGCCGGAGTGACTCTCGATGCCGTGGAGATAGATGAAAGCCGCGCGGCGCGGATCTGGGTGACGCGGGCGATGGACGACGTAGGCGAGGTCTTTCTGATCCAAGGTGCGGAACGTCCCGATCTCGACCGAGCGGGTGCGTTGTGAGATTTGATCCGGCGTGGGACCATGGCCTGGGACTGAGCCGCAGTGGGTGAATAGCGTGATGGCTAACAGGGGTAAGGCTGTTTGTTTAAAAAGGAGTTTCATGCCGCGAAAGAAGGTGTTTTTGAGATTTTTTAAATCACTTTTGAGCGTGATGTCCAGCTTGTGGCTGGGTCAAGAGGAAGATCGTGAGGCCGTGCTGAGACAATGCGCTTGTCGTGATTTCAGCGGCTTCGTAGCCTCTCAGTATGAAGCCAATCCTGTCTGTTTTCTGTGTCGGTCTTTTCGGTTTTGCGGCTGCGAAAGAAGCGGCGGTGACTCACATTCGTTCTGGGGAAATCTGGAATGACACGGAGGGTAAGCGCATCAACGCGCACGGGGGTGGCATTCTTTTTCACGAAGGGACTTACTACTGGTATGGCGAGGTCAAGGAGGGAAAAACCTATCTGCCAGAGGTGAACCAATCCTGGGGTGGGACGCGCGTGGATGTAATCGGTGTCTCGTGTTATTCCTCGAAAGACTTACTGAACTGGAAGAACCACGGTGTCGTCCTGCCTGCGGCGGCGGGCACGGATCTTGATCCCAAGAAAGTCCTCGAACGCCCGAAGTGCATCTATAACGCGAAGACCAAGAAATTTGTCCTGTGGTTCCACAGCGACAGCATGGACTACGCTGCCGCGAAAGCAGCCGTGGCGGTGAGTGATCTGCCGACGGGTCCATTCGTCTATCAGGGTTCGTTTCGTCCGCACGCGAATCAGTGGCCCATCAACATCACTGAGCAATTAAAGGGCGAGCAAGGCAGCCAATTCGTCAAAGATTTCCCTAACGGTCAAATGGTCCGCGACATGACTGTCTTCGTGGATGACGATCAAAAAGCCTATCTCTTCGCGGCGTCTGAGGGGAATCCGACGATGCACATCTCCGAGCTCACGGACGATTATCTGAAGACCACAGGCAAGTACACGCGCATCTTTCCGGGTCGTTCGATGGAAGCACCGACGGTTTTCAAGCGGCAGGGAAAATACTATCTCATCGCTTCTGGCTGCACCGCGTGGCTGCCGAATGCCGCTCGTTCTGGCGTGGCAGACTCGATCTGGGGACCGTGGAAAGAACTCGAAAATCCCTGCAAAGGCGAGAAGTCTGACATCTCATTTTTTTCCCAAAGCACTTACGTTTTACCCGTCGCCGGGAAGCCTGAACGCTTCATTTTTATGGCGGACCGCTGGATCAAAGACGATCTCGCCGATTCCCGGTACATCTGGCTGCCCATCGGTTTCACGGCTTCTGGCCAGCCTGAAATCCGCTGGATGGATCAATGGTCGCCGAAGTGAAAAGCTCGTCGGGGGGGGGTGGCTAATACCAACGAGTCTAACGATTTAGACTCTGGGAAACTTTGCGTCTTTGCGCCTTTGCGCGAGTCATTCTTCTGAATGGTTGCTTAGGGCTTTTGCTTGGGGTGGGTGATAGGGATGAAGAGTTTCTCGCGCAGAGACGCAGAGGCGCAAAGGAAGAAAGTGGTGGAGGCGAATCATCCCAACGAGTCTAACGATGTGGACTCTGAAAAACCGAAAAAGCCCACCATTTTAGGAGTGCGCTATTTTGAGAAATCAATCCAAAGTCCAAATTTTCAGGGACAACGGTATAACGGTATCGGCTGTGTGTGGCTCGGCAAATCATGTTGGATTTTACTAATGATCTTCAGACGTGGTCGGGCGAAATAAATTTCGCGGTCCGTCTCTTGGGGCCGCAGACGCCTCATGTCTCCATGCGTGGTGTCACGATTCATTCACTTGGATCGCTACAGCTCCAGAGACCATTTCATCTACGAGCCAGCGTGACCCAGCGCGTTTTGCGGCGGCGGGTTGGCCGTTGATGGTGACGCTTTTGGATGAGGGGGTGGCGGGGAGATCGAGGCGGGAGGTCATGCCGTCGGGGAGGGTGAGTTTCATCTGAAAGGAGGAGTTATTTTCCCACTGGATGGTGATGGGGCCGCGTGGGGTAGGGATTTTGCCTTTGGCGAAGGTGAGCGTGCCGGGATGGGGGCGGATGAGGGCTTGTTTCCAGCCGGGGGTGAGGGGTGCGGCACCCAGGACGAAGCGTGGGAGGATGTTCGCTGGGGCGGCTCCCCATGCGTGGTTCCAGTCTTGGTTAGGTTTGTATTTCATGTCCCATGCTTCCCAAGTGATGGTCGTGCCGCTCTCGACCATGTGTTTCCAACTGCGATCGGTGGAGGCGGTGATGAGCGCGAGGGCGTGGGTGGCGGCTTCGTTTTGAAAGAGTCCCTCTAGCAGATACTGCGCGGCATAGACGGAGCAGGCCATGTTGCGCTTTTGAATGGCGGCGACGACGGAGGAGACGTGAGCTGGTGGGACGAGATCGAAGGCGAGGGGGAAGAGATTGGCGTGTTGGGAGGAGTGGTCGGTGCCTTCGCCGTCGCGGTAGGAGTTTTTGGTGGGATCGAAGAGGGTTTGTTGAAATGCGGTGTGAGCTTTGGTGGCGAGTGTGGTGAGTTCGGCGGCTTCGGTGTGCTTGCTGAGGGCGTTTGCCATTTCCGACATCATTTCGAGTGAGCGGATGTAGAAGGCGTTGACGACGGTGTTGATGGGCTTGAAGACGAAGCCGTCGCGCTCTTTCGCGGGCCAATCGACGAGATCGAGTTTTTTAATATGGTTTGCGTTGCTGGTGAGTAGGCCGTCTTCACGGGCACGATCTAGCAGGAGCTTGGGTTTGAGGGATTCGTAGCGGGAGGCGAGCCAAGCGACGTCGCCCGTGTGGCGGTAGTCGGCATGGGCCATGAAGATCATGTGGAAGGCCCACTCGGTCGGCCAGGTGGGGTGTTTCATCAAATGGTCGAAGGTGTCGCGAGCCATTTGGATGTCGTTGTCGGTGGTGTAATGGCTGAGTTGATTTAAATAAGAGTCTGCCTCGTAGGGGATGCGCTCGCGGTCGCCATCGACATAGATGCCGGCGAAGGTGGTGGCTTTGATGGAGTAGCGGGAGAGTTCCCAGATGCGGTTGAGGGTTTTGTCCGAGGACTCGAAGCTGGCGGCGTGGTCGTCCCACGTGGTGGCGAAGGCGGATTTCCTGACGATGGATTCGGGTGTTAGTTCGCCGGGCCAGCCTTCGATTTCTACCCAGCGAAATGGCAAGACGACGCCCCATTTGGTAGGGGTGAGGATGGCGGGCGGGGTTTTATCGCTGTTGGTCTGGGTGTTGCGTTCGTCGGCGGGCGGGGCGGCGGTGACGGGGGATGAGCCGCTGAGGGTGAGCTGGGTGTGGGCGTAGCGGACGGTGCCGGGTGGTTGGCGGTTGATGCGGCCATCGTGCAGGTCTTCGCCGTAGTGGACGGTGACTCGGTGGGCGGCATTCGCGGGCGGGGTGAGCTGGATGTTGCCGAAGGAGACGCGCCCGAAATCGACGAGGATGAGGTTGGGGTTTACCTGCTTGATGGAAATGGGAGATTCATCGACGAGGTGGACGGGGGCTGCGAGGCAGGAGGAGAAGAGGAGGAACATCGAACATCCAACATTGAACATCGAACCTCGAAGGTGAGAAATTGAAGAAAAGGATGACATGGAAAGTGGAAAATCAGTCTTGATGGAAGACTGGTTTGAGCGGGACGCGGACGGGGGAGTTGTCTGGGTTGACTTCCATGATGTCTGCCATGTGGGTCCACCAGCGCTGCATGATGTCGCTCTTGCGGAGTTCTGCGGTGGTGTTGTTCGCGGTCACTTTTTGGATAGAAAAGAGGGTTCCGGTTTCTTCGTCGAGAAAGATCGAGAAATCACTGATGCCTGCGTCGCGGATGGCTTTGGAGAGTTCTGGCCAGATGGCGTCGTGGCGTTTTTTGTATTCGTCGCCTGTGCCGGGTTTGAGTTTTAGTTTGTTAGCGACGATGCTGTGGCTGGGTGTGGTGGCGGTGGATTTGGCGTTGGGATCGACGGCTGGGGCGGTGGTCGAGGGGAGGTCTTGATAGGCGAGGCGGCGGAGTTCGTCGGTTTTTTTTAGCCAGGCGAGTTCGAGTTCCATGACTTTTTCCGGGTGGGTGGCGGCGAGGTTTTTGGTTTCTCCGCGGTCGCTGATGAGGTTGTAGAGTTCCCACGGTGAGTCGGAGGTGGCGACGAGTTTCCAATCGCCAAAACGGAGGGCGCGGTGGCCGTCGTGATAGAACCAAAGGGGGGGGTGTGAGGCAGAGCGGTCTTGGGTGAAGGTGGATGTTAGGCTTTTTCCGGGGAGTGGCGGTGCGGTGAGGCCAGCGATTTTTTCTGGCTGCTTGGTGCCGATGACGTCGAGGACGGTGGGGAGGATGTCGATAAGGTGGCCGGGGTCGTGGCGGAGTTCGTTGCGGGCTTTGATGGTGGCGGGCCAGTGGACGATGAGCGGGGTGGTGATGCCGCCTTCGTGGGTCCAGGATTTGTGGTGACGAAATGGGGTGTTGGAGGCGGTGGACCAGCCTGCGCCGAGGCCGAGGTAGGTTTTGGCGGAGCCGAGGGGGGCGGTGGGATCGTGACCGTCGCCACGGAGGATTTGCTCGGGGGTGGCACCGTTGTCGGAGACGAACATGACGAGGGTGTTGTCGAGCGCGCCCATGGATTTGAGTTGGTCTAACACGCGGCCGATTTCGATGTCCATGCGGTGGACCATGGCGGCGTGGATGGACATTTTAGCGGCTTGGAACTCTTTTTGGCTGGAGGTGAGTTCGGACCACGGGATGGCGTGGCGGAACTCGTCTGGGCTGATTTGTTTGCGGAGTTCTTCGTCGGTGAGATTCCATCTGGGGATGGTTTCGCGGTCGAGGGGTGGGAGCTCGCAATTTACGATGCCGAGTTGTTTGAGACGTTTCAGTCGCTCGTTGCGGATGGCGTCCCAGCCGACTGTGTAGCGGTCTTTGTAAACGGCGATGTCTTCGGGCAGGGCTTGGAGCGGGAAGTGGGGGGCGGTGAAGGCGAGGTATTCAAAGAAGGGGGCGGTGGGAGTTTTTTCTGCGTGGGCTTTGAGGCACTTGATGGCGTGATCCGCGATGTGGGTGGTGGCGTAGTAGGTGGCGCCGGGGGCGACGGGTGAGAGTTTTACGTCGTCTTCGAGGTGGTTCTGGGGGCTGAAGTAGCGGTTGTGGTCTTCGAGGGAGTAGGAGCTGTCGAAGCCAGCGGGGAGGCGGTCGCCGTCGATGTGCCACTTGCCGGAATGGTAGGAGCGGTAGCCGAGGGGTTTTAAATAGGCGGGGAGCATTTGTGCCCAGCGGGGGCGGATGCCGTTTGCGCCGCTGATGGTGCCTAACATGCCGTATTCGCCACGATCCACCTCGGGGAGGAGGTCGCGGCGGATGGCTTGGGGGTAGTGGCCGGTGAGAACGGAGGCGCGGGAGGACCAGCAGCGGGAGGTGTTGTAAAACTGGGTGAAGCGCAGGCCGTTGGCGGCGAGGCGGTCGAGGTTGGGCGTTTGAATTTCTCCGCCGTAGCAGCCGAGGTCGGAGAAGCCCATGTCGTCAGCAACGATGATGAGGATGTTGGGTTTTTGGGCGTGGGCGGCGGTGACAAAAAGGAACATCGAACATCCAACGTTGAACATCGAACGTCGAAGGGAGGAGGTGGGAGAGAGCATGGGAAGATGGGGAGTGATTGCCGGGAAACTGGTGGGTGCCACGATTGTCGGAGTGAAGAAATTTTTAACCGCAGATGGACGCAGATGAAGACTTTTTTGGGAAATGGAGGGAGGTGAAGACTTAAAATAACAGAACAGGCGAGACGCCTGTTTGACGACACAGCCGAGACGGCTGTACTACTTGGCGGCTTGGGATTCGAGGTGTTTGGACCATGCGGCGGAGTCGATGATTTCGCCATCGGCGGCCCAGGCGAAGCCGCTGCGGTAGGAGACGGTGCTGTTGTCGTCGGGGCGGACGATGATGATGGCTTGTTCGTGCTTGCCCTCTGGATCGGTGGCGGTAAGGCGGGTGGTGCGGGCGACGGTGGTGGGATTCACGATGACTCCGGTGCCAAATCCATGTCCGGCGAGGGGCTCGTAAATGGCGAGTAGTCCTTTGGCGGCATCGAGGGTCATGCTGGCACCTTTGTCTTGGGAGTTGAGGCCAATGGCGATTTCGTAAGGGAGTTTCGCGCCGGGTTTCTTGTTTCGGAAGCGTTGGTTCGGCTGGATGGAGAAGGTGGAGGTGATTTCACTGAAACGCTGGCCCAGGCGGAGGCGGGTGACGCGGTATTCCATCAGCGGCTTGCCTTCCATTTTTACGGGATACTGATAGACGGTGTGAAATTCTGCGATTTCTGGGGTGGTCCAAATGATTTCTGTGGAGATGTAGGTGTCTGAGATGACGAGTTTTTCATCGATCCAGAGTCCAAGACCTCCGCAACCGCGGGCGTCGCCTACTTTGTAGGCATCGAGTCCTTCGCCGTGGTCTTTGTGATAGCTCAAGCCGCGCTGGAGTTCGTTGGCATACCAATGGTCGATCACCGGGTGGGCGACGCGTTTGCACCAGACGTCGATGCCGCTGTCTTCTAGGCTGCTGCGTAAGGGTGGGCCATAGACGCGGAAGGCGACTTTGTCGTTTTCCCATGCGAGGTCGTCTTTGCGCTCGGCGACGAGGCGGGCGTAGGCGCGGGGTGTGCGGTCTGCTGCGATGAGTTTTTCTGCGGCGGCGAGCAGGGCTTTGGGTTCTGCGGTTTTATCTCCCAGCAGGCGGAGAATTTCGCTGCCCGCCATGAGGAAGGCGCCGGTGCCGTAGTCTTGGGTGTTTGTCGCTTCGAGGTGATCTGGGGCGGCACCGACGGGTTGGACGTAGCCGACGAGTCCATCTGGGCTGATGCGGGTGAGAAGGCCGTTCCATCCGCGGGTGATGGCGGGGAGGTGGGCGGTGCGGTCGAGCAGGTTGTTGTTGATGCCCCAGGCGAGGCCGAAGGTGAAAAAGCCGCTGCCGCTGGTCTCGCCGGTGTTGATTTCCTGTGGGTCGAGAAGGCTGGGGTGCCAGAGGCCGTCGGGTTGCTGGGCGGCGAGGATGGCGGTGGTCATTTCTTTGAAAAGATTTTCGTAGAAAGGCCGCTTTGGGTGGAACTTGGGGAGGTGGTCGAGGGTGAGGGCGAGGCCGCCATAGACCCAGCCGTTGCCACGGCTCCAGAAGGTTTTCTTGCCGCTGGGGGTTTTCTTTTCAAAGAAGGTGGCGTCGCGGAAGAAGAGTTTCTCGGTGGGATCGTAGAGGTGGTCGTAGGTGGCTTGGAATTCGCGGTCGAGGAAATCGAGGTATTTGGGATCGCCAGTGGCGGTGTTGAGCCGGGCGAGGGTGGGGGGCGCCATGAAAAGCGCGTCGCACCAGGTCCAGCGGTCGCCGACGGTGACGCCGGGAGTTTGTGGCTTGGTGCCGTGGGCGAGTTTTTCGATGACGGGGTGGGTGATGACGTGGGAAAGGCGATCACGGATGGGACCGAGGCGTTCTTTGCGCGAGGGATCCATGAGATAAATGTCCAGCCATGCGTGGCCGACGGCGTGGTCGTCTGCGTGATAGACGCGGTTGGAGGGGGTCCAGCCGGATTGGGTGCCGAATCGAACGACGGCGGCGAGGTATTTGGCATCGCCCGTGGCGAGGGCGGTGCGGAGGAGGCCGTCGTAAAGTGGGGCGATGATCCAGTCCCGGATCTCGGTGCCGCTGGGGTTGGCGAGTTGCCAATCTGCAGAGCGTTTGATCGCGGCGGTGACGGACTTGGGTTCTAACTCCGCTGCTGGGGATGGGCTGAATGAGACGCTGGCGATGAGGAGGGTGCGGAGAAGAGCAGAACGCATGGGAGAGATGGGATTTGTGGGAGGGATGTGGGGGCTAGTCCACTTTTCCCATGTCTTTGTAAACCATGCAGCGGACAGGGCGTTTTTGTTTGCTGCTGTCCGTGTTGGGAATCACGAGAAACAAGACTCGCGAGTGTTGCTCAGTTTGTAAGGTGTTACGGTAGATTAAACGGGTCTCTTCCTCGACGCGTAGTCCGATGGTGACGGGATAGAAATTTTCTTTTGTGCCGAAGGTGTGAGTAATTCCAGCGAATGGTTCGACGGATTTTTTGTTGTCTCCCAGTTGCACAAGGAGTGGGCGAGATGTGAGGTTGACGAGACGAGCAGCACCTTTGGAGAGGACTTGTGATGAAATGTCGATGTAGGGGATTTGGATCGGTTTCTCGGGGTCGAGATTTTTTTGATCTAAAATAAGAATCCCATCATTGGAACCTGCGGAGGGGGTAGCTTGGAAAACGGGTTTGAGGGATTCTTTGCTGTCACCGGGAGCGATACGCTTGTAGAGGATGATAACTCCCTGATTGGTGTATTGAAATGTCCTGACTGCCTCGGTGTTGTATTGAACGGCCTCGGTTTTCTCCCCGCGCACGTAGAATAGTTCCGTTGCAGGGCGTGTTGGGCAGTAAATGGCGAATGCGCGTTCTCCGGGTTCTCTGATTTGATAGATGGGGATGTCATCAATCCCTTTGGTTTCTTTGGCTAATTCCTCGAGTTGTTTTGCTTCTGCCGCCTCATCGCTGTCATCGTTTTCAGAGTGGGCAAAACTGAAGGAAAAGAAGAGCAACAAAGCTGCTGTGTAATGGAGTTTAAATTTCATTTTGGGAAAGCCAACGAAAGCGAGTGATGACGATTCGGCGACCGAAGAGATACTGGTCGGTGTTTGGTGTGACGATGTCGTCCAAGGGCGAGACAGGATCGGCGGTGCGCTGAACGGTTGCTTCGCACCATGCTTTGGCGAGGGTTTTCCCGCCTTTGTCAGTTGCTTCCCCGTAACAGCGGATAGTGAAGGTATCGCCGCGTACGGTAAGTAAGGGGCCGAGGGTCCGTAAGAGGTCGCCTTGGGTGAGTTCTCCTGGTGTGCCAGCGAGGCGGGATTGTTGCTGCCCAGCGGGACGGCCCGTGACATGTTGTTGGTTGAGGTAAGCTGGAACATCTGAGGTTGTATAGACAAGTTCGCTGTCCTCGTAAAGGTGGTTATTGATGGCGTTGTCCTCTGTGGTGACCCGGTCGAGGGCGGTTTGAAGTGTGCCGGAGAGGCCAGCCCACTCGCCGTGAGTGGTATCAGTTGCTTCGACGAGGCGGCGGTTCACGAAATCCGATAGCGAGGTGAAAGGGCCGCGCAGGCGGACTTCGCGGACGATGGCTTTGGCTAGAAGATGAGCATCATCGTCGGTGATGGAGCGGTTAGCAGTGTAGGCGGATTTGTCGCCCTCGGGGGTACCCAGCTTCAAATTGGCTTTGGTTTGACCAGCAGTGTAGGGATGGAGAGTGCGGGGAAAAACGGCCTCTCTGTCGGGCGAGCTTTTACTGCCGAAATCGCTATTTTTTACATCCACTGTGCGATCTGTGTTGGATAGCAAAAATTGCTTCCAAGCGGGCACGCTGGTGCAATTCACGTTGAAGGCACCATTGACGAGAATGTGAGCGGCAGCTTCGTTAAAGGCGCTGACATTTCCGGTTTTTAGCCCGTCGCGGGTGGGAGATGCGGTGTGGCGTGAGTTGGCGAGGGATGTTCCAGCCTCCAGCTCGAATCCAGAGTTTGAGTAGGGAATGGTGGAGAGGAAAAACCGATCCCACATCGAGTGGTTCAGCAGCCAAGAAATGTCGATGTAGCGATTTGGGCCAGGTTTGACGTCCTCAGTGATATAGGGATGGTCCAGTGCCGTTGAAACTGAATTGACAATTGCTTCGCGGGGTATCCGGGCATCTGCACGGGCGTTTCCGAAAGCGTATCCGGGTTGCCATGGGTAGTAGCTGAAGTTCACTGACTGGAACTCACCCAGCGAGAGAACGGAATCCTGACTGCGGGGGAAATCGTAGATTGGATAGACTAGTCCGTGAGTTCCTGGAAGTTGGTCGATATCTAGTAAGCCGGGTGAACCGATAGCTGATCCGTAGCCGTTTTCTATGGATGAGAGTGGGTCAAAACCCCATAAATCCCTCAACCATGGTGCTTCTGGGCGACCTTCGCTGTAGATCGACTGGCGGCTACATTGTGCAGTCGAATTCCAAGTTGATGGGTCAAAGTTTTGCTCTTCAAGAGGACCGGGGAAAATATGACGTGCGCGAGGGTTGTAACTGGCCAAGAGCGAAAACTTCGCACTGCTATCCGTGAAAATTGTCTTATTTACCGTCGTAGGTTGCTCCCTCCCATACGATAAGAAGATTTGATGGCCGCGCTTATTTGCCTCTTCGCCATCGGGGTCGGTTCTGATTTTTTGTAGAGCCCAGCCCGGAGGTAAGTTAGCTCCATCGACGGGGCTGTCATATAAGCGGGTGTTATTCACAGAGATCGTGGGAGTTTGGCTGGCAGCCGTTCCACCCGGTCCGTTCTTGACTCCACAATCAAAAAATTCTTGGAGCAGTGTCGGTTCACTGGAACTATTTACTTTGAAGAGGCGGTAAGCAGCACCGTTGAGGTTGTTGTTAGTGTTGGCACGCATCCGGCCATTGCCGTAATACGCTCTAGCCGTGACGAAAGTTGGAGCTGGGCGAGTTAGATCCATATTCTTTCCAGTAGCGGCATAAAACTTAGTTTGTTGAGCTGCAGCCGGAGTTTTAGGATCTGTGTCATTGTGATAAACATAGTGATTTTTTTCGAATGGTTCACTCACCATGATGTTGCCACTTGCGACGTTGCTTGATTTGATATTTTTAAAATCTCCTTGTTGATAACCAACCATGATGGGATTACTTGCGCTTTGCGGATAAAAAGTGCGTGTTTCTCCCGGCAATAGAGGTTCTTCTAGTTTGAGTGCGAATGTGAAACAAAGCGCACCTGCTTCGCCATCTGGACCGCCATTGTCCGGGTAAGGCTTCTGAATTCCTGCACTCCTCTTCATCGCGGCAGTTAAGTAAATGAGCGCTTGTCTGGAAGCCGTAAAATCTCTCATTTGGCCCCAACCTTTATTTAAATTATCGGTAAACGCAGCGGAGTTATCATTTGTGCCCCCAGGAGCGTAGGTAGCGTCTATCATGCAAGCAGTCTGATACAAGAACCACTCATCAGTGATGGGTACCGTGGTCGGATTCCAGATCGTAATTCGAGGATAAAATGCGTGTCGTATTTTAATATATTTCCCTTGAGCTGTTACAAGCGTTGGTGGGTCTTTGCCGTCAACTGCGTAGGTGACGGTGTCCGTTAATACTTCAGGGGTGGCGGAGCCAGGGCTTGTTGGCACGAGGAAGGGACTGAAGTAGAGTCCAGCACGGAGGATTACGGGATGGACACCGTGCTTGGTGTTAGTGGACTCCTGTGAGACAGTGCCACCATTGTCGAAACCTGTGGTGGTGGCTCCGATGTCTTTCCAGCTGCGGATCAGACCGAAACGAGGCATGTCGGCGGTGGTGTAGTCCAAACCAGTTATCTTGGGGCCACGGTATTTGGTATCGGTTGATGATGCGCGTATGACGGACTCGCTGTCGGTGAGACCGCCACCCGTTTCAAGGTAATAGCTGAGGTCTTGCTTGAGACGGCCGTGGCTGACATCGACAGGAAGACCTAGTGAACTGGTGGTGAGGTAGGAGTTGTGTTTGCGAAACCAATCATCGTTGCTGGCGACGGTGTAAGGAATGTCTGCTTGATTGAGAGAGACAAGTTTGGCGGCGTCGGCTGGGGTGAGTTGGGTGTAACCATTGACGGGAGTGGTTTGGTTTTCGTCTTCCCCGTCTTTGGTATCGACAGTGCCGATGTAAGAGGTTGCGGGGGGCGTGAAGCCTGAATTTGGGGTGCGAGCGGTGCCGTTTGCGAGGGTTGGGTTGGCGGCGGCGTTGATGGTCGCTTTTTGGCTCTCGTCCGAAATCCGCCACGCGTAGGTGCCTTTTTGGGTAGTAATCTGGCCTCCGAGGAGATCGACGGCTGCTCCCGCGTTGTCGAAGGACTTCCAAAGAGGCACAGTTTTTTTGCTTCGAGATTGGATGGTTTGGGCAACGGGGTCGGTTAGGGGATTTTCGCTGGAGACTAACCAGCGTGCGCCTGTCTTGGCGGTCTCACGCAGAGTTCTGGCGTAGGACGCGGGTGTGGCGGTGTCTGCTTGGGCGGGATCAACGGGAAATGCGCCGAGAATACGGGGGGACGCGGGTGCTGCCGCGAGGACATCGCTGTTTGCCGAGATCGCAGAGTCTGGTCCCATTTCTTTCTGCAACTCACCGATGGCAAGCATCAGGGCAAGGCGTGCATTGGCGCGGGCGATGGCTCCGGCTTCACTCGCGGAGGAGGACCGCAGGGAAATGGTGGAGAGGGTGAGGAGGCCGACGGCGATGACGGTGAGGAGGATCATCAGTGAGAGGGTGACGACGAGGGCAAAGCCGCGTTTCGCCCGACGATTTCGCTCGGTGTGCGATGGGTTCATGGGGTTTTAAGAGTTTGAAATTTGAGGTTTTTTATCTGAGCAAAGGAAAAGCAAATGCAATCACTAAGTAGTGACATCATCAGAAGAAAACGCAACGGAAGTCTATTCCCCCAATCGGGTGAAACGGGGAGGCGGGTGAGACGCCCAATCCTGTCAGTTTAAGAATTTTCAACCGCAGATGAACGCAGATGAAGAACTCAGATGAAGACTACTTCTTCAGAAGATGTTCTGCTGATGGCAGGGACCGATCCTCCGGGCGGTCCGGCGCGTGAGTGGCGAATGGTTTGATGAATACATGGGCGTTCCGGCTTTCTGATTCTCTTTTCATTCACGTCTCACGCACCGGACCGCTCGGAGAGACGGTCCCTGCCATTTTTAAGACAGGCTCTTAGGTTTCAGACTTCAAATTCCACCGCGCCATGACTGCATGGCTTAACAAACAAGAGCCAAGGTTTCGAGCTAAAGTCAAATTTCCAAGGGACTTTGGTATGAGATCATCGGAAAAGTCCGGGCGGATCTGAGGAAGCGTAGCGCATGATTCATGATTCCAGATGACGAATGAGGCCGTCGTCGGAGATGAGGATGTGGCGGGCGTTGCGATTCAGGAGTTCGCGAGAATGCTTCGGGCTCTTTCGTCGAGCAGGACCGGGATGGAGTCGATGGGAACAATCAGTCCACCGGGTGTTCGCACCACGTTCGCGGGGCGGAGATCAAAGACCGCGACGTCGTCGCGAAGGAAGGCGAGGGAATCCTTGTAACCAACCGACAGCCGGGCAGGCAAGGCGGTGAAGTCGAGTTCGCGTGTCATCATTTCGATGATTTCCTAATCATCCGCCGGGTCTCCTGGAATATCGGCCTGCCGGGTGATGATGGTGGGCCGGGCGCGCTGGCCACCGATGCCGACAAACGTGACCTGGTCCCCGAAAAGTTCGTTCTGCAACTGGAGTCGTTCGAGATATTCGAGAGGAAGTCCCGGCTCCAAGGAAGGCGAGCCGAATTCAAAGGAAACGACGTAACCGGCTTGGGAAGGCTTGGTGAATTTCAGCCAGGAGGCGGTGGCGGAATCGAAGGTGAGGTCGTGTTCGCGACCGCCTTCTTTCAGCGCTTGAAGGCCTTCGTAGAATCGTCCGGTTTCGTCCGCCCATGCGACGAGGCGGCGGAAGCTTTCGTCGTAAATGGACCACTCGTCGATTTGGCCATCCGGTCCACCTGGGCGTAGGCGTCTTCCGAAGTCCTCGATGACTTCGTAGAGCGGGCGGTCGTGATCCGGTTGAGGTAGTCGTTTTGCTTCATCCAAGTTGGGTGGAGAGTAACGCTTATGCGGTGGAGGTTCCAGCGCGAAATTCCGACCGTGGCTGGAGATTCGCGCGAAATAAATTTCGCGGTCCAATGGAAGAGCGGACGAGAAGTCTGCTCCCTTGATTAGATCGGGGCGATGGATTCCAGGTGGAGGACGGGGGTGCGGGCTTCGTTGGATTTCTCTAGATCGAGAGTGAATTGGAGGGACCAGTCGTTGAGGTCGTCGGGGTCAATGAGGGTTTGGTGGATCGTGAGGCCGTCTTCGGAGAGATGGGTGTGGCGGGCGTTGCGGGCTTCGGGATCAAGGCGGATCTGGTGGCGGGCGGCGTGATAGGTGTTGAGCTGTTGGAGGAGGCGCTCGTTGGACCAGAGCTTGCCGTCGCTGTCGTGGGTGGCGATGAGGCTGAGCGCGGCCTCGGTGTCGTAGCGGGAGAGCGCGGTGACGAGGGTGAGGATGTGGTTGCGAAGGTGGCGGGTGAAGGCCTGTTTGTTTTTGGTGTAGGGGATTTTTGATTGAAAGTTTTGGATTTGAGATTGGGGAGTTGATGAATGAATTCGCGGGGACGGGTCGTCCCCGCCACGTAGGGCTTGCCATTCGTCTAGCAGGCTGGAGTCGGTGTGGCGGACGATGAGTTCGAGGAAGGACTCGGCTTCGTGGAGGTGCTCGGTTTTGGCGGTGTCGGGGACGGTTTGGGCGAGGACTTTGTAAACCTCGCCGAGGTGGCGGAGGAGAACGGCTTCGGCGCGTTCGAGCTTGTAGGTTTTGACGTAGTCTTCGAAGGACTGGTAGTTTTCTATCATTTCCCTCGCGACGGTCTTGGGTTTGACGTTTTCGCTGCCGAGGTAGGGGTGGCGGAGTTTGAAGGCGTT
Organism: Luteolibacter sp.; assembly: GCA_031414935.1. Taxonomy (GTDB): domain Bacteria; phylum Verrucomicrobiota; class Verrucomicrobiia; order Verrucomicrobiales; family Akkermansiaceae; genus Luteolibacter. The sequence goes on from JANOQR010000096.1 coordinate 37,536, forward strand.
GAAGGTGG
>JANOQR010000097.1:0-83646 GCA_031414935.1 Luteolibacter sp.
GAGCGCGGGAACGATTTGGCCCGAAGCGCAAAGATGGTGCGAGGAAGCTGAAGGGTGGTGGCGCAATGGCGAGTGGAACCTTGTGGAGCTTGAGGGATTTACGAAAGGGAATCGCTGAATGATGTGGGTCAATTGACCTGCTCCGTAAGCGTTGCCTGAAGCACCGTGCGTATGAGTTTGCTACGGCGGCTGCGTAGCGGTCATAGTTCAGGGTTCTATGACTGCTATGCACCTGCCGTAGCAAATCCATCCGCACTGCGCTTCAGACTACGCTTACACTGAATCCGCCAGTTGCATTTCTAACGATGTAGCAGGGTGTCTACGCCAGAGATTGTTGCATGAGCAGGCTTGCACGAATCGAATCAATTTGAACCGCCAAGACGCCAAGCGCGCCAAGTTTAAGACATAGAAAATCGAGATGACGGGGTTTGAGAGCGGTTTTAACGTGAGCCTTCTTGGAATTCCTTGGCGCACTTGGCGTCTTGGCGGTGAAAAAACCTATGCCTTCAGGATTTTGTTACGAGTTCTTCCTAATGTAGGCACCCTGAACGATGTAGCCCTCTTAGGTGTGGCTTTTGCTATTCCCGACTCTTTGATTTTCCGCGTGTTCTGAGTATTCCGTGGTTTTCGTACCTGAATTTAGGCTCAAGGCATTGGAATCCATCACGCGCTCCAATGGAAGAGTCACCTCGTTTCCGAGATTTGGTATGAGCAAGCGACGATTTGCTCCCGGCGATGCGGGATTCGCCGCGCGGTGCGTAATGACTCGCACTCGCTCAGGCTGAATTCGACGCCGACGGAGAGGACTTCTGAGGAATCGGTGTTCCAATGTAGTATCCAGCGTGTCCCGAATTTTTCGAGAAAACGCGACATCGCTTACAGTGGTCGTTTTTCAAAGTGAGTCAGAGGCCCTTGTTCTGTGGGCCTCTGACTGGCGGCGAGCCATGGGATCTAGGGCGGTCAATGCCGGATTACTGGCTTATGGTCCGGTGACTCTGAGACGGGCGAATTTCTTCGGGCCGGTGGTGGGGAAGTTGTATTTAACGTTGTTTCCGGTGATTTCCACATTTCCCGCGCCGACGCCTAGGGGTGCTATCGCCCAGCTTCCTGTGGCGAGGGTGTCCGAGGTTTCTACGAAGAAATCGGTGTTATAAACGCCTGCATAACCGGTGGTGGCTTTGACCCATGTCACGCTGTTGTTAATCACGCCGGGGAGGGCGGTGAAGCCGGTGCTGCTGGCATTTCCGAACATGAAGTATTCGACACCGTTGGAGACGCCGTCGTTGTCGTGGTCTAGGTCTAGGGTTCCTGCGGTGGAGTTAGCAGTTTTCCAAGCGGCATAACCGGAGGCGACAACTGAGCCGTTGGTGACATCGAGAATGCCAGTGCCGACGATGCGGGCGGTCTTGTTGGTTGCGCTGGAGGCGAGGCTGCCCCAAGTGCCGGCGACTTGTTCCACGCCACCGATGAAGATGCGGTCCACGGTGTCCGTGCCGACGAAGCCGAGGTTGAGCACGGCGCTGCTGTCGATGCGGACGGCGGCGGCGTTGGCGAGGGTGTCGTCGGTGTTGATGGCGAGGGTTCCGGCATCGACCTTGGTTTCACCGGTGTAGGTGTTGGCACCGTTGAGTGTGACCGTGCCGACACCGGCTTTCGTCAGGGCTCGTGAGCCACCTGATTCGGCAACCACGGCATTGACGGTCGTATTTCCCGAGCCGCCAACACTGCTATCTGATGCGAGAATGACGGAGGACAAGGTTGGAGTCACCGTGGCTGGGCTGCCGTTGAAGGTGAAGGTCGGAGTGCCGGTGTAGCCAGAGCCTGCGTTGGTTAAAGCAAGTCCACCCACGGTGAAGCTGGTTGCATTACCAGTGAAGGTGGTTGTGGTGGTCCCGGTAGAGGTTCCTCCCGAGATCGTTGCGGTGGGAGCGGTGGTAAAACCGGAGCCAGCGGATGTAACTGTAATGCCAGTAACAGTTCCTGTGGCACCTCCGGAGAGGACGGCAGTTGCGGTGGCACCCGTGCCCCCGCCAGCGATCGTCACAGTCGGTGCAACGGTGTAGTTTCGATTTCCTGCAACAGTGACTGCGAAGCTGGCAGTCGTGACGCCGAGTGAAGCGATTGCTGTTGCGCCTGTGCCAGTGCCGGAAATGACGACTGTGGGGGCGGTGCTGTAGCCGGAGCCGCTTCCCGTGGCGGCGACCGCCAAGCCGGCGATGCCATTGCTGATACCGGCTGGAGTAACTGAGTTGTTGACCAATGCGCCGACTCCGGTGCTGTTGATGGAAATGGGTTCATTGATGCCTGTAGTTCCATTCAGATCCAGCGTAGCACCGCTGGCGACAGTCGTGCCTGGGGTCGTTGTCCTTTGCGGACCACCGAAGCCGAGGGCGTTGGGGTTTCCTGTTTTCAAAGTGCCGCCACCCACCGTGGTGGTGCCGGAGTAGGTGTTGGCACCATTCAGGGTGAGTGCGCCAGTCGTGTTTGTTTTCGTCAGGCCAGCAGTGGTTGAGCCGCCGATGGCACTGGCGAAGGTGACGTCGTTGCCGTTGGTGGAGAACGAGGCGGTTTTGGCATTCACCATCACGATGCGCGAGGAAAGATCTTGGGTATTGCCCGTGGACCAACGGAGGATACCGCCGTCCATGGTGACCGATCCAGTCGTAGCGAGACCGTTGTTTGCGAACTCGAGAGTCCCCTGCGATAAAGTGGTTCCTCCGCTGTAGGTGCTGGGCTGGGTGAGGGTGAGCGTGCCATTTCCGCTCTTCACGAGGCTGCCAGTGCTGTTGCTTCCGATGGCACTGGCGAAGGTGACATTGGAAGTATCAAACGGAGATCCGCCATCGGCCATTACGAGAGTGGCGGCTTTGGCGTCAAACATGACGAGTCGGCTTGAGATGTCTTGATCGTTAGTGGGATCCCAACGCAGCGATACTCCAGTGACTCCCGTGGTGCCTTCCATGCGGATCTGCCCCGTGCTGCCAAGCGCGCCGCTGGTGAAGGAAACTGCACCATGGGTAATTTTTACGCCGCCAGTGAAACTGTTGGAAGCGTTCGTCAAATCAAGTCTGCCGGGCTGATATTTAAAGATTCCGCCGGAGCCGCTGACAACTCCGGAGAATGTCAGGAAGCAGTTGTCGTCCGCCCGGGCACGGAAGTGGTCGATGTCGGTATCGTTGATGGCGATAGGACCGGAAAAGGTGGCTGCTGCGAAGGCGCCATTGCCGGGAGAGGGCAGCAGAATGGATTTTTCGGCCCCGATGTTAGCAATAGAAATGGAGTTGGTAATGACGCGGGTGTTGTTGACTTGGATTTCCGCAAATGAATCGGCGAGAGTGATCGTTCCGGTACCAAGAGCATTGTCGTTGGGGATGAGAATTCTGCTCGGTGTGGCCAAAGCGGTTCCTGCATTGACGGTCACCGGACCCGTGAAGGTGTTGATGCCGGATAGCGTAAGAGAGCCAGCACCGTTTTTCGTGAGTCCGCCGTCGGCGGTCAGACCGAGTGCGGCATCATGTTCGAGTACCTCGGCAATGGTGATGTTGAAACTGTTGGTGTCGATTTTCGCGCCGCCGGATTTGACTACGGTTTGAAGATCGGTAAGAGCGTTGAGGAAATCAGTTTGGCTGTTAATTGCCCGTAAGTTGCCGCCATTGAGGTTCAAGGTGAATGAGGTCTGCCCCGGGTCCGATGCGGCCGAGCGGATGATCCGCAGGGGACTGAAGGTGCCGCCATTTAGGTTGATGATGCCGTTTCCGAAGACGGTTGCAGGATCTATCTCTGAGTCGAAAATAAGATCAAGCGAGCGGCAGCTCAAGGAACCATTGTCGATGGTGATGGTGCTGGTGATGCCTGAAAGCCCTTCTTGAATCAGGCGGAAGTTGTTGGAATGCGCGGAAAGATCCAGATTTCCGCCGTTGATCAGGAGGTTCACATCCGCACGGTTGGCCATGAAAGGTTCGCTACCGGTGTTGCTGCCGCGGGTGAATTTGAGGGTGCCACTGCTGATGGTGAGATCGGCCCTTCCTTTCGTGTCCGGCGGAATGGCGAGAGGGCCGTTGCCGATGCCGACCGCAAAACCGCGTCCTGTCGTGAGATTGAAATGGGTTGTTGCGGTGGAGCCGGGATTGAAAATCGCTCCAGAGCCGGGCGTGGTTCCTGGAGGGTCGTTGGTCAGATCGCCATTGTTTCTGATGGTCAGGAAGTCGGCCGTGTAGGTGCTTCCGTAGTTGGGGAAGGTATCAGGTGAGGACGGCGGGGCTGTGGTGATGTCCCAGTTGGCGGGATCGGCCCAGTTGGTGTTGGAGGAGCCAGTCCATGTGTACGTGCCCGCCATGGCGGATGAGGCGAGTATGATGGTGAGTGGGAATGCGAGGAATCTAGGTTTCATTGGGTTATTGGAGTTTGAGTTGAGTCTGTCTGGTCGGTGGGTTGGGTTCTGAGGGAAAAAAGAATCGCCGCCCGTGTGGGAGAGCGATGGTTGCATGTTTCTCTGCAAATGGAGAAGCCTCAGGCATAAATCGGAAAATTTACGCGTGGACGTAGGAGGTGGGTTTTAAGAGGAGGACTTGGAGATCTAGCGAGTGCGCTGGGACGTGGGTTTGCGGCTTACTGGCTCCGCGCTTCTTGGTGAAGTCGAAATAAGATTGCAACTGGAATTTGGGTTGTCACTTGTTCCGGCTTACACGGTTTATGCAAAACATTGCACTTTTCGGGCATTGTTGAGCACACGCAGCATCGGGCGGTTCGGTCAATTTTCTACCCCTTGGATTTGGAAGAAAAGTTTTCCGCCGCTGGTGGGCAGAGTGACTTGGTAGCGGTCGTAATTTGTGGGCGTTCCGCTTTGGTTGGGGTCGGGCGCGGAGAGCGGGGAGGGGACATTGCTCCATGAACCTGTGGCGAGAGTGGGACTTTGTTTGAGCGTGTAGGTCGTCCCAGTCTCGCGCTGGAGCCAGCGGAGGACGAGGTTGTTGCCGCTGGCCGCGGTGGTGACGAGCGAGCCGTTGCCTGCGATGGGTGAGGTGCCGAAGAGGAATTCTTGGAGGTTGGTGAAACTGTCGCCGTCGGCGTCTTGGGTGCGGTCAGTGAGGCCATTGGTGATTTGGGTTTTCCAGGTGTCGTAGGGGCTGGCAACGGGGGCGACGAGGAATCCGGTGGAGTTCAGCGTGTATGTGCCGGGGATGCTGTTGACGGTGATGAGGGCGAGCTGGGTGGTGAGGCCTGTGGATGTAGTGCCAAAACGGATGGATGAGCCGGAAACAAAGGCTCCGGTGATGTTCAGTGCGCCGCCGGTCCAGTCGATGGCACTGCTGTTGGCGAAAGCGAGGGCGGCACCGGTGCCGAGGTTGATGGTGGCGGTGCTGGTGACATCGAGGGTGCCGACGGTGTCGGTGAAGGTGGCGGCGTTTAAGGTCGCATTGCCGATGCTGACTGCGGTGGCGGGAAGGACGTTGTTTGCGCCGAGAGCGAGTGCGCCTGCATTCACGGTGGTGGTTCCGGCGTAGGTGTTGGTGGCGGCCAGAGTGAGTGTGCCGTTACCGATTTTCACCAATGAACCGCTTCCGCTCATCACGCCGCTGTAGGTGGTGTTCGAGTTGTTATTGCCGATGGAGACGGTGCCGCTGCCCAGAGCGAGATTGCGCGAACCGGTGAGAGCACCAAGGGTTGCGCTGAGATTGCTCAGGTTCACGCTGCCAGCGTCCGCAGAGTTCATGTCGAGTGTGGCGTTCTGCATGGCGAGGGTATTGCCGAGAATCAGTGCTCCTTGCGATGAACGGAATGAGCCGGAGAAGGTGTTGGTGCCGTTCAGGTTGAGTGTTCCGGCTGTGGTGTTGACGGTGCCGCTAGTTCCGGTGATGGGGCCGCTGATAATGTGAGCGACGCCATTGTTACTGGAGTTGAAGGTCACTCCGGCGATGTTGAGGCTGCCACTGATGGTGATGCCGGAGGTTCCGCCATCCGCAACCATACTGGAGTTAGCCGTGACGGTCACTGGGCCGGTCCAAGTCAATGTGCGGCTGTTATTACCGCCCACGCGGAGATTGGCACCGTTGAGGGTCAGGGGGTTGCCGATGCTGTAATCTGCCACTGTGGCATAAAGCGTTCCGGCGTTCATCACGACGGGGCCGGTACCGAAAGCCGCGTTGTTTTGCGGAGCGATGGTGCCGGTGCCGTTGTTCGTGAAACTGCCGCTGTGGGTACTGGCTTGGGGTAGTTCGACGAAGCCCGAGCCAGTCTTGATGAGTGAAAGCGCGCCACCGGTGTCCTTGAGGAGGGGTAGCGTGTTGGTGGCGTTGTTGTTTCCGAGTGTGAGTGTGGCGGCTCCGGCGGCGGTGTTGTCAATGGATCCGGTACCGGTGAGGCCGTTCATAGATTGCGTGGTGCCATTCAAGTCGAGCGTACCATTGACGATCAGGTCGCCATTTCCCGATCCATTCGGGAGTACGTTTGCGGCGTTGAAAGAGAGCTTGCCCGCGCCGCTGATCGTGAGGTCGTGATTTCCAGTAACCGCGCCGCCAAGGGTCAAAATGCGGCTGGCGGCCATGCTCCAACCTTGCTGGGAATCCAGAGTGATCGGTGAGTTGATCGTGAGGTTCCGGGTGGACCCGGAAAGGTCGATGCCATACGCGCCGATGGTCAAATTGTGCGTGCCGCTGATCGAAACATTTCCCGTAGGACTGGTCACTCTGAGTCCCACGATATTGAAATCTTGATTTAAAACCGTGGAGAGATTGGCGGTGGAGAAACTGCTGAAACTCACCCTCTCTCCGGTGGCGGGAACGCTGCCGGGGTTCCAGCTTCCGGCGGTGGCCCAGGAAGTGCCGCTAGTACCCGTCCAGGACGGTTCTGCCGGGGCGACGATGAAACGCCACTGGACGCTGTCGTCGGTGACGGTGTTCGCGACCATTTGGTAATTGGCTTCATTCGTGCCTGTATTGAAACTGGTCAGCTTGAGCCGGGTGTTGGTGTTAGGGTGCCCGAGGTAGTACCAGCCATACTCTTTGAGGGTGATCGACCACTCCACATCCACACCGGTGGTGCCAGCGGCCACTAACGCAGGGTCAAGGCTGGCATTGGTAACATAACTGAGACGTCGACCGTCAGTGGATGATACAACATAGTAACGGTTGGCAACCCCGGTGGATACCAGAGTCCAGTTGACGATCTGGCCATCGGCTCGGATCGTTCGTCCGCTCTGGAGTGGATTTCCGCCACCCGTGTTGGCCAAGCGTTTGCTCATGCCGCGGTGATGAAGCATGTAGGGCTTGTTGGGTTGCACGGAGGCGACGTTGTCCCACGCGGCGTAGAGTTTTCCGAAGGCGGTGAGATTGCCGTTTTTGTCGTAACTGTTCGAGCGCGGGGCCGGGGTGAAATTTTGCCAAGGATTCGCAGGCTGGGGATATTCGCTGCTCTCGGTGAAGACGAAGAGCGCGTATTTACGCAGTTCCGTCATGTTTTCGGCACGCCAGAGAAATTCGGCGAGGCAGTTGTAGTTGTCCTCCTCGCTCCAAGATTGATTTTCACCCCAGTCCACGAAGGAAAACTCAGTGAGCCAGACCGGGCGATCCCAAGCGTTGTAGGTGTCTTGGACGAAATCAACCAAGTTCTGCGAAGAGCCGCCGTTGGGACTCGGATAGGTGTGTACGGCGGTGTAATCCACTCGGTAACCGAGATTCGCCGCTTGGGTGTAAAAGGAAGACAGCCAGCCATTGTCTTTATTCGCCGGTGACGGGCTGACGAGCGGTTGGTCCAGCTCCTGCAAGCGCGGCCACAGAGCTACCGCAGTGTTCATCGAGCGCGTGATGCTGAAATCAGCCTCGCTTGTGTCCGACAGATCAAGCGAGCCGCCTGACTGGGAACGCGCATCTGGTTCATTGAAACCGAGGATGTGAGTGCCATTCGCGTTTCTGCGCCACAGGGGGTAATCCTGCCTCATCGGCGAGGAAGTCGGGGTAACGTCCCAACTAAAGTTACCCCATTGCATCGGGAAATAGACGGCGTCCTCTGGGAAGGGGTTCGAGTTAGTTCGGCCCCAGTTGTATGCCCATTTCGGGTCAGTCGCCTTGGCGAAAGAAGTGCCGCCGATGCCTTTTTTGGGGTAGCCCACGCGATTGAGAAATTCCCAACGCTGAGTGGCTGAGTTGTTAGCCGTGTTCTGCACGAGTGCCGTGCCAGCGGCTATCAATCCGCCCTGAGTATCGATCACGAGGCCGCTCCATTGATTGACGAGCTGGAATTCACCGCCGCCCAGAGGATCGAGAATCCAGTCTTGGTGTGGGAGCGCGGAGTACGGCGCATCAGTGAGTGCCAGTCCCGGAGTTTTGGACAACTGATTACCGGAGAGGCAGTTGCCTGTGTCACGATTTCGCAAGCGATACGTGCCGCTGGAAAGGTTGAGCAGGACTTGATACTGGGCTTGCTCGGTGGTGATGCCCGCTTGATTGAGTGCTGGTTGGCCGCCGCTTGCCATGGAGATGTAGCGGCTGGATGACGGGTTAGTGATGCGGTAAAAAGAATCGTTGTGGGTTTCAAAATTCGCGACGGCACCGGAGTTGATGATGTTCGTGCCGATTGGGTAGCCGGTATTTCCGGTGTTTGCCGGGAAAATGCAGAGTTCGCGGACGGCAGAGGTGCCGGAATTGGTGAACTCGAGCCGCACTTGGCTGGTCGTGACTGGGGTGAATGACACGACGAGGTCCGCAGTGGTGTTTCCGGTCACATTTCCGCCCGTGATGTTTTGCCACGCTGTGCCGTCCCAGTATTTTAAGACGAAATTTGTCAGAGGTGAAATGCTGCCCGAGCCGGAGTAAAGGTGCGCGCTGCCGATTTTCGTGCTGACCCGCAGATCAATATCCAGCGTGTTGGTGCCTGCGGTACTGGTTTGCCACGCGGAACCGGCATGTGACCGACCATCTACGGCGAGTAGCGCGAATTTTCCCGCGATGTTCGCCGAGGCATCTGCCGGGCGCTGGTAGGCGAGATTGACCGTGAGATCTGTGCCGAGCGGGTAGCTGTTTCCACCATTCGGCGGATAGAGAGCCAACTCGCGGACACGCAGGTTAGTCTCCGCGCTCAAGAATCGGAAGGACGAGGCTGTCACTGGACTGGTGAAAACAAGATTCCGCTCGACGCTTGTATTTCCCGTGACACTGCCGCCAGCGATACTCACCCAAGTAGTTCCGTTCCAGTATTGGAGACCGTAACTCGCGATAGGAGAAGTGTCATTCTCCCCGGTGAAAATCTGAGCACTACCGACTTCCACAGGAAAAGGGAAATCCACGATAGCCGACTGCCACGTCGAGCCGTTGCCCTGCCAGCGGTTGTCATTTCCAGTCACACCGTCCGTCAGGTAGCTCGCCAGACGCTGGCCGTTGGTGGAAGTCACGGTGACAGGCTGATATTTCGCTAAATTCAATCGCCCTGGACTGATCAGCGCAGAGGCATATCCAGCGACGCTGAGTTTTGCCTCGGGGCTACCGGCTGCCTGAGTCTTGAGCTTCAGGGAGCCGTTGCTCGTTCCGTTGCTCGGCGCGACCCGGATGCGGAATTTGGTCCCCGTGATGGTGAGATCCGAGACCAATGGAGAGTCGAAGGCTAGAGCGTATTCCGCATTAGGATTCAGTGTCGTTTGCGGGTCGAGGAATGCAAAGCCTCCCGTCACGGTCCCCATGACGACATCGTCACCACCACCAGACAGTTCGTCCGCCCCGAGATAAGTAAAAGTCAATGCCACCGAGGTCGCGTCATTCGCAGTGGCACTGGTGTGCGTGGTAAAGCCGAAACCCGTGAAAGTGACCCGAGTCGGTCCTTGATTCGCAGTCAGTTGCCCGGTGAATGTACGATCATAACTCGGCGCGTTTGGCTGGTTGATGTCTGTATCACCGCCACCGTTCGCAGCATTATCGAGGAAAAAGGTCGGACCGAGGGTGTTCGTTACATCAACTGCCTGAAAGTTCGCCGCCCGCAGAGTCGCGAAAGAGGCGAGCGAAACGAGCATGATGACCAGTGATTGACGTGGCCAGCGAAGGCTCAAAGGTAAAGTTAGCATTTAAGTTGAAATGTGGGTTTTCGGCGTCTCGGCAAATGGCTTTGATGGAGGTCAGCTGGTTAGTTGATTCAATGATGGCCAGTCTGAGGAATACGTAACCCCACTAAATGCAACGAGCAAACATGAATATGACCCAGGCTCAGAACCGATCAAATTTTCACTCTTATACTGCTTGAGCAAAAACTTACACTCTAGGACCACTGGACGACGTTGTCCATTTCACGCTGGCGGAACGGGAGGGATTTGAACCCTCGGTAGAGTCACCCCTACGTTCCCTTAGCAAGGGAGTACTTTAGACCACTCAGCCACCGTTCCTAGTTGCGGGTCGAGATGGTTGAACCACAGCAAAAGAGACTCGTCAACTCTCGGCATTTGTAAAAAGGCAGGAAATTTCAAATTCGTCCGATCAGTCCGTAAAATGAGATTTCTCATCCTCTGCAACGTCAGCCTCCACCTCATGCACCACATCATTCTCCTCCATCCCATCATTCCCAGCATCCACCACAGCCGCAAGCGACTCATCGGTGACGACCGCCGTCTCTTCAGCGACCGGAGGCACGGACTCCACTTCCACTGGCGTAGATTCAATCGCCTCTTCGGACGCCTCTGCGGCCACTTGAACAGACTCAGCGTTTTCAGAACTAACGACGGCCTCGCCTTCCGCACGGGGCTTCTTCTTTTTCTTTTTCTTCTTCTTTTTCCCCTCTCCAGACGGCTCGGCGGCAGGGGCGGCTTCGCGGAATTCTTGAACGACGAGCGTGTCGTCGGTGTAGAGCAGGATGTGGCCCTGGTGGAGGAGCCAAAAGAGATCTGCGGCGAACTCGGCGGGTGGCGCCGTGCTGCCCTCGGGCAATACCGATTTCCAAAGGCCTTCGAGCTTCGCCGGAGTGTTCGCGCGAATCCATGAGACCATTTTTTCAGGCCGCTCTGCCAGAACAGCATCCAGCGGCAGCGGGTGCGGACGGGCAGGTCCGGTGAAGAGCTTGCCCAGACGTTTGAAAACAGGAAGATGCTCGGCTTCGACCGCGCGGCACACGCTTGGAATCAAAATCGCGGGATGATTGCGTGCGTGTGTCCCTGCGATTTTTAATGAGACCAGCAGCGAAGGTGATAGATTTTTCGCTGGGATCGCACCGGAAACATCGGCCACGCGGACTTCTTCAAATGCCGTGTCGAAACAACGAGCCGCAAAGACTTTCTCCGCCTCGGCACGATCGTCGATCCATGCGTCGTCACCATCGCCCTTGATCCGCCAACGCGTCTTCTTCTTCATCGTTTCTAACCAAGCATTCACCGCTTCTTCGCCGCGCTCTGTGCGGACCTTGGACGCATAAAGTTCGAATGGCATCTTGGCGAAACGCTCGCGGTGCAATCGTCGCAAGTTCGTCTGGTAGGAGTGAAAATTCACCGGGCCTAGCCACTCTCCAGAAACACCACATCGCGCGATGGCTTGAAAATTTCCAGTCGGCGGATCGACATCGATCACTTCCTCCTCCATCAGGTCACCGCGCGTTTCAGAGTTCCACAAATGCCGGATCGCTTCTTCGCGAGTTAGGAAAAGGCACTCTTCCAGCTTACCCCGGATCAACGGCGCGTGAGATTCTAACGTCTCAAAGATCGCCCGGCAGCGCGATTTTTCCGCTAACAAAATCTTCGCGACATCAAACAACGCGTACACCCGCGCGACTTGATGGACCTCCTTACCGATCAAGTGAACCGCTTGGGCATCGGGTCCTATCGTCGCCCGGACACCTTCCTCAGGGCCGATTTCCTCGATGCGCGGCGGCCCGCTGCGACGATCATCGCGATTTCCGCTAGGTCTCTGAAATGGACGACGCTCGCCGCCATCGCGTGAGCCACCCGACCTCGGCCCACGATCCCGATCATCACGTCCACGCGGGCGTTCGTCCGCGCCGGAAAATGATTTGGCCTTACGCTCCGGTTTATCGCCAGCGTCCCGCGCCCAAGCGGGGCCGAGCGCGAAACTGGATAGAAGGCTGTTCAATGGGTCGGTGTCAGAATCACTCACGGCGCGAACTCTAAAGAGCGTTTTCAGAAATGACAAACTCCGCTTGCAGCAAATTCACTCGTGATTTTCTTCCATCAGAAGTGCCAAAATCCGGCGTGTCGCACCGTCGTGACTGGCCAGTGCCGCAGAGGCATGATGAGTCATGATCGCAGCCTTCGTTGGATCGAGAGCTACTAAAATTGCCGCAGTGAGTTCTGCCTGATTGGTCGCCAAAATGCATCCACCATCAGCCACGAGGCGGCGTGCGAGGGGTTGGAAATTCTCCATGTGCGGGCCGAAAATGAGCGGCTTGTTAGCAAGGATTGCTTCACACGGATTCTGGCCGCCAGTTGAGAGAAAACTTTTTCCAATGATGACCACGTCCGCGTGTGCGGTCCAATCGCGCAGCTCACCTGTGGAGTCGATGACGAAGGCGTCGCATGTTTCATTGCTCTGCTCAGAACGCAGCCTCACTGCGAATCCAGCTAGCTCCAGCGTTGTCCTAACATCCTCTCGCCGTTCTGCGTGGCGTGGCACGATGATCGCCAATGCACGCGCATCCGCCGCACGAATCGCCGCTGCGATCCACTCTTCCTCACCCTCATGCGTGCTCGCGGCGAGAACCACCGGGCGGCCTTTTCCAAAGCGATCAATCATCGTTTGATAGGGTTCCTGTTGCTGGGGCCGAGCACCGCTGCTTGGATCAAATTTCAAGCTCCCCGTGTGATGAATCTGATTCGGGGCGATCCCGAGCGTCCGCCATATTTCTGCATCGTCTGTTTCCTGAATCGCGACGCCGCTCAGGAGTTGATAGATCGGACGCAGCCACGCGGCAAACTTGCGAAACCGTCGTGCCGAGCGAGGTGACATCCGCGCATTGACCAGCCACACCGGGATGTTGCGCCTTTTGCATTCCAGCAGCAAATGTGGCCAAATTTCACCCTCGATTAGAACGATCTGTCTCGGCTCAAAGCGGTCTAAATAACGCCGCACCATCGAGGGGAAATCCAAGGGCGCGTAAGTCACTCGCAGATGAGAAATTCCCGCAGCAGTCGCCACGGCGTGACCCGTCGCGGTGCCGGTGGCGAGTAGAAATTTCCTCTCTGGCTCGCGCGCTAACCACTCGCGGATCAGCTTCAGCGCGAGCATGGATTCGCCCACGCTGACCGCATGAAAATGCACCACGCCACTCGGTTCCCACTCCGCCTCGGATGAGTAAATGCCCGCCCGCTCGCCGAGTCTCGTTCCGAAGCCGTCGCGCCGCAGCATTTTCACCACCCAGCCGGGAAACGCCGCGAGAAATAGCAACGGCAACAGCAGGCGGTAGATTGTTAGGGCGGTGAGCAATCGCATCGAGTCCGAAAATTACGCGGTCATCGCCGTCTCTTCAATCGCGCTTCTCATAAATCAAAATCGCGCTGCTGCCATATTCGCGGCGTGCGATGAGGGAAAAATCCGGCGTTTCCGGCGACGCCTGATGCGAGGAAATTTCCGCGATGAACCAGCCACCCGCCGCGAGCCGAGGAGGGACGCTCCCGCCCTTCATCAGCTCAGTGACTTGGTCCTTGTCGCCATGATATTTCCAGTAGGGCGGATCGGCGAAAATCAAATCGTAGCTGCCCGCGTCTCGCTTGAGGAAAGTGGCAACCTCCGACCTAACCGCGTGTCCACCGTCTAACCGAGCCTTAACCAAATTTTCTCCGATCACCGCGACCGCCTGCCGATGCTCATCCACAAACGTGCAGCCGCCCGCGCCACGACTCAGTGCCTCCAGCCCGAGTGCTCCAGAGCCTGCGAATAAATCCAGCACCCGTGCATTTTCCACCCGCTCGCCGATGATCGAAAACAACGCCTGACGGACAAAATCCGTCGTTGGCCGCGCCACGGCTGACGGCACCTTGATGGCGATGCGTCCCGCCTTGCCCGCGATGATTCTCATACTCAGAAATACCTAACGGCCAAGTCGTGCCGGAGTGACGAATGTCATTTCTTGACCGGCTTTGCAGCAGGTTTTGCCGCAGGTTTCTCTGTCTTCACCGGCGCGGCTTTGGCTAACAAGAAGCGCACGACTAGGCTCTTATTCAGCAAGCTCGTGCCCTCCGAAGAAAGCTCCTGCCCGCGATAGACGAGGATGCCGTATTTGTCGCCAGCCAGCTTACCGAGGGCGAAGTTTTCCTTCGTCTTCCCCAGCTCGGTTTCTTCCTCGAATTTCCATTCCATCCCCGCCCACTCACCGAGAATGCTGTTCTTATCTGCATTGATGTCGGCGATGCGCTTGAGGTCGCCGTTAGGTGAGCGGAAAATGTCGTCCTTTCCCACGTAGCGGATCGTCGAAAACATGCTGGCTTCACCCGTCGCCGTGATCGACCACGTCTCGCCCGGACTTTGCCGCAGCAGGAGCATCACATCCGCCACGGGCTTGAATTCCCGCTTCGCCCATAGCGAGAGGTATTCGTCATACTCCACTTTCGTTAGACCCAGTCGCTCGTCGTATGGCAGCGGCTCGCCTTGTTTGCCAGAGGAGGAAAATTCTTTGAACCACTTGGGATCTTTGCGAGCGGCGGACTTCACTTTTGCCACGTATTTATCGATCTCAGATGGCGGTAACACCACGCCGATCTGCCCTTTCACCGGGACATCTTTCTGGAAATAGCCTTCGAAAATTTTCGGCACCTCAGCGGCGGACAAGCAAGCGACAAGGGAGACGGCGGCAAGAGAAGCGTGGAATTTCATGAGTGCGCCCGAAAACTGTCTGCCACCCATTCAAAACTCAAGCGGCGATTCGGTGCTGACTTTGCGGGCAATGAAATGCCCCTTTGGACTGCATGCAGCTCGCTGCCGCTTTCCGTAGCCAGCTTGCTGGCACGGGGGCCACCCAAGTCTTCACCCGCAGCAAGCTGCCGGACCAAAGCGGCAGCAAGCTCTGCCCGTTACCCACAAGACCGATATTCCTAGCGGCGCTTTCGCGCTGAGTCCAAGGAGTGGCGATCTCCGAATCGCCATGCCCATGGAAGGACAATGAAAAGCGGTTTCCTCAGCTCATTGGCTTCTCATGGGCATGGCGGATCGGAGTCCACCACTCCTTGATTATGCAGCCCTCGACTTGTGGGTAATGGGCAGAGCAAGCTGCCGCAGTCCAAGGCCAAGATGCTTCTAGCAGCCCACTCATGCCATCCATTCGCCGTTGCCTCAGGGTAGTAACACATCCGCACGGGCGAAGACGAGGATCTTGCGCGTGACAGCGGGGATCTGCGTGTTCGCCCTCGGCGTGAGGGCGGAAACGAGTTCAAATTTTCCAGCCGTCACGCTGATGGATGTCATGCACCGCAATGATTCAAAGATCGGCATCCGCATGGAGCCGTCGCCCCATTGATCGGTGTGCTCCATCCATGTTTCGAGGCGTAGGCGACTGACGATTTGGGGGGTGAGGTGGAGATCGATCATTTCGCCAGCAGTCTTCGCCGAGACCTCGAAGGTGACACCGGTGTTGCGGGTGTCGAAGGCTGTGGGAGAGCGAAATGCCGGATTTGCTGGTGGCTCGTAAGACCTTCGGCGACGCGAGGATAAGTCGCACGGCAACCTTGGTGGGTCGTATTCCGTGGGATAAATTTCCTCACGGATCGACTCCAGCGACGTTTTCTCCCCACTGCGGCAAACCACCATGCAGGTTTCCAGAAGCCTCGCTTTATCGACTTTCGCGAGAGCTAGAGTCTCGTCATGAAAATTTAAACCACTCTTCTGATGGATGCCGAGCATTTCAGTTAGCGTGGGCTGAGACACCTCGAAAAACTGAAGGCTCACACGAAATTGCTTGGGCTGTTCTTGATGACCGCTGGCGATGCCACAAAGGACTAGAGCCAGCGCGATGATGAAATTTCTCATGATTAAGATTCCTATCAACGACCTGTCTCGACCACATCAGCTTTCACGAAAACCATCAGCTTGCGGGTGAAATCCGGGACGCCATCCTTGTTCTTCGGCGAAAGCGCGGCGGCTAACATGTAGTGTCCTGCGGTGATGGTGACGCTCGTATTTGTGCGTATCGTGTAAAACGTCGGCATCTGGACCGGGGAGCTTCCGTGCTCGCCTTTCCACTCGGCCCACACCTCGTTGCCAACGTGATAGACGATCTCTGGCACGAAGCGCAGGTTGATGGTTTTGAGGTCAATGCCCAAGATGGGTTCGATTTCCAGAGTGGATCCGACGTTGCGAGTATCAAACGCGGTCGGCAGTGGGCCAACCGCGAGATCAGGTTTCTTCGCCTTTTGGTCTGGTAAGCCGTTTTCTCCCTTCACGACGGTATCAGTCGCTAACTCTGCGGGTTCATATTCCGTAGGATAGATGAACTCCTCGATTGATTCTGAAGTCGCTTTCTGGCCATTGCGGGTCGAGCAAAGCAGAGTTTCCACCACCGTCGCCTTGCTGTCCTTGACGAGCTGGGCCACCTGCTGGCGGAGTTCGCCGTCGTTCGCAGGCGGCTTGGGTCCGAACATCAGCTCAGTGAATTGTTCGTGTGAAACGTCGATGAACTCGACTTGGACGCGGATCTGTTTTGGCGGAAAACCATTTTGATCTTTGAATGGATCGACTTCAGGCACGGCGTCCTGAGCACAAGCCACAGCGGCGAGCTTGAGACAGAGGTAAACGGTGGCAAATCGGTGTAGGGATAATTTTTTCATAGGTCGTGAAAATGGGGATGGTGAGAAAACTGACTCAGGCGAGACGCGACATGACGGGCGAAAATTCAAAGATAAACATTCTCAACAGGATTTCATCTCACCAGTGTCCGCTCACGCGATTCGCTTCAAACCATTTCCTAACCCAATGCCACCTCCACAAAAAGGCTACAAAATTATCAACCACCGAGACGTTCAGTATCGCTGGATCATGCAGAACCGCCGGGGGACGAATGAGATCGTCATTGAGGCCAGCGCCCCGGTTAATGGCCAGCAGTTAGTCGGGGAATTGCCGCGCATCGTGAGCTACGACATGGTGACGGCGGCCATCGATTTCGGCAATGCGAACGGTTGGAAACCGAACGATTCCGGCAAGCCATTCCGCTGCAAGTGGGCGCGGAAGGAGTTTGTGATTGCCGAGGCCTGAGAACCGGAAAAATTAAGCAATGTCTGAAACGAACCCGCCTCGCTCATCCGCGAAAAATTGGCTTTGGCCGCTGGCTTGCGCCTTGCTTTGCCTCGGAATAGGAAGTGCCGCCGCGCTTTATTCACAGGGCGGTGACAATGAGTGGTATCAAACTCTCACCAAGCCCGCAGGCACGCCGCCGTCTTGGGTTTTCGGTCCCGTCTGGTCAGTTCTGTATTTACTGATGGGCATCGCGTTGGGGCGGCTGATCGTCAGGAAAGCATGGTCAGCCGTGTGGGTTTTCTTCATCCAGTTCGTGCTGAATCTGATGTGGACTCCGGTGTTTTTCGGCTTCGGTCGTATCGATGCCGCACTCGCCGTCATCGCGGCCATCTGGCTCGGCGTGATCGCGACGATGCAGCTCGCAGGAAAAGCCGACAAGCTCGCCGCGTGGTTGCTGGTTCCCTATTTGCTGTGGGTCAGCTACGCCAGCTACCTGAACGCAGCCTTCTTCTGGCTGAACGTGCGATAAGTTTTTTCGCAAAGCAGGGCAGGGGAGAGGAAACTCAAAAAAGCTGCTGGATTCGCTCGCGGTTTCGCCTCTCAGTCATGGCAGAAACCATGTTTGTCATCTCCATCGCCGCATTGAAACGTAACACCGCGATCCTCCGCGAAGTGAAGGAAGCCGCAGGTTGTCACCTCGTGTTAGCACTCAAAGGATTTTCTTGTTGGAAGGCATTTCCTTTCATCCGCGACGACCTCGATGGCTGCTGTGCCTCAGGCTTGTGGGAAGGAAAACTCGCACGAGATTACTTTCAAAAACACGTCATCACCTACTCGCCCGCCTACGATGAAGCTGACATTGGCGAGCTTTGCGGCTTCACCGATCACTTGGATTTTAACTCGCTCTCCCAGTGGTTCCGCTTTCGCGAAATGGTGATGAGTCACCCGCGTTTCAAAAGCCGCGAGCTACTCTGCGGCCTGCGTGTGAACCCAGAATGCTCGACCGGAGAAACTCCGATCTACGATCCCTGCGTGCCCGGTTCGCGACTCGGCATCACCGCCGAACAACTCGCCGGAGCCGACCTCACCGGACTGAGCGGCCTGCATTTTCACACCCTCTGCGAGCAAAACTCCGACGATCTCGAAAAGACGCTCGCCGCCGTCGATGAGAAATTCGGTCACCTCCTCCGCTCGCCACAATTCATCTACCTCAACATGGGCGGCGGTCACTGGATCACCAAGCCATTCTACGACCGAGAACGACTCATCCGACTCGTCCGGGAAACGCAGGCAAAATACGACCTCGAAGTTTGGCTAGAGCCGGGCGAAGCCGTCGCCATCCACAGCGGCGTGTTGCGTGCCACCGTCATGGACGTGTTCGAGTCCGCCGGACACCGCCTCGCCATTCTATCCATCTCCGCCACCGCCCACATGCCAGACGTGATGGAAATGCCTTATCGGCCCGATGTCTTCCTCGCCGAACGGAGCGCGGACTTTAGTCCGCAAGAGAAAATGCCAGCCGTTGTTATCGAGGGCGAATCCTATCACCTCGCGGGAGACCCTTCGAATCCCCAATCTCCAATCCCCAATCCCGCAAAAAGTGGCACGGGCGGCTCGCCCGTTCTCGCCGCTGCCCCCCAATCTCTCCACACCTACCGCCTCGGTGGTCCCACTTGCCTCGCGGGCGATGTCGTCGGCGACTTCTCATTTCCGCGCGCTCTCAAGACCGGAGACACCCTCGTCTTCGACGACATGGCGCACTACACGATGGTAAAAACGACGACTTTCAACGGCGTCAAACATCCCGCCATCGCCCTCCAACACGAAGACGGTCAGCTCGAAATCATCCGTGAGTTTTCCTATCAAGATTTCAGGGATCGGCTGGCGTGAGTGAGATGAAATAAAATGGATGATTCTTGATTCGCCAGATTCGTAAAATTCGTGGTGCCTAAATTCTTCGTTTCTCGGCTGTGCGGTGAACGACAAACATTTTTCCGTATTCAATCCCAGACTCGCTCGCTACTCCTTCGTGCGGAATCCCAATGAAATCCGCAATCACCCTCTGCCAAGTCGCCGAAGCCGCCGCTGGTCCGTTCGTCCTGCGAACGCCGCTACCCGAAGCCTTCGCCACCGCCGCTGCCATCGGATTCGATGCCGTGGAACTCTTCCTGCCCGGCCCGGACTTCATCAGCGTGGATGAAGTGAAATCTCTATCAGTCACTCATGGCCTCGCCATCGCCGCCGTCGGCACTGGCGCGGGAATGCTGCGTCACGGGCTTTCCATCACCGACGAATCTACTGAAAAACGCGAAGCCGCTCTCGACTTCGTCACCGCCATGATCGACTTCGGCGGTCAACTCGGAGTACCCGCCATCCTCGGCTCCATGCAGGGAAAAGGTGGTGATTTCGCACTCCTCGCTGCAAGCCTCCGCCTTTGTGGTGAACGGGCTGCAACTCACGGTGTAACTTTCATTTACGAACCACTCAACCGCTACGAAACCCAGTTCTTTAACCGCCTCGCCGACGCTGCGAAATTTCTCGATGAACATGCTTTAAAAAACGTCGTCCTCCTCGCTGACCTCTTCCACATGAACATCGAGGAAACCGATCTCCCCGCCGCCATCCGCGCTGCGGGAAATCACATCGGCCACGTCCATTACGCCGATTCTAACCGCCAAGCGATGGGCTTCGGTCACACCGACATCGCGCCCATCATCGCAGCCTTGCGCGAGATCGGATACAACGGCTATCTCTCTGCCGAAGTGCTCGCGCTCCCCGATCCAGAAGCTGCCGCCCGCCAAACCATTTCCTCCATCCGCTCATCCATTTAACATGAAAACACGCCCCCTCGGCAAAACCGGTATCGACCTGCCCATCCTCTCCTTCGGCGCATCTTCACTCGGCGCAGAATTTCGCTCAATCACGCTCGATGAAGCGATGCTCTCCACCAAGACCGCCATCGATCTCGGCATGAATTTCATCGACACCTCACCGTTCTACGGCCGTGGAATGTCAGAAATCATGCTCGGTCTCGGACTCAAAGGCGTCCCGCGCGAAAGCTACCTGCTAGGCAGCAAACTCGGTCGCTACTCGGACGTGCATTTCGATTTCTCTGCCAAGCGCGTCGAGGAATCCATCCACATTTCGCTGCAACGTCTCGGCACGGATCACTTGGATATTTTACTCCTCCACGATGTCGAGTTCGTCCCTCTGCCACAGATTTGGGAGGAAACTTTGCCCGCCATCCTCAAGCTCAAACAACAAGGAAAAGTCCGCGCCATCGGCTTCTCGTGCTACCCGCTCAAGACCTTCAACACCGTGCTGGATCACGTCGAAAACGACATCGACTGCGTCCTCGGCTACAACCGCTACACGCTGCAAAACACGACCTTTGCCGATGAACTCCTGCCACGCCTCGAAGCGAAAAGCATCGGAGCCATGAACGCCGGACCCTTTTCCGCCAGACTCCTCACCAACGCCGAACTCCCCGCCTGGCTCAAGGAACCGGAGGAAGTCAAAGCTGCCGCCCGCACCGCCGCGAAACTCTGCGAAAGCCGGGGCGTGGACATCGCGCAACTCGCACTTCAGTTCTCCTGTGAGCATCCCGGCCTCGCCACCACCATCGCCGGATCTGCCAATCCTGCGAACATCCGCAAGTGGGCCGAGTGGCTAGAAAAACCCATCGACCGCGAACTCCTCGCCGATGTGTTAGCCATCTTCGCCCCCGTGAAAAATTCCGGCCACCTCGAAGGACTTCCTGAAAATAACTGATGCAAGCCATCCAATTTACCTCACCCAAAGAGATCAACATTGTCGATCTGCCAGAGCCTCTCACGCCCGCTCCCGGCGAAGCACTCGTCCGCACTCACCGCATGGGAATTTGCGGCACCGACCTCGCTTGTTACCTCGGAAAATTTCCGTTTTTCGCTTATCCACGCACGCCCGGTCACGAGCTCGGCCTCGAAGTCGTCGCCGTGGCCGATGATGTTTCAAACGTAAAACCGGGCGACAAATGCTCGCTCGAACCTTACGTCAACGATCCATCCTCAGCCACCTCGCAGAAAGGTTCACTCAACTGCTGCCCCGGCGTCCAAGTCATCGGTGTTCATAACAACGGCGGCCTCCGCAAAGGCATTTTCGCGGTTCCCGCCCGCAAGCTCCATCCCGGCAATGACCTCAGCTACGACCAACTCGCCCTCGTCGAGACGCTCGCCATCGGCTACCACGCCGTCCAACGCGGTAATCCTCAGCCCGGCGAAACCGTCCTCATCATCGGCGCCGGCCCCATCGGCCTCGCTTGCTTGGAGTTTCTCAAACTGATGGATGTGAAAACCATCGTCCTCGACATGGTCCAAAGTCGTCTCGATTTCTGTCAGAAAAATCTCGGCATCCAGCACACGATTCAATTTCAAGCCGACGACTCCCACCTCGCCGAGTTAGAAAAAATCACGGACGGTCAACTTGCCGACGTCATCATCGACGCCACCGGCAGCCCCAAGTCGATGTCCACCTGTTTCAACTTCGCCGCCTTCACTGGCCGCGTCGTCTATGTCGGCATCACCACCTCCGATCTCACCTTTCCGCACGCCCCAGTTTTTCACCGCCGCGAACTCACTCTGCTCGCCTCGCGCAACGCACTTCCCGAAGATTTCGGAAAAATCATCCAGCTCATCCGCGAAGGAAAAATCAACACCGACCTCTGGATCACCCACCGCATCACCTTCGACCAAGTCCCCACCGAGTTCGACAAATTCACCGATCCCGCCCTCGGTGCCATCAAAGCCATCATCGAAGTCCAATAAAAGTCTTCCCCACAAAAGTGGCCCGGGCAGCCTGCCCGGATCTTCCGATTCAACCAATAACTTTTAACAAATAACCTCTAACTCCACCACCCATGAAACTCTGCCCCAAATACACCTTCGGCGTCGGCGATCGCTTCGCAAACGGCGCACACGCCCAGCTCACCGCTTTCATCGAAGCCAAGAAACTCGGCATCGACATCGTCCCCGTCTGGAACAAGTCGAACCGCGAGCACAACATCATCGGCTCAGAACCCATCCAAACCCGCCAAGCCGCCGACCAAGCCGTGGCCGACCTCGGCTGGACTGGCGAGTATTTACTAGACGCTGACCACATCAATCTCTCCACCGTGGACCGCTTCGTCGCGCCTTGTGACTTCTTCACCCTCGATGTCGCCGATGATATCGGAGCCGCCGCCGATCCTGCCGACGTGGATGCATTCATCGCGAAACATCCTGAACTCATCGGCACCGTCGCCATCGCAGGGATCGACGCGCCATTTGAAATCACCCGCGCCGATGTCGAGAAAACGGCCAATCAATTTCTCAAAGCTACCCAAAAAGCCGCAGCCATCTACCAACACATCGTCGCTGCGAAAGGCGGCGTGGACAACTTCGTCACCGAGGTTTCCATGGATGAAACCAACAGCCCACAGACGCCGCCAGAGATGCTCATCATCCTCGCCGCCATCGCCGATCAAGGCATCCCCATCCAGACCATCGCTCCCAAGTTCACTGGCCGTTTCAACAAAGGCGTCGATTACGTCGGCGACCTCGTGCAGTTTGAAAAAGAGTTTAACGACGACCTCGCCGTCATCGCCCACGCTATCAAAAACTACGGTCTGCCCGCCGCGCTGAAGCTGTCCGTGCATTCCGGCTCCGATAAATTTTCCATCTACCCGATCATTAAAAAAGCCATCCAACGCACCGGCGCAGGACTCCACATCAAGACCGCCGGAACGAACTGGCTCGAAGAAATCATCGGCCTCGCAGAAGCAGGCGGCGATGGCTTAGCTCTCGCGAAAACCATCTACGCGAAGGCACTCGAGAAGAAAGAAGCTCTCTGCGAACCCTACGCCACCGTCATCGACATCAGCGACGCCAAGCTCCCCTCCGCCGCTGAAGTCAACGCATGGACCAGCACGCAGTTCACCGACGCTCTCCGCCACGATCAATTCAACCCCGGCTACAACGCAGACCTTCGTCAGCTCCTCCACGTCGGTTTCAAGATCGCCGCCCAACTCGGCGACACCTACATCCAAGCTCTCAAAGACAACTCCGAAGTCGTCGCCAAGAACGTCACCGGAAATCTGTTGGACCGTCACATGAAGCCGTTGTTCTTGTAGAATCACATTAACAACCTACGCAGACTCGCGGTGATTTCATCGCGATCCAACACACCAGCTGCTACCGCAAGAGTGAGCGTCTCCCATTCATCAACAGGCAGTTCCTCGTTTTTTTAACAATCCGTTCTCACTGAGGAAAACAAGACAGGTTGCAAGTGCCATCCGTTTATTCCCATCAACAAACGGATGATTGCTGCATAGATAGTAAAGATAAGCTGCTGCTATCTCGATGGGCTCGGAAATCATCAGCTGCCCCATCTTGGTTGCTTGAGGCGCGGCAACTGCGGACTCCAAAAGCTCACGTGAACGCAACCCAGTAGAACCACCATGAGCACCTAAAACCTGCTCATGGATCGCCAATACAACCTCCACCGTCGGGTGTTTTAAAGAATGACTCATGACAACCTACGGAATAGTTCATCGTTCTTACCTATCAAACGCTTTGCCGCATCTGTCGCATTCTCCACGGAGATTTTCGTAGGATTAAGCGGAGCAATCGTGATCATGCCTCCGCCATGCACCTCCACATTCACCTCGTCCCCTGGTTTCAAATGAGCCAGTTGCAACAAGGTCGAATCAAAGATAATCCCGTGAGAATTCCCAATTTTTGTGATGGTCTTAATCATGGTTAAACAATGTTTTACACAAGGTTTTCTGTCAAATCCATTCTGGCTTCCAGTATTTCCAACGTCAGCATTCAATCCCAACACCCATGATCGACTCACACCATCACCTCTGGAGCTACTCGCCGGAAGAATATCCATGGATTCCGCCCGGAAGTCCGCTTTCGCGAAATCAACTTCTCGCTGAGTTAGAAATCGTAACAACTGAGGCAGCGGTGGATGGAACCGTGGTCGTGCAAGCTCGGCAAACACTCGAAGAATCCGATTGGCTTCTCAGTCTCGCAGATCAATCCGAGATCATCGCAGGAGTCGTCGGCTGGGTGCCGCTGATTGAGGAAAATGTCGGCGAGTCACTCAGCCGTCTCGCGGCCCATCCGAAATTCAAAGCGGTCCGCCACGTCCTCCAAGAAGAGCCGGATTCCTATTTCCTCCGCGATGATTTCCACCATGGCCTCGCCCTCCTTCCTGATCTCGATTTACGTTACGACCTCCTGCTTTTTCAACGACAGCTTCCCGTCGCCATTCAGCTCGTCGATCGCCAACCTGATCTGGGCATCATCATCGACCACATTGCGAAACCCGAAATCCGCAACGGCCAAGTCGATTTCGCATGGAAAGCTGGCATGGCGGAGCTCGCGAAACGCGACAACATCCTCGGCGTGAAAATTTCCGGCATGGCCACCGAGGTGCTCGATCCTGAGTTAGACGAAGCCACCCTCCGCGCCTATTTCGATGAAACCCTCACCCTCTTTGGCCCCGACCGCCTCATGTTCGGCACCGATTGGCCCGTCTGCCTGCTGCGGATCGATTCCTATAAATCCTGGACCGACACCGTCCGCAGTTTCGTTTCCGAACTAACACCGGAAGAGCAACAAGCCATCCTCCACGACAACGCCATCCGTTGTTACGATCTCTGATAAATTTAAAAATGGCGCACTCGACTGGATTCGAACCAGTGACCGTCCGCTTAGAAGGCGGATGCTCTATCCAACTGAGCTACGAGTGCTGTGGCGGGGAGCTGTTACCAAGCCCAAAGCCGGAAGTCAAAAACCGCGTCACAGAATTGGGCGAATTCTGAAAAATTCAATTTCTCGCCCAAATCCGCAAACGATTAAACCTAGAAAGGAAGATGGCAAATCACGGAACACACCGAATACACGGAAAAAGAAAGAGGTATGAATTTTTTCCCTCACCTTGGAAGTGTTTCCATTGAGATCTCGAAGTATCTTATTTTCCGTGTGTTCCGAGTATTCCGTGGTTCCTATTTCTGAATTTAGGTTAAATCGTCGCTGCCTGCGAAACGCACGGCTCTGAAGCATCCTGCGAAATGCCGAAGGTGAAGGATTTGACCTCAGCCAGTTAGGCCATTTTCAGCTCCAAATACGCCTCAATTTCCCGCGATGGATCGTGAGCACGCATCAGCGCCTCGCCGATGAGTACGGCATTCGCGCCCGCGTCGAGAACGCGCTGCGCGTCTGCCAGTGTCTTGATCCCACTTTCTGAAACTAGCAAAACTTCATCTGGCACCTCTTCCGCAAGTGCCTCAGTGGCGGCGAGATCGACCTCGAAAGTCTTGAGATTGCGGTTGTTGATCCCGATCAAATCCGCTCCTAGTTCGAGTGCACGCTCCATTTCCCGCAGGTCGTGAACCTCGACCAGCACATCTAGCGAGAACGACTTCGCCTCATCGTAGAGACGGCGCATCGTTTCGTCATCCAGCGCGGCGACGATGAGTAAAATGGCATCTGCTCCGGTGACGACCGCCTCGTGAATCTGCACTTCATGGATCATGAAATCCTTTCGCAGCAGCGGGGCGTCGGAAAATTTTGAGATCTGTGTTAGGTAGCTCAATGAGCCTTGGAAATACTTTTCATCCGTGAGGATGGAGAGGCAAGACGCGCCGCCGTCGAGGTAGCGTTTTGCCTGCCGCACGGGATCGAAGTCAGGATCGATGAGGCCGACAGAGGGTGATGCTTTTTTCACCTCCGCGATGACTCCTAGCCGCCCCGGCCCACGGTCGAGCGCGGCGCGGAATCCACCGAAGTCGTTGCGTTGGATGGCAGCCGCGCGGAGCAGCGCAGCGCGTGGAAGGAGGGCTTCTACCTCGTGATGTTTCGTGGCGATGATTTCTGCGAGCTTGTCCGACATGTGTGCGCGAAGGGAAACTCAGACCTGCGAGAATGAACATGGAAAATTTGCAAAATTTGGCTTGTCGGTCATTCCGCCGCATGTAGAAAGCCCCCACGCGTTTCCTGACGCGGGCGTAGCTCAGTGGTAGAGCGCCACCTTGCCAAGGTGGATGTCGTGAGTTCGAATCTCATCGCCCGCTCCATTTTCCCAAACGCGCTGTCACTCACGCCGCTCATGTTCGTCTGGTCGAAGCTCTCCGCAGTGAAATGGATGGATGCTTGGGAAGAACGGTTTGCAGGAAATCCTAACCTCGTCATCGAGATGATGAAAGGCGGAAAATCCATTCGCATTCAGCTTTTCTGTGAAAATGAAAAAGCCGCAAACGCCGTCACCGAGCGCTTCGGCGGCAGTGTCCGTGAGATGGCCAGCGCGGAGTGGACGAAGCCCGTCGCCCCGCCTCGCCCGCTGAAAGTGCGCGACGTTTTCCTGCTAACTGCCGAGAGCCGCCCCAAAGAACTCGCCGCCCTGAGGAAGGCGAATCCTAAGCGCGAGCTCATCGTGATCCCGCCGGAAATGGCGTTTGGCACGGGCGACCACGCGACGACTTCGACATGTCTAAGGCTGTTAGTGGACATTGCTCGCTCGCGGAAAGGCACGGATTGGACCGTCGCAGACCTTGGCACTGGCACCGGCGTGTTGGCCATCGCAGCCCGGAAATTGGGCGCGGGTGAGACGTATGCTTGCGATTTTGATCCCTTCGCGGTGGCCGTCGGTTTACGCAACATCGCACGCAACGGCACGCCTGAAATCCAGATGAAGGAACAGGATGTCCTAAAATGGAAGCCGCGTAAAAAAGGCTACGATGTCGTCCTAGCGAACTTGTTTTCCACGGTCCTCATCGAAGCCTGGCCAGTGATCGCGAAGTCGGTCGCTCCCGGTGGCGATCTCATCGTTTCCGGCATCCTCGCCACGCAGGCATGGGATGTTTTCAAAGCCGCCGCCGCCAGCGGACTGGGATTCACCAAGGTCATCAAAAAAGGCAAGTGGGTCACTGCACACGGCGGGCATCTTGCGGATTTGATTAAGGAGTAGCGACACTCCTGTCGCTACTTATCGCTGACAGCTCGGGCACCAATACGTGGACCGCTGGCCTAACACCGCGTGACAAATCGCCGTGCTACACACGCGGCATGGCTCGCCTTTTCTTTCGTAAACGAAGAGGCGTTGCTTAAAATAGCCTGGTTCACCGTCGGAGTTGAGGAAGTCGCGCAGGGTCGTGCCGCCTTCGAGAATCGCGGCGGATAGAACCTCGCGGATGGACGCAACGAGCTTTTCTAAACGTGGCTTGGTCACCTGATTCGCCGATAATGCAGGACGAATACCCGCGCGGAAAAGTGCCTCAGACGCATAGATGTTTCCCACTCCGACGACGACCTTCGCATCCATGATGACCAGCTTGATCGCGGCAGAACGCTTCGTACAAGCAGCCTTGAGATGAGCACTGGTGAAGTCGTTTTCTAGCGGCTCAGGGCCGAGATTCTTCAAGAGCGCGTGCGTCATCGGATCAGCTTCCATCAGCCGCAGCACCAGTCCGAAACGCCGTGGATCATGGAAACGAAGCTGCTTTCCATTTCCCAGCGTGATGCCGACGTGATCGTGCTTTTTCCACGCATTTCCCGGCGCGATCACCCGCAGACTGCCGGACATTCCCAAGTGGATGAGGACTGTCGTGCCGTCATCGACCCCTAGCAATAAATACTTTGAGCGACGAGCGACCCCCAAAATCATGCGTCCTTCTAACTCCGTCATATTTTCCGAGACTGGCTGTCGCAAATCGGTACGCCGGACGATTACCTCCTGAATCTGCACTTGGGTCACATGCGGCTCAATTCCGCGACGGGTGGTTTCGACTTCGGGTAACTCTGGCATGGATGAAGTTCTTACTTTCAGTTTAACCGAATGCGAATCAGCGAACCTAACATCGCCCACGCATCACGCAGAGGTTTTACTTTCCCGCCTTTTTTCTCAACCCAGTTCACAGGGACTTCGCGCCAAGTCGAGCCATCGGCGGCGAGTGCGTGAAGCAATTCCGAGTCGAACGCCAGCCCGTTTTCACGCAGCTTTCCGGCCACACTGCGGTATTGATCGCCGCGCAAAACCTTGCCGCCGCATTGCGGGTCTTCACATTGGATTCCCAAAATCAGTCGCGCCGCCACGAGGAAACCCCGATGCGCCACTGCCCGCCACGGACTCTCCACAATCCGCGTCGTCTGCGTATGCTTGCGGATGCCTAACACCGTCGTGTTCGCGTTCATCGACTCACGAAGCAGCATCAGAAAATCGTCCGCAGTCACGCTGCCATCCGCATCCACGAAGGCTAACCAATCCGCCTCCGGCGCAAGCGACCATGCCTCTCGCACCACTCCGCCTTTGCCCAAATGCTTCGCCGCAAGATGGACTTCCACGTTTGGAAAAATTTCCGCAAACCGATCTCTGAGTCGATGTAGCCGCGCTGGCTCCTCGCCTCCCGAGCCATCGTCCGCGATCACCCAGCGCACCGGATGCGGGAACTGCGCCAAGGCTTCTGCCAGCTCGATTCCATAAACTGCCAGCCGGATAGAATCGTTCCAGACGGGGGTGACGAGCAGGATTTCGCGGGACACAGCAAGCAGCGTTAGAGCGCGAGCACATTAACATTGCGAGGTTAAACTTTCTTTCATCGTATCCGGGCGAATTCATGAAGCGCATCGTCATCATTGCCTGCTGGATCAGCGTGATCTTGGTGGGCGTTTTCCTTCGCTTTGACCAACTCGCCAAGCGTCCACTGCACGCTGACGAAGCGACCGGAGCACGAATCACCGCTGCCCGCATGGAGTCTGGTGACTACCGCTTTGACCCGATCCACTATCACGGCCCGCTGCTCAGTGGCCTCGCGATGCCGCTGTGCCGATGGAACGGCGAGAGCGCGTGGCAGAACCTAACAAAAAAATCGCTTCGTCTCGGCCCGGCCATCGCAGGCAGCCTTTTGCTGCTCGCGCCGCTGCTCTGGCGCAGGCGATTCGGCGATTTGCCGCTGCTTCTCGCCGCCGCGTTGATGGCGACTTCGCCGCTGCTCGTCTATTACAGCCGCATGTTTATCCATGAGTCGCTGCTCGTGTTCTTCGGCATGATGGTGCTCATCACGTTGATCCGCTTCCCACGTTACGGCGTTCCCGGGTTATTGTTAGGCTTGATGTTCGCGACGAAGGAAACATTCGCCATCAGCGTCATCGCGTGGATGGGCGCGGCGGTCATCATCGCCTCGGAAAATCGGCAGAAACTCGATCGCCAGACTTGTCTCACATTTTGGAAAAACTACCGCGCGTCCATCTGCGTCTCGCTCGTCCTCGCTGCTTTGAGTTCGTTCTACTTCTACACCGACGGCTTCCGCCAACTCCAAGGTGCCATCGATGCCGTCCGCACTTACTTCGTCTATAAAACTGTGGATGGTCATGGCAAACCCTTCGCTTACTATTTCCAGCTACTCGCATTTCCCATGAAATCCGGCGGTCTTTGGTGGTTCGGCACGCCAATCGTCATCCTCGCCCTAACTTCATTCGCAAACTCATTTCACCGCGACTCGAAATCACCCGCCGTCATCCGCTTCATCGCGTATTCCACTCTCGGCCACTTCGCGATCTACAGCCTCATTTCCTACAAAACTCCTTGGCTCGCCTGCTTGCCGTGGGCGCATGTTTGCCTGTTAGCTGGCTTCGGAGTCGCTGAGTTTTCCCATCATCGACTGCCGATGAAAGCTGCTCTCTCTCTCCTCATTGGCATTTGTCTCGTCAGCCAATTCATCCAAACCCGCCGCGCAATCGGACGCTTCGCCTCGGACCAACGCAACCCATTCGCCTACGTCCCCACCCGCAACGACATCGAAACACTCGGGCCTTGGCTGGAAAAACTTCGCCTAACCGCCCCACAAATTTCACAAGAACCCATCGCTGTCGTCGGCAGCGACTATTGGCCGCTTCCTTGGTATCTCCGCAGTTTCAAAAAAATCGGCTACTGGCCCGATGCACCAAACGATCTCTCATCCCGCACCATCGTTTTCGCCATGCCGCAAGCCGCGGAAACCGTCTCTGCCAGCCTCGAAAACACCCACGCTTCCCTCCCGCGCAGCCTCCGTGCTGAAGTGCCGTTGATGATGTATGTGAGGAACGACATCTGGAAACTCTGGATGGAAAGCGACCAATGAGTGAGCCCATTTCCATGCCCGCTTCTCACCTGTTCTCGCACGAAGCGATGAACACCACCTTCTATCTTCACCTCTGCGAAAATGACCAAGCAAGCGCCGCTAGCATGGCACGCGAATGCTTTGAACAGGTCGACCTCCTCGAATCCCGCCTCAGCCGCTTCATTGACGGCAGCGACATTTCCCGCATCAACCACATGCAGGCCGGGGAAACTCTCTACATCAGCGAGTCCTGCCACGACTGCCTACTCATCGCCCTCCGCGCCCACCAACAAACTTGCGGCCTCTTCGACATCACGCTCGGCCAACGCATCGAGCATCGCAAATCCCTCAGCGATGCTCCCCTGCCCGTTTTAGCAGGAAAAATCATTATCCATCCCGACGTCCCCGCCGTCACCTGTGAAGAACCGGGCCGCATGATCGACCTCGGCGGCATCGGCAAAGGCTTCGCGCTGGATTATCTCCATCAGATCTTACGCGACTGGGACGCAGAAGGTGGCCTACTTGCGGCTGGAGCCAGTTCGCTGTTAGCTTTCGGCCCGCAACCTTGGCCAATCGAACTCGCAGGCAAGCAATCCACCACCCGCATCGTCTTAAAAAACGAAGCCCTCAGCGCATCCGGCACTGCCATCCAAGGCAGCCACATCCTCCATCCCGGTGGCGACGAAGCCATGCCCATTTCCCCGTGTGATCACGTTTGGGTCACCGCCCCAAGTGCCGCACTCGCCGAAGTTTGGTCCACCGCTCTCATGCTTTTAGACTTGGGTGAAATGGAGGAATTCATCACCGGCAACGAGGCTCTTCACCGCATTTACGCAGACCATGAAGGAAAAATACACACCACAAGATCATGAGAGGTCGCTTGTCGTGAGCCTAAGTTCATCATCTTCGACGAATGCCCTTGCCCGCCTCCTTGGCTGTGGCGTATTCACTGCCAGCCCCAACTAGAGGTGCGATGAACAATCGAGAGCGTGTATCTGGCCATGGTTGCGAATCGTTTCACCACAAAAAGGGCCTGTAGCTCAGCGGTTAGAGCAGGGGACTCATAATCCCTTGGTCCAGGGTTCAAATCCCTGCGGGCCCACTTGAGGATCTGAAAAGCGGGGGATTCATTCCCGAGTCAGCAATAGGACTTGCTGAAGGAAAATCCGGGTGGCTTGATCTGAGACGTGAAAACTTACCTTGAATTGATGCGGGACGTAATTGCGAATGGCGAGCAGCGAGCTGATCGTACGGGCACCGGGACGATCTCTGTTTTCGGCCGTCAGACTCGCTATGATTTGCGTCAGGGATTTCCCTGCGTGACGACGAAGAAGCTGCATCTTCGCTCCATCATCCACGAGCTGCTGTGGTTTTTAAAAGGCGAGACAAATACCCGCTATCTCAAAGAGAACGGTGTGACGATCTGGGATGAGTGGGCGGATTCCGAAGGTGAACTCGGGCCGGTCTATGGCAAGCAGTGGCGTGCATGGCCGACGCCGGAGGGCCGGACGATTGATCAAATCCATCTGCTGATCGATGGTTTGTTAGGAAATCCACATTCGCGACGACACATCGTTTCCGCATGGAACGTGGGCCAGATCCACCAGATGGCGTTGCCGCCGTGCCACTTGTTGTTTCAGTTTTATGTTCACGAGGCGCCCGTCGGTGGACGTCCGGGGCTTTCCTGCCAGCTCTATCAGCGTAGCGCGGATTTGTTTCTCGGGGTGCCCTTCAATATCGCTTCATACGCGCTGCTCACCCAAATGGTGGCCCATGTCTGCGGCTACGAAGCGCGGGATTTCGTCCACACCTTTGGCGATGTCCATTTGTATTCCGATCATCTCGAGCAAGCTGAACTCCAACTTAGCCGTGAGCCGCGTGTACTACCGAAGCTCTGGCTAAACCCACTGGTGAAGGATATCGACGCGTTCACCATCGATGACATTCGGCTAGAAAACTACGATCCACATCCGCACATTAAGGCGCCGGTGGCCATTTGATTTGACGCCATGTTCCGTTACGAAAACCGCGAAGCCCCGCTGATCTCCAAAGCTGCGTTTTTGCAGCGTTTGGGGCATTCGTTTTTTGTCGTCCTGTTATTGATCGGTGTTTCACTTGGCGCAGGCATGTTAGGCTATCGGGCTTTTGAGAACCTTTCGTGGACGGACTCATTTCTCAATGCCTCAATGATCCTCGGCGGGATGGGTCCGGTCGATGAGATGAAGACGGAGGAGGGAAAGATTTTCGCCGGTTGTTATGCGTTGTATTCCGGGTTGGCGTTTCTCGTGTTGGCCGGCCTGTTGTTCGGGCCGATCGCGCACCGGATTCTCCACAGTTTCCACTACGACGCGGATCAGGAGGACGCTAAATCATGAGTTTGCGTTTGACTGCTGTGGTGGCGATGACGCCGGACCGGGTGATCGGCAGGGCAGGTGGGCTGCCTTGGCATTTGCCTGAGGATCTCGCGTTTTTTAAGAAAACGACCAGCGGCCACCCGATCGTGATGGGTCGAAAAACCTACGAATCCATCGGTCGCCCGCTGCCGAAGCGTCGGAACATCGTGTTGACCCGTGACGAGACTTGGTCGGCAGAGAACGTGGAGGTGATTCACTGTCCGGAGGATTTAGGAAAACTGCCGGGCCTTGAGGGACAGGTTTTCATCATCGGCGGCTCAGAGATTTACGCGGCGTTTCTGCCGCAGCTCGATGATCTGCTGGTGAGTCACGTTTTTGCAGCGCACGAGGGCGACACTCGGCTTCCAGAATTTGAGGAAATTTTCCCCCACAACGAGGTGTTGGAAACTCACGCGGATTTCGAGGTGCGGCGGCATTTTCGCGCGTCCTGATAGGCATAAGCAGCGGGCAATGCTTTCGCAAGCGATGCGGTTTCCATCATTTCTCCGTGTGACAATTCTGTACCTGTTGGAGTAACGGCTTGTCGTGACATGATTTCAGTTGTAGATAACGAATGTCCTTGGAACTTACGGATTTTACAGGATGAACTTTATGAAAAAATGGCGAAATCTTGGCATGAGGCTGGTCGTAATCTTTGCGCTGTGCTGCGGAAATTTCGTCTCTGCCGACACCTTCGGGCTGTTCACCTACACCAACGACGGCCCTTTCATCACCATCACCGACTACCCGACCACCGCAACTGGCTCGGTGGTGATTCCTGATACCATCGAGGGCAAATACGTCACCACCATCGGGGCGTCTGCCTTCTCGAATTGTAGTGGTTTGACGAGCATAACTATCCCATCAGGCGTGACGAGCATTGGTAGCAGC
Source organism: Luteolibacter sp. (assembly GCA_031414935.1). Classification (GTDB taxonomy): domain Bacteria; phylum Verrucomicrobiota; class Verrucomicrobiia; order Verrucomicrobiales; family Akkermansiaceae; genus Luteolibacter. The sequence continues at coordinate 33,543 of JANOQR010000097.1, forward strand.
GCATTCTATCTTTGTACCAGTTTGGCGAGCATCAACCTTCCTCCCAGCCTCACAAGTATCGAACATTCCGCGTTTAACAGTTGTAGCAAATTGATTGGCATTTTCGTTCCATCCGCTGTCACCAGCATAGGAAATAATGTTTGGTATGGTTGTGGAAGTTTGACCGAAATCATAGTCGATCCCTTAAATGCGTTTTATAGCAGTCGCGAAGGGGTTTTGTTCGACAAGGCGCAAACCACGCTCATTCAATGTCCGGGTGGAAAAGCAGGAAGTTTCACGATCTTGGCAAATGTTACTATCATTAGGCACCTTGCTTTCGATTCCTGTCGGAACTTGTCGGGTATCTTGGTGGAGCCGTTGAACACGATGTACAGCAGCAGAGATGACACTCTTTTCAACAAAGCTCAGACCACTCTCATCCAATGTCCCGGTGGCAAGTCAGGAATCGTCACGATTCCATCCGGAGTGAAATTTATCGGTGATTACGCATTCCATGGATGCGCCAACCTGACGAACATCATCATCCCCACCAGTGTCACCTCGATTGGCTTATCCGCTTTCCAAGACTGCGCCCGCTTAACAGAAATCATTTTGCCGACGGGCGTCGTGCATATCTTAAATTCATTGTTTAAAGGCTGCCGCAGTCTAACAATCATCACGACCTCACCTAACTTACGTAGCATCGGGATATACTCGTTCCAAGACTGCACCAGCCTGACAAACATCAACCTTCGTTCCCAAATTTTTGAGATTCCAAAATCATCGTTCCAAGGTTGCCGCAGTCTGACGAGTATCTCCATCCCATCCAGCGTCAGATTCATCCACACATCCGCGTTTCGCGACTGTGCCAGCCTGAGGAATCTGATTATTCCGTCCGGCGTCAACAGCATCGGCGATTCGGCATTCAGGGATTCCAGCAAACTGGAAACCGTGATCATCGAGTCTGGTGTCAGCGATATCGGCACCTCCGCGTTTTCTGGCTGTGTAAATCTAACGAATATCTCGATTCCGCCCAGTATGGTGAGAATCGGAGACTCTGCGTTTGCCGCCTGCGGCAAGTTGACGGGGCTCACGATTCCGTCTGGGGTTTATAGCATCGATAATCTGGCGTTTTCAGGATGCAACAGTCTGACGAGCGTCTTCATCCCCTCCAGCGTTGACAGGATCGGAAACTCCGCATTTCGTTATTGCAAAAACCTTACGAACATCACGGTGGACCCGCTTAATGCGAACTACAGCTCAATCGACGGGATTTTGTATAACAAAAACCAGACCACGCTTTTCCAATGTCCCGGGGGCAAGACGGGGAGCGTCAGCATCCCGGTCAGTGTCACCAGCGTCTTGAGTTATGCGTTCTCCTCCTGCGGCAGCCTGTCGAGCGTCGCCATTCCTGCGAACGTCACCAGCATCGGCAGTGAGACATTTTTTGGCTGTGAAAATCTAGCGGAAATCATGATGGACCCGCTAAATACGAACTTCAGGAGTGAGGATGGACTCCTTTTTGACAAGGCCCGGACGGTGCTCATCCAGTGTCCGGGAGGCAAAGCGGGAAGCGTGACTCTCCCATCCAGCGTCATCAGCATCGGGACTTCCGCGCTGCGAGGTTGCGGTAGCCTGATGGAAATCACGGTCGATCCACTGAATGCGAATTTCAGCAGTGCTGATGGGATTTTGTTCGATAAGACCCAAGCCACGCTCATCCAGTGTCCGGGCGGAAAAGCGGGCAGTGTCACCATTCCATCCGGCGTCACCACCATTGTGAGTTTCGCGTTTTCCGGCTGTGTCGGCCTCACGAATGTCACGATCCCGGCTGGCGTCACCAGCATCGCCAGTTCCGCGTTCGCTGGCTGCGTCGGTCTCGCGGAAATCTTGATCCCTGCCAGTGTCGTGAGCATCGGGAGTTCTGTTTTCGACGGATGCCGTGCTCTAACGAGTATTTCAATCCCACCCAGTGTCGCCAGCATCGGAAGCTACGCGCTGCGCTCTTGCAACAGCATGGCGAGCATCACAGTCGATCCATCGAATATAGCTTTCAGCAGTGGCGATGGGATCTTGTTCAACAAAGACCAAAGCGCGCTCATCCAGTGTCCCGGCGGGAAATCAGGAAACATCACAATTCCTACCGGCGTGAAAACTATCGGCGACTACGCATTCTATGACTGCAACGGCCTAACGAATGTCACCTTCCCATCCAGCGTCACGGGCATTGGAACCTTCGTCTTCCGTGAATCCGACAACCTCGTCTCAGCCGTATTCATCGGTGATGCTCCGACGATCTGGGGGACGGGGTGGTTTGCATCCTTCGGGGCGAATTCGAGCGGTTTTGCGGTCTATCATTTCGATGGAAAAGGCGGCTTCAGCTCTCCGAGTTGGATGGGCTACCCCGTGGTCAACATGGGAGAAACTTCCGCTTTGCCTCCTTGGTTGGTTTCGAATGGATTTCCCCACGATACCGACATCAGCTCCGATCCAAACGGCGATGGAGTGAATTTCCTGATGGCCTACGCCCTCGCCCTTGATCCAAAACAGAACCTCAGTGGCCTCATTCCTCGGCCTGCCTTCGTCGGAAATGAAATGAGCCTCGTTTTCTACGCCGGAAGCCAAGGAATCACCTACCGCGTCGAGACGAGCGACAACCTGAAGAACTGGAGCGATGAAAACATGATCCTATCCGATCCAGACGCAAACGGCTACCGCACGGCTTGGCATCCGGGCAACGGCTCAAATCGCTTCATGCGGCTGTCAGTGAGCAACTAAACGTGAAGCGTGGCGAATGATTCTAAACGCTGCATCTGCGCTCTGTGGCTTTTCGCTAGCGGTGCTGGAGTTTGCGAGGAAAGGGAGTTCGTTTCCATCATGCGAAGTCCATTTCTGAATATATCGTAGAACAGCCGATCTGCGCGGTCAGTAGGGGGGAAATGGTTAGCTACTCTTCCTTCGTTGGCTTCAAATAGATTTCAACAAAGTGCCGATCCAAACGGCGATAAAGCGAGCTTAGGAGGTTAAGTCATCCGAATAGTTATCAAACAGGATTAATACGTGATCGCGTAATATCTTAATGTCCGAATTGTGACAAGGTTCCTCCAGTTCGAGCCCCCAATGTTGTCACCCAGGCAACAACTCGTGCCACTCCACCCCCCATACCCCCTGTGAATACAAATACTACCCGCGTCTTGCTATCCTTGATTACCATGCTTTTGACTTCCATTTCTAGCAATAGCCTCTTAGCGGGCGAGCTTGACCCATCTGGTTCTATCACAACGGACCGCACGACGGTCCTTGCAAACTCGATCGTCAACGTGAAGTGGAATACCAACTATCCCAAGCCGATTTTTGACATCGTTGATCGTGCATTGCCGCCTGCGACTACTCTAACGCCCCGCACTCAAGTGCGTGCTGATGTCCGAGTCATCGGTGCTGCTTTCGGTCCTTCAACCAAACCCTATCCCGTTCGTGGCTGGGTCAAGACCTCAGTTGGCAGCAGTGGCTGGACACAGATTTTTCTCGGAAATTGCAATACCTACAATCCTCAAACCATTGTCTGGTCCAAGGTTCTTGCCGCCGGTGAGAAACTGGATTTCAAATTCCAAGGCTCTTTCGACAAAACGTATGATTTGGCCAACCCATCCACCATCGACAGTTGGGGGAAAGCTATCGATACCACATCTTCGTCGGTGAATTCTTGGAACCGTTTTGCATTCGTGGATGGTGAGACCACGCCGAACTACAATGCCGCCTTCGACCAAGGAGATGTCCACGCTCATCTTGCGGCTTATTTCTATCCCGGCACGACCAAGCTCAAGCTGGGGCCTAAGGATTTCATTTTCCTGACCGAACTGTCCGACTTTGCGAAAGGTCACAGCGAAACTGACATGCAAGACCTCGTGCTACTGGTGACATTCACGGAGATCACCACTCCTTGATTCACTCCTACTTTGCTATTCCCATATCTTTGACACTTATGCGACTCATCAAATATCTCTTCTTACTGACATCCATCGGGATGTGGGTCTGTGCAGCCCAACCAAGCACCTCTCTCATTACAGATATGAACCAGAGGCTTCTGGAAAAACAAAGATCTAGCGATGGCTATCAAAAAGCACCACAAGTCACAGCTTCAGCAGCCACAGCACCCATCAAGCGCACAGATTTCAGTGAGAGAATCAGTTTTCTCACGAACGGAGAAATGACCGTAATGATCCCAAAAGGAGCAATGATTCACTCACCCAAAAATTCTCGAATTTTGATCACGGAAAAAATCCAAGGTCAGCTCGTGGAGTGGGAGGAATTCTTTCTCGCCAACCGCAACGCCATCCATCTGGAACCTGTAAATGCAGAACAATTGCAAGGAGTCACTCCGATCGACCCCAAAGCTCTTGAGCGCGTTCTAAAGAACAATCTTCCCGCTCTTGCGAGCTTCCAAAATCGCGTCGTTTCGCTGCCTGCACCTCGTCAAAACCCAGAAACTCCCGTCACACCATGAAAACGGTTTTACTACTCATTCTCACTACTATTTCTAGCTACTCACAGACTACGATCTGGCAAACCCGCATGATTCAAAGCCAGATTCAGGGGGCCGTAGGCATTCCAGAGCTAGTCGCAGACAATGGTGAACGTCCTTCGTTACCCATCGGAGCTAAGGGTTCGCGATTTGAACTTTGGGGCATCCAAATCGTCAGCGGTGCCATCGCACGACAAGAGTTACTCGATACCACAGATGTCGGACTCTATCAGCCTGCCGCAGAGATAACGATCACTACTGGCGATCCTTATACGGGATTCTATCGCTCAAGAGTGGATCAACCATTCACAGTATCCTATAAAATATCCAATCTCCTTCCTGCCGCCCCCGTTATACCAGTTGCCGCTCAGAAAGTCCTCGTCGAGCACTATGTGGATCTCTACAAAGCTGACCAATACACTGATACAAACATCGAAAAAACAACCCTCATCAGAAGTTTCTATTTAGAAACTAACGGAAATCATAGCTTTTCTTTTCCAGTGACCAACCTGACGGCCCCCGATCTGATTCGGCGTTCCGGTAAGGAGAGATTTATCGTCTATGCGCTTGCGGATGGGACTACACCCCAGCGGGAAATCGCTAAGGCTGAGATCATCATGTATCCAGCCTCAGAAGGAAAACTAGTGGGCCTTGATAAAAATAAGAAACATCGCTCCCTGCCACCTTTCAGCGCACACATCTGGCGCTCTTACCCGGGAACTTCAACATGGGTAGAAGCATATAGTGGCGAGTTTTCCCCCGGAAAGCGCGGCGACATGTTACCCGGAACGTTCGAAACGGCCGGGCACATCACTCCAAACTTTTTTTCCGAAATGAAATTTGCTTCTGCAACGACCAGCACGGCTTCTACCACCGAGACAAAAAGAACATTAGTCCTTCGTGCGTCATCGCCATTTCCTGGTGAATCCATCGCCCAAGGTGGAAGAATCTTAGCATACGAAACGATCAATGTTGAGAACACCATCACGGTTAATTCTTTGCTTACGACAATAGAGTGAGGCGTCCGTCTCGTGGATTGCTACGGACACCAAGAGCAATTAACGAGGGCGGCTCAGTCGCCAACACGGCCAGAGGCGAGAGGTGCTAGTAAGTGACAAATGGGTTGCCTATTTTCGCGATCATGGTGCCGATTTTGACGAATCAACACGGTCCCTGACACCGCCTAGTTTCCGCTTGCAACTAAATTTCTGCCGCTCTAAAAGCTGCCCGCACAGCTTCTGATCGAAAGTAAGGAGTGGGTCTCGCACCCACTCTTTTGCGTCTCCAGACATCAGCAGCGATTGCACCACCGCCCGCCATGACCAACGATATCGTCGCCCTCGTCGAGTATTACGAAAAAGAAAAAGGCATCGACCGTGATAAGGTCGTCGCCGCCCTCGAATTCGCTTTCATCTCCGCCTACCGCAAGATGGTTCCCGGCGCAGATGCCATCGAGACGCTCCGTGCTGCGGTGGACATGAAAAAGGGCGAAACTAAAATTTACGCGGTTCTCACCGTCGTCGCAGATGATGATTACGTGGACAAATTTAACGAAGTCCCGATGGCCACCGCGCTGAAAAAAAATCCCGAGGCGCAAATAACCGACACCCAAGAATTTAACGTCACGCCCAAAGACTTCGGGCGCATCGCCGTGCAAACCGCCAAGCAGACGATGATGCAGCGCCTCCGCCAAGCGGAGAAAGAGATGATTTATGAGGAGTTCAAAGACCGCGCGGGCGACGTGGTTTCCGGCACCGTCCGCCGCTTCGAGCGCAATGACGTGATGATCGACCTCGGAAAATTTGAAGGCATCATGCCGAACCGTGAGCGCGTCCAAGGAGAGGATTACAACATCGGCGACCGCATCCGTGCTTACGTCCTCGCCGTGGAAAATGAAGGCCGTGGCCCTGAAATCATCCTTTCTCGCAGCCACCCGAACTTCGTCCGCCGCTTGTTTGAGGCCGAAGTGAACGAAATTTCCGACCGCACCGTCGAAATTCGCGGCATCGCTCGTGAAGCCGGTTTCCGCACGAAAGTCGCCGTTTGGAGCAGCGATCCTAAGGTCGATCCCGTCGGTGCCTGCGTGGGAATGCGCGGTGCCCGCGTCAAAAACATCGTCCGCGAGCTCAACAACGAGAAAGTCGATATCATCCGTTGGAGCGAAGATCCCAAAGAATTTGTCCGCGAGGCACTCAAGCCCGCCGAACTACGTTCCATCACCGTGGATGAGCCTAACAAGGTCGTCCATGTCACCGTGGATGAGATCGATCTCAGCAAAGCCATCGGGCGCAAGGGCCAGAACGCCCGTCTGTCATCACGCCTCATGGGCTGGGACGTGCAAGTCCGCCGCGACGAGTCGAAAGAAGAGCAATTTAAAGAGAAAATCGGTGGTGCTGCCCACACGCTTGGCGAACAACTCGGCATCACCGACGAACTCGCTAACAAATTAACACTTGCTGGTGGTTTCAACCCCGAGCTCGTCATCGACATGCCAGCCGACTACATCGCCGCCGCGCTTGAGATTACCGAGGAGGCTGCCGAGGCCATTCTTGTCCGTGCCCACGGCATCGTCAGCAGTGCCACTGCCGCTACCCCGAACGACTGACTTACCTAACATTATTTCCATTTCACTACCTCCACGAACACTGCCTACAAGCCGGATGCCCGAAAAAAGCGATAGCTCTCCCAAGAAAACCAAGGTCCTCGATCTGATCGAACCGGCCCCGAAAACTTCGCGCCGCGAACGCCAACGCAAAGTGGCTGAAGTTGTTCCGCCCGCCCCCAGCGTGCTGGATGCACAAAAGGCCAATGCGCTTGATCTCTTCGCTGAGGACAAAAAGCCAAAAGTCCGTAAAACCACCCGCACCGGCAAAGCGGTTCTTGGCACCATTTCCAAGATCCTCGACAAAGAAGATCCCGTCATGGTCCCCGAGCCGAAGCCTGTCGCGCCGGCTCCCGTGGTCGCTGCAGTGGAAGCCGAAATCGAAGTTTCCGATGATCCAAAGCTCATCATCATCAAGCCACCGATCCTGATCCCGGACCTCGCGGCCCGCCTCGGCCTGAAGCCGTTCAACATCATGGCGGACCTGATCAAAATCGGTGTCTTCCCCGCTCCTAACCAACCGCTAGAACCCGAAATCGCGGCCAAGGTTTGCGAAATCCACGGCTTCACCTTCGAGCGCGAAAAACGCGACAAAGACAAAGGCTTCCACAAAGAAGTCGAAGTCATCAAGGAGCCTGAAATCGTCAAAGAAGAGCCTGTTGACCTCCTGAAAAATCGCCCGCCCATCATCACCATCATGGGCCATGTCGATCACGGGAAAACCTCGCTTCTCGACTTCCTCCGCAAAACGAAAATCACCGCTGGCGAGGCGGGCGGCATCACCCAACACATCGGGGCCTATCAGGTCATTCACCACGACCAGGAAATCACTTTCCTCGACACTCCCGGCCACGCGATTTTCTCCGACATGCGTGCTCGTGGTGCAGATATTACGGACATTGTCGTCCTCGTCGTCGCCGCCAATGACGGCATCATGCCGCAAACCTTGGAAGCGATCAAACACGCGAAAAAGGCCAAGAAAACCATCATCGTCGCCATCAACAAATGCGACCTTCCATCCGCCAACGTGGATCGGGTGAAATCCCAGCTCGCAGAAAACGGCCTGCAAACCACCGACTTCGGCGGTGATACCGAGTTCGCAGAAGTTTCCGCGCTCACGGGAATGGGCATGGACGACCTACTCGACCTGATGGTGCTCCAAGCTGAAGTTCTCGAGCTCAAGGCCAACCCGAAATCCACCGCCCGCGCTGCCGTCATCGAGGCCCGCGTCGTTCCCGGTCGCGGCACCACCGCCACGGTCATCGTCGAGTCCGGTACGCTGAAAGTCGGCACTCCTTTCATCTGCGGCCCGTATGCCGGAAAAGTGAGATCACTCATCAATGACCGCGGAGTCGCTGTCAAAACCGCGCATCCCGGGATGCCTGTCGAGGTCATCGGCTTCGAGGAGCTTCCCAACGTCGGCGACCATCTCACCGAGATGAAGACCGAGCGCGAAGCGAAGTCCCTCGCGGGCGAGCGCCAAGAGGCCCAACGCCTCACTCGCCTCAAGCCACAGCACCGCAACCGGATGGAGGACCTCTACTCCATGGTCCGCGACGGTGGCGGCAAGGCCCAGCTCAAGCTCATCCTCAAGTGCGACGTGCAAGGCTCCGTCGAGGCTATCAAGAAAGCCGTCCTCGCCATCGAGTCAGACAAGGTCGAATCCTCATTCATCACCGCCGCCGCTGGCCCGATCACTGAGTCAGACATCGCTTACGCAGATTCCACCGATGCGATCATCCTCGGTTTCAACGTCAAAGTCGAAGCTAAGGCCGTGAAAAGTGCCAAAGCCGCCAGTGTGGAAGTAAAACTCTACTCGGTCGTTTACGAACTCATCGACCAAGTGCGTGAAGCGATGCTCGGTCTGCTAGAGCCACTCACCCGCGAGTCCATCATGGGTCACGCCGAGGTTCGCCAGATTTTCAAACTCAACCGTGGCCGCGTCGCAGGCTCATTCGTCACCGACGGCCGCATCCACCGCAAAGCCCACGCCCGTGTCATCCGTGGCGGCACTCCGGTCTTCGACGGTCGCATGTCCACGCTCCGCCGCTTTAAAGACGAGGTCGAAGAAGTCCGCACGAACTTCGAATGCGGCATCCGCCTCGGCGAGTTCAACGAATACGAAGAAGGCGACATCATCGAGTGCTACAAACTCGAGAAATACGCGCAAACGCTTTGAAGAAGTTGAGAGCGGGTGGTTAAGAGTTGAGAGTTAGAGACGCGCTTCGCGTTTCGTTCAAATCTCCTCTACTTCTTATCCAAACTCTCAACTCTCAACCACAAACTCTCAACATCTCCCATGTCCCGCCGTCTTGATCGAGTCAACGAACTCCTCCGCCGTGAAATCGGCAGCGTCATTCAGAAAGATTATGAATGGCACAATCGCCTCGTGACCGTGAGTGATGTGGAGGTCACTCAGGATTTAAAAGAAGGCAAAGTTTGGATCGGTGTGCTGGGAGGCGAGGCAAATTCGGTGATCGTGAAATTGAACAAAGACCACGGCTCCATCCAGTCCAAGGTGATGAAGCGCGTCGTCCTCAAAGCCACTCCCGTCCTGCGTTTCCATCACGACGCCTCCGCCGTCCGTGGCGTGGAAATTGTGAATCTCTTGGAAGAAGTGGATAAGCTGCCAAAGGCCCCCGAGGAGGAAGCTGGCTAGCGCGGGTTAAATTTCTGCGGGTGACAGCCAACGGAATTGAATGATCTTAAATCGGCGTCCGAAATCGACTTGGGTGTCTTGTTTAGTCGGTTCGCTTGGTTGTTTGACGGGCTGTGGATCGCGCTGGAGTATGGCCTCGCACCAGGCGCGGGCATGGGTTTTGCCGGAGGCATCAGTGGACTCGCCATAGGCACGGATGGCGAAGGTGTCTGAGCGGGCGGTGAGGCTGTCGCCGAGGTTTTGGAGGATGTCGGCTTGGGTGATGAATGGCTCGGTTCCCCATGCCGTGGTCTCGGGCTTGAGCGTGGGATCGATGTCGAGCGGCTGGGTGATCTCAGGAGGTGTGATGGAGGCTTGATCGTCGAGGAGTGGAAATTTTTCGATGACTTTCGCGTTTAGGCCAGCGGCGTGGATCGCCGCTTCGAATGCGCCGCGTCGGCCAGTCACATCGTTGGTCAGGCGACGATTGACGAAGTCTGACATGCCGAGAAACGGGCCACGGAGTTTCACCTCTGCGACGATGGCCGCGGCGAGACGACGGATTTGTTCATCGGATAGACGCGGGGATTCGTCGCGCTCTGCGATGTGGGGAAAGAGGCTGAAAGTGCCGGAATCCGAGAGTTTCCTGTGACTTGCAAGTACGGCGGCCCATGCTTTTTCGGAAACAGAGTTGACGTTGAAGGCGCCGCTGACGGTCAGGACGGACGCGGCTTGATGGAGATCTTGGAGTGTTTCCGCCGGGGATGTTAGGGAAAGCTGGAGGCGTGAGTTTGGCAAGAAGTGGGTGAATGGAGCATGAGCGAACTCGGTGATGCGTGTGGCGTCTGAGCTGGAGATGAAGAAGCTGTCCCAGAGAGTATGGTTCGTTTCGTAGGAGAGGTCGTAGAGGAATTCCGCGTCATTTTCCGGGAAATTGAGGAGAATGGAGCGTGCGGTGGCGGACCATGAGTCGGGGCTGGGGGAACTTTTGGAGTAGCCGATGTGGGCCGCTGAGAAGCCGCGATACTTGCGCTTTTCCGGCAGGGTGGAGGTGAGGGGAAGGCGCGGATCTGCGAGGGAATTTCCGATTGGGAATGAGGGATGCCAAATGAGGTCGGAGATTTTGGCGTGCTGGAGTTGGCCGAGGGAGAGCACGCCTTTTGTTTTGCGTGGGAGATCGAAGAGGATGGTGGGATCGCCGGATGAATTGAAATCTACGGGTGAAGCGTGATAAGTGCCGTTTTTTGCGACGGGAAATCTTTCGTTCCAGCTGAGTGGATCGGTCGGTAAGAATTGTTCGTAGCTGCCGAATCCGCTGGGTGCGTCGGTGAGTCCGGGATGCGCTTCCGCTGGGCGCAGGCGGTCGCATGGGGAGCGGAGGGAGTAGGCGGCGCGGAGGTTCCAGTTCGCGAGGAGTGCTTCGGTGGGTGCAGTGGGGCTTTTTCCGCTGCGGAGCCGGAGTCCTTGGCGCGTTCTGCCGTCGGGCGTGTGGCCGGGTGGCTGGTTCGTTGTTTCTTCGATGGGAAAGTCCACGTTGCCGGTCCATGGGGCGACGTTTGCGCGGTCGGTGCCGTAGCGGAGGGAACCGGCGAGAAGCGCGATCTGGGGCAGGAGGTCGAAGGTTTCTACGTCGATGTTCGTCTCGCCCGCCAGGTCTTTGAGGATGACGCGGAGGTCATCCAGTGGCTCTGAGAGTCCTTTCATTTTGAAGAGTTTGAAATAGGAGGCGGTGGATTTCATGGAAATGCTGGTAGGAGTGAAGTCGAAGCCAGTCTGGCCGGGTGGGCTGGAAATGGTGAAGCAGCGGGCAGGCGATGGTGCTTGAGATGGGGTGAGGAGATTCGCGGCGAGGTCGTATTCTGGGCCGTCTTGTTGGATTCCGTTTTGATACTCAGCGGATTGCGGCGGGGTGAAGACAAGGCACTCGCCGGGGCCGAAGGTGGTGGCGGCGAGCTGGTAGTAGTGGGAACCCATGTGCGGGTCTTGGAAGCCGGGACTGTTGAAGGGCGAGCCGTCTGCGGAGTAGAAATCGCGCGAGCGCCCGCCATCGAAAGCGATCCACGGGCTGCGGACGGGGGAATTCGGCTTACCTTTTGGGCCGGGGAAAAAGCCGTCGATCCAGAAATCGTAGCGGCCATTTACCTGGAGCAGAATCATCATCGGACGGGTGGTGAGCGGGGTGGCGTAGGGATTCCACAGGGTGATTCGTGGGTAGAGGTGCTTGCGGAGGTGGTGGCGATGAGTCGCGCTGCCGGATTTTTTAAACCATGAGAAGGAGTGAAACTCGGCGGCTTCGACCAAAATGGGCTGGAGAGAGGATTTTTTAGAGCCGTCTAAAACTGCGGGTTTGAGGTTGGATAAAATCTGGTTGGCGGTGGCGGGAGCAGTGGTGGTTTCCGGGGTGATGGCTTCATTTCCTGTATCCGCGAGACTGGCAAAATGCCGCAACAGCCCGAATCGCGGGGAGGAGTCGCGGAGAGGATTTTTCCCCCAAAGCAGGCCATCCTCGGCGGCTGCTTGCTCGTTAGCTGGACCAGCGAGGCGGTCGGTGTCGGCGATGTCTGCGGAGCCGCGAAGATAGACTCCGAGGTCTTTTTTGAACCCGCCGTTTCTGGCATCCACCAAAAGCCCGACAGAGTTTGCGGTGAAATCATGAAAGTGAGACTTGGCCCATCGCGGGTCTCCGCTGTGCAGGGCGATGGTGGCGTCCGAGGCCATAGCGGGCTGGGATTTGGGCGGGATCGGTAGCGGCGCGTCCATCAGTTCTGAGGCAGGTGTTTGCTCTGCGCGTCCGCCAGCGGCGAGGTTAGCCCGTTGGCCGAGATCGCCGGTCCACCAGGCGAGTCGGGAAATTTCATTGCCGCTCTGAATCGCGATGGATGGGACTCTGACCCCGTCCACATCAGGTGCGCTCACGGACCCGGGGCCAACGAGGGTGACCCAATTTTCCTCAGACCGAGCATCGCCGCTGACGAGCCATTGCATGACTTCTGCGGAGCGGTCGTAGTTTTGGGAATCTCGGCGATCGGTGAGTCCGCCGGTTTCAGGATCGCGGATGACCCATGGTTTTCCGTCGGATGCCTGGGTATTCCACACGCCAGTCCAGTGTTTCGGTCCGTCAGCAAGGACCAGTGACGAGCTGGCGGACACTCGGGTGTCTGGCCCCATGGTGAGTTGGAGTTGGCCTATCGCCATCGTGAGAGCGAGACGGGCGTTGGCCTTGGCGCGTTCTTGGTGTGTGGCCGTGTCTGATTTTCTAACTTCTACGCTAGAAATGGCAAGTAGCGCGATGCAGATCCCTATGATCAGCATGAGAAGCAACAAACAGACGACCAACGCAAAGCCTCCATGATTCCGCGAGTGGCTTGTCGCCTGAGTTGCCGTCATTTGCGGAGTGGCGTGTGTGACATGCGCTTGCTAGTTCGCGAGAGAGAGGCGGACAAAGCCCTTCACACCTGCGGGTATGCTCATCGTGATGGGGCCGGATTCACCGGGAGTAAATACCGAGGGCGTCGTGCTATTTCTCATCAAAGTCTGCCACTGTCCCTGTGCAAGGGTGGGGGAGTATTCGAGCTTAACAGGTGCATTGAGTCCAGTAGGCGGCAGATCCAGACGAATGCTGTTAGTCGTGGCGTTGAAGCTGATCGGCGGAGTCCATGGTCCGCTGGTAGCATTGAAAGCATAGAGCATCACGAGCGGCTGCCCGGTGGCGGTGTGGATGTCTGCTAAAGAAAAAGGTGTTTGGCCACGCTCGGTGGTAGCCCAAGTCGCAAAGGCTTGGCCGGGGACCGTGACTTCTCCGGTGGCACTGAACTGCCCGACCTCGGTGATATTGAGAGTCCCGTTGACGACCTCCGCAGGCTGGGTCCGGCTTTCGTTACGAGTGTGGCTGAAGTCGATGCGGTAGCGGGCTTTGTAGAGGAGATCTTGGAGCAAGGTGCTCGTCACCGTGGTTACGCCGACCAGTGGATTGTTATCTGGCCGTGTGGCCAAATCGCGAACTTCTTGGTCCACCGTGATGCCCGCGACGATGTAGCGGGTATCGATGGTGCCACGGTTTTGCAGGAGAAAATGTCCGCTGTTAGTAAGCTCTCCGCTGGTGGCGTTGATCGCTCCGGCACTGCTGTTACTCGTGAGCGCGGAAACGATGTTTCGAGCCTCGATCCGAACTTTAGCCACTATGGGAAATGTGGATACACTTACTTCTGCCGTAGTGTCTGAGTAGGCAACGTTCCCTCCGAGGAAGGTGAACTTTGAAATGACGCCGTTGGTGAACTGCACATCGCCCGAGAAATCTCCCGTGATTTGAATGTTCTTCGGCCCGGTGGACTGTCCGGTGCTGAGTTGGTAATTCACCACAAAAACGCCACCGGGACTCACCACCAACGGCACTGGGGCCGCAAGCAAGGCAGACTGCAAAACGAGTCCAGACACTCCGATCAAGGGGGAAATTTTCATCGGGCCACTCTCTGACAGAGACAAGACTGGCTGACAAGCGAGAGATCTCCTATTTTCTGAATTGCTGGACCTTGTTGGATTTAGTTAGCGTATCCCCGAATGCATTCCCCTGAGCCTTCATCACCCGCTGCGAGCAGCCAGCGGGGTCTCTTCCCGACTACACGCTGGACCATCGTAAGCCAGTTAGGAAACGGCGAGCGGCAACTCAGGTTCATCGCGTGGGATGAATTCTGCCGCTCCTATCAGCGCCCGCTTTATCTGTGGCTGCTGGCCCGGATGGGAAATCCCCACGATGCGGAGGAGCTCGTGCAGTCGTTTTTCGCGAAGCTGCATGTGAAGCATCATACGCTGGATTCTCTGAACCCATCTCGCGGGCAGCTCCGCTCATGGTTGCTCACATGCCTTCGCCGCCATTGGATCGACGAGTGGCGGGTCCGCAGCCCCGCTGCAATGGAGATACACGAGGAGGCAGAAAGTCTCACTGCGCCATCCGATGAAATTTACGACCGTGAGTGGGCCTTCAGCCTGTCTCGCAGGGTGCTGGACGGGCTGCGGATCGAGTATCAAGCGCGGGGGAAGAGTGACTTGTTTGAAGAACTGCTCTTGGCGTTAGATAGCCCGGAGGACTCGGACCGGGCGAGGGTTTGCGGGGAGTTGGAAATTTCAGAAAACTACTTTGCCGTGGCTTTCATGCGGTTCCGGGAACGATTGGCAGTGCGGCTGCGCGAGGAGGTCGCTGCCACCGTCATCGGGAATGATGCGGGGGAAATCGACGCGGAACTCCGCTACCTGATCGGCATCCTTTCCCGCCAAGGCGGACTCACGGCGGCAAGGTTGGAAGCGTGATTGTCATAATTCCCGAAATTTTCCGTTTCCATGCGTGAGATGAGCGATCCTAACCCGCACGAGTTGTCTCAGGACGCTCTCGTCCGCCTGCTGGACGCGGCCTTGGGTGTGGGGATTCACGCCGCGCCGCCTGAGATTCCTGACTGGTGGCAGGATCCGGAGTTTCCCTACGTCGCCGTCGCCTACGTCGGACGGGGCGGCTCGGGTCTGGTTTGGAAGGCCAGCCGCAGGGATGGCCATGGTTTCGTTGCTCTCAAGCTCGTCCCCTTCCGTAGTGATCCGGTCCGGCTCAGGCAGCGTTGGCAGGATGAGTGCGCCGCCTTGGCGAAAATCCAACATCCCCATCTGGTCGGCCTCGTCGATCACGGACGCTCGCCGGATGGTCTAGCAGGGTGGCTCGCCATGGAGTGGATCGAAGGCGGCTGCCTCGCACAGAAACTTGCGGCGGATGGCCAGATCGAGTTTCGGGAAATCCTCGGAATGATTCCCCAAGCCGTCGCAGGACTCACGGCATTGCACGAGGCGGGACTGGTCCATCGCGACATCAAACCGGCGAATTTACTGCTAGACAACGCCACGGGCCGTCTCGTCGTCGCAGATCTCGGCATCGTCCATCATTTGGATGGCGATCCAGACCTGCGCGTCACCCGGACCTGCGAGCAAGCACTCACCCCCGGTTATTTCCCGCCGGAAATGTTGTTGCCCGCCTACCAGCCAGAGCCGTCAGGCGATCAATACTCCCTCGCCTTCACCCTCTGGCAGCTCCTCACCGGCACCATGCCGCTCGGCGCATTTCCCAAGCTGCACCACCTTTGCAAATGCCCGGAAGGCATCGACGCGGTGCTGCGCCGTGCTCTCGCCACTGCTCCATCGAGACGTTTTCCCGACCTCCTATCATTTTCCCAAGCCTTCACCCAAGCCGCCCGCCGCCCGCCACGCACCTATCTTTTTCTGGCTCTGTTCGCGCTCATCCTTGCCGCCGCCAGCGTCCTCTGGCTCGCCCGCCCACCCATCTTTCCCAAGCGTTTCCACAGTGGAAAAATCACCGGCTACGAAAGCCCCGGGCAGTCCATGGAGATCGACCTCACCTTGCAGGAAAGCGGTCTCATCTCCGGTCTCATTCATACCAGCACGCAAGACCCCTTCGCCGGATTCGCCGCCCGCAGTTGGCTCACCTTTCGTGATGAAAAGGGCAATGCCATCCACCGCCTCCGCACCCATGGCTACGGCGTCAATGGACGTTTCATCCCCGGTGCCGAAAACGAACGGGTGGATGCCTGGGAGGGCACCACCGTCCCTGCGGACATCGCCCGCCGCGTCCACCGCATCGACTTTTCCCCCGCCCCCGGAGACAAGACGCAAGACGATCTGGCAGAAGGCAATCAGCTCCAATTCCAACAAGATGTGGATGCCCTCAGAAACGGCTTCACTCGTGGCTGGAAAACCTTTTCCACCATGTTCTCCACCCAGCCGCCTGCCGAACCCGCGCTGAAGGAAAAGAAATAATCTCTACTCCACCTCGCTGATGGTGGGCCAACACCCGCGCATACTGCCATAGTGAATTTTCAATTTCGGGTCCGCCCCGATCCAGCCTGGCTCGCCCATTTCATTCACAAACGCCACGCCGATGGGCATGTCGAGCTGAGTATCTGCAAGGTGGATGATTTCTGCCTCGGCCTTATCGGAAATGGTGATCCACTCCTTTTTCATCTCGATGGGATTAAGTTCCCGGGCTCGGATTTCGTGCATTTTCAGCGGATCGAGCTTCGCGAAACGTCTCATCATCTTGAGTAGGAACAAAGGACTGTAACCCTCATCCTTACCACACGCGGCCCAGACGATGGCTTCAAGCGGATAGATCCGTGAGAGTTCCAAAATATCGATGTAGTCGCGGGTCTCTGAGCGGGCGCAGAGGGCGAGGGCTTTGTTCACCGCCATGTCGAATAAATGGAGCCGCCACCCGAGCTGGAGATCCGGCACGATGGGAAAAAATCGGAAGGCTGAATCGTGCGCCCAGTCGATAGCGACGCTTTCCCCGCTCTTGCACACCAGCGCCCTGCGGAAAGACGCTGGCTTCGACCAATCACTATGGTCTAGAGATTTTTCAACCTCGTAACCAGCAGCCTCCAAAGCCGCCACATCGCGCAGACTGTGTAGATCCAGATCCACGATGGCATCGTGAAACATGTCAAAATCGCTGGAAAACCGCGCGGATTCGTCACCGGCATTTAACACAAGCCCACCGGCAAAGTGGCTATCCACGGAACGATTGCCGACGATGACGGCGAGCACCTCGCTTTGATATTTCGTTAGAGGCATTGTTGCAATTCCTGGGCGGCTCGCCAAGCGCGCCAATTTCCGTATTCCCGCAGGTGCTCGACAACCAAGCGCACATCCCCAAGAAACTGTATTTTGGCTTCTGGATGACGGAACCAGAAGCAATGAACATGATACTCCCGCACCAGAGCCTCCGCCTTCGCGATCAACTCCGGTGGCGCTGGTACTTGACTCAACTCTGGGGTTTCGTAAATCATAACAGTAGATTTCCTTACCGCAGTCCTTGCCCGAGGGCAAGCCGCAGGATCACCCAACCGGCAACGAAAAATCATCTTGCCTCCGCGTCTCGACTGTTTACGGGCATGGAATACAGCCCTGTCGATGAGAGACGGTCGTTTAGGATCGCAGGATAGGCTTCCAGCCTGTCTCGGACAGCGGGCATCTTGCCTGCTGAGATCGCCTTGTCACAGCAAACCCGCTTGGCGTGATATCTCCAAAGTGGCAGTTCTCCAATTTTCAGGAAGATTCCAAGGCCTCCTCAAACCTCCTCCAAAAAAGACTCCCTGAACGGTTAAGCGACTTACAAAGACGCTCATCACCCGGCTCCGAAAAATAAATTTCGCCCATGGTGTCATATTTCAACGCCGCACCCGTTTCCCCGGATGCAGCCATGAAACTCCCCGATCTCTTCCTCCTCCCCACGCTCCTCGGACTTTACTTCTGCACCCTAGCAAAAGGCCAAGATGCGTGGAACCCCCTGGACTTCCCCGGCCAGCCTCCAGTCGGCCCACCACCCGGCGGGCCACCACTCCTCCCTCCACTCCCCGCCGCCAGCGGAAACGAATACACCATCACCAACCTCGGCGGCGGATTCGCCTACGGAACCAACGACGGCGGGCAAGTCGTCGGCTCCACGGGATCTCAAGCCATCCTCTACAGCGGCACCGGCAGTGGAAATACACTTCTTGGAACCCACGGCGGAACTTCAAGCACCGCTTACGACATCAACAACCACGGCCTGATCGTCGGAACCTCCCGTAACTCCGACGGAGCAGAGCGCGCCACCATCTTCAGTGGCACAGGTTCTGGAAACACCGATGTCGGCACTCTTGGTGGAAACTACAGTGGAGCGCATCATCTCAACGATATGGGAACCATCGTTGGAACCGCCTCTGCCCCCGGAACACTCTACACCAGCACACTTTTCAGTGGAAATGGCACAGGCAATTCCAACCTGGGCAACCTTGGGTATTTTGAAAGTATTGCCCGGGGTATTAACAATCGCGGTCAGATCGTGGGTTCAGTCTCCGGCCCACTCACCTTCACCAGCGGTTTCGTCCGTCTGGAAGGTGTCGTTTCCGAACTCATCACCCTAGCCGCCACCTCTGCTGCCGCCCAAGGCATCACCGGCATCGCAGTCGTAGGCAACGGCACCATCAACGAGTTCGGCCAGATCGCCGCCGTCGGCAATCTCGGCAGCAACAACCCCAGCGCCCTTCTGCTCAATCCCAGCACTCCGCTGTCCGTGACCGGGCAAAACTACGACCATCTCCCCGTGCATGGTGCTAGGCTCGTTGCCGGCATGACTTACGACAAAGTCGCCAGCCTCAGCACTCTCAGCGCCGACCTTGGCGAAGGCGTCCAAGTCAGCCTCCTCAGCGGTGTGGCAGGCAGCGGCGGCACTGGCAACTACGGCCACAACCGCAGCGTGAGTATCTCCTTCGCCCCCGGCACCTCCACCACCTACGGCCACACCATCGCGCTCCTCGGCACCGAAAACGACATCCTCGCCATGCAGCTCACCTACGAGGAAGCCGAACTCATCGCCCTCTTCGGCAGCGAAAACGCCGCCCTCGGCTGGTTGAACGATTCTGGCGTCTGGGTCAACGCCGTGGACGGCAACACCGGCGGCACCGCCACCTTTGTCGAAGGCGCATGGAACTCCAGCTACGGCCTCGGCACCTACGGCATCAACCGCGCCACCAACTCCGTCTGGGCCGTCATCAACCACAACAGCTCCTTCTCCATCATTCAGCCCGTCCCCGAGCCATCGGCGTTCCAGCTCTCCGCCTTCGCATCGCTAGCCCTCCTCCGCCGCCGGGTCATAGTTAGGGAATACTCAAATTACTGATGTAAACAGTGCATGAAGATCATAACAATCTTCGCATCATTGATTTAAAATTTAATAAAAACTACACCAATAGAACCCAGTGAAAATGTTTAACTCAAAAAAATTTACAAAACTCAAAAATCTTACATTCGTATCTTCAATGGGACTGATGGCATTATTTCAAATAAGTTGCACTCAATCTGATGCAGATGAACTTACTTACCTGCTCGGAACGGCAGTCGCTGTGGCAGCAAGTCGAAACTCGACTGCCACGCCGCCCGTTTCTAATTACGACTCGGAACGCGGCGACGGTTACTACGCCAATGGTACTGGTCCGTGATATTACTATCTCCTTCAATCTAGATCACATGACACATACCAAACCGCCACTCATCTAAATCACAACATTATGAAAGTGCCCACCATACACAATGGTCCCTCAGGAACGGTTCCCCGCCAAATCGCCATCGCCTACGAGTGGAGAACTATACTCAAATCGAGTTGCAACTGGATTTTTGAGATCAACTTCGCAATCAACTCGAAGAATCCACGACTTTTCGTTTACAGCATCAAAGACGCCTCTCTGTACAGTTTTAAATGCGGCCACGGACGTGGTGGGAAAAATGAGTCCCCGCACAATGGCGAGACCCGCGAGGTTTCCAATCGTGAAGGATCACACTGCAGTTCCTTGGGTGTGATGCTTACGCGGGAGGAATTTACAGGAGACCGGGTTGGCCGGGGCATACTCCTCAAAGGACTCTCACCGACCAATTCCAGAATGATGCAACGCGAGATCGTTATGCACAGCAGAGATGATGTGCATGACAGCGACGATAATAGCGACACTCGCATCGCTGGTCGTTCTCACGGCTGCCTCGTCGTAGATGATCTCTACATCAACAAAAAGCGCGGTGGTAAACTCATCGACTGGCTTAAGAACGGCTCCATCGGAGTCGCTCATCACAACGGCAGCTACACGATCTAATCATGACTAACTTTAAAACACTCGCGGGGATTCCGGTTTGGTATCACAATATCGACTCCGGAAATGAAACGATCAGCGAAAAAGAAAGGGAGTTTCCTTGCTCGGAGAAACTAGCAGCTACGCTTGAAGACTGTTTCACTGAGCTTTTTGAAATCTGGCCTCTCCCTAAACCCAAGGCGATTCTGTCGATGGGATCCCTCGGAGATGGGAAAGGTCAGCATGGGACAGGAAACGCATTCGATCTCAGCGGTTTCGTCATGCAGGATGGATCAGTCATACGCGTCTTGGACTATCAGGAATGGGTTCATCTGCTTAATGGTATCAACGCTCACTTATTCTCCTACTTCCCGCAGGTGCTCAGCCATTTTTACCCGAAGCATAGCGATCATTTCCATGTGGATTTCAACAACTCCACACGGAACCATTATCGAAATGGCTCTGATGCCCAGACCTTTTTTATTCAGGCCATCCTGCGCCATACCTATGGTCGAGATCTCGGCGGCGGCGGGAGGTATCGTGATGGTATCGACGGAAAGAATGGAGGCCACACCAAGCAGAGTCTGGACGCTATCCTTCACTTACTTTTACTAACAGGTGGTGGAGGTTTAGAGAATTCCCAAGTTTGGAGAGCGTTCCTCTCGCACGCTCGGGCCGACAGTTTCGCTTGCCACCAGCAATCCACCGAAAGTGAGGGTGCCGACTCTGTGAGTCTCTGGCTTGCGGCAGGAGTGGGTATCGCACGGGAATATGGAGCCATCGCTGAAAAAGTGCATAACCGAGACCGCCCGCCCCGCGAGTTTCTCGATACCCTGATCCGTTGGGCACGGCAGGCTGATGACCAGATATTCGAGCGAAATGAGGGTTACGACATTTACTCCCGGGTCGCGGCGGAACTCGGACCATGGCAGGACTTAAATCATCGCAAAGCGGTGATTTGTGAGGTTCTTCGTGTTCTCGCGGGCTTTGAAAGCTCCTGGGACTGGAACGAGGGCAGAGACATCAGCGCGAACAATACCGCTCACGACTCCATGGAAATAGGCATCTTCCAGTGTTCCTCAAATTCATTAGGCTTCTTTAGGGACGATCCCTATCTCGAGGTTGTCCTCTCCAAGCTTGGTATTCGCACGCCCGGCCCAGAGCGATCGCAGCGATTTGAGAAGCTCACGAAGGAAGATCATTTCTTTGCCATCGAATACTGCGCCCGGCTACTCCGGCACACCATCTATCATCACGGCCCCGTCAAGCATTACAACGGTCATATCTACAAAGGAAAATTCCACGACGGAATCGGGCGCCATCTAGATCGAAATGCGGTCTCGGAGTTCTTAATTTACCTCGGATGATTAATCCAAATCTAATAACAGATTTATGAAACACACACTGCTCTATTTTTTCAGTGCTACAGCCATCAGCCATGCCGTCGTGTCCATCGACTACGCCACCGTCGGACATGCCGGAAACCCCGCCGATCCCTTCACGGGCGGCATCTATGGGGCAGTGGCCTATAATTACAAAATCGGAAAACATGAGGTAACGAACGGTCAATATACCGAGTTCTTAAACACAGTGGACCCTACCGGAACCAATCCCAATGAGATATACGATCCCTCAATGGGGAGCGACGCCCGCGGAGGGATTTCATTCAATGCCACTGCTACGAACGGCGAGAAGTACGCCATCCGCACCAACATGGGAGATAAGCCAGTCAATTATGTGAGGTGGCATGACGCGGCGCGTTTCACCAATTGGTTAAACAACGGCCAAGGCAACGCCACTACCGAATCTGGGGCCTACACGCTTATAGGAAATACCGGTTTTTCCTCAAGAAATAGCGGTCCCAACGTCACGGTTTGGTTACCGAGTGAAAACGAGTGGTATAAGGCTGCCTATTATGATCCTACAGTGGGAGCCGGAGGAGGAGACAATTATTGGGCATACGGCACGAAGAGCGATACATTACCCACAGTAGCCACGGCCAATGGAACGGGACAAATTTCCAATTCAGGTCTGAATGTCGCGAACTACAATTCAGGCGCAGACTGGAATGGTGTCGATGGAAACTTAACGAACGTAGGGAGTGCTACGGCACGCAGCTACTTTGGCACCTATGACCAGACAGGCAATATATCTGAATATACTGATGTAGTCCTGAATAGATTCCACCCGATTTTTGGATTTTATCAGGAACGAGTGATTAAAGATGCCGAATCAATTGCAGACCCAAGCGTGATCGGAGCATCGACCAGAAGAACCACCTATTTGAATGATTATGGATGGTGGTTAGGTTTTCGCGTTGCTGGAGTCCCTGAGCCGAGCACGCTTGTCCTGACACTCCTATCTAGTGTTGGTCTCATCTGCCGACGGAAGCGATGATCCCTCATGCAGAGATCTGAAAATACCGACACATTAAGCCATTCACATCGCTCCTATGTTCTTCGATGACTTCAAAGACCTCACTGCCGGGATCTCCAGTTGCGCGACCGCCATTGCGGTGACTCTCGGCAGTGGCTGGGTATTCGTGCGCTTCGTCCTCAACCGCGAGGCTCATCCCAAGATCGAGTTCAATGTGGAGGTGAACTTCGTCCGGCTTCAGGGGGATTTCTGGATCGTGGAAGCCGTCGCCCACATCCACAACAAAGGAATCGTCCGCCACAACATCACGAAATTCACTTTCTCCATCCGCTATCTCACCGCCGCCGATCCAGTGGAGCCTGACCAGGGATTTTTGGTATGCCTACCTCACAGCGCGGCCAAAGGCTCATGGCTTCCGGGCGGGTGGGGAGACTCCTTTGTCGAACCCGGCATCCAGACCCGCTACAGTGCCCCAGCCAGAATCCCCAAGGAGGCGACCACCGTTCTCATCCACGGGAAATTTTACTACAAAAATAAGGACTGGCATACGGCGGACAAGCTGCTCGCCGTTCCTCCCGCACTCACGCCTCCTCAATCCCCGTGATGACGCCTCAGCTCATCGCCTTCTCCTCACCCGGCCACTCCGGCGCCTCCTTAGAATTCCGTTCCAACGGCCCCGATCTCACGCTCAACAGCGACGATTTCATCATCAGGTCCGCCATCCTGCGATCCGTTATCCGCGTTCTTCATCTGCGTTGATCTTGTTCATCTGCGGTTGGAAAATTTCCTCCCACCCCTAAAACCAAACGATTTTTTAACCACGGATTGCACGAATCTACACGGATGAAGAATCGTCATGGGAAGCTCGTCAAATAAGCTCTAACGAGGTATTATGTCTAAAAGCCTCTCTCTTGACGTTCTTATCCGTGACCATCCGAGAAATCCGTGGTCAAGAATCTAAGTTTTCAGAGAAATTTTCCGCAATGCGGTCGCGGCGGCCAAGAGGAGGAGACTCGGTCATTGAAATGAGGCGCGTTATCCCGTTTTCTCTGTGGGGGATATTTGAGTCCTGTTCCCCACGAGAATCAGCGAGTCCGCGCGGTTTATTTCCCACCAGCCGTTCCGGGCGCGATGATGAAGACACGCTAGAGGGATTAGACTAGGTGCGAAGACTTGCCGCCGAGGCACTGGTGTGGACTAACGCTTTTTTCACAAATCTTCATGCACGTCAGTATATATTCAGGTATCCGCTGGCGGCGAAGTGACTTGGGAGAGGGCTTCCATGACGGCGGTGATGGAGGGTGGGGCGAGTGCTTCGGGGACGACGGCACCGAGGACGAGGCAGCCATAGGCGGTTTCTACGGGGATGACTTCGAGGGTGGCTCCGGCACCGATTTTTACGTGGACGTTGCCAGCGTTCGAGCCGGGGCGGCGGGAGGCGAGGGCGAGGCTGCGGGCGAGGAAATGGAGGCGTCCGTGGCTGCTTTCGTCGAAGATGACGGCTCCTTCGCGGTCGAGGATGAAGATGCCGGTGGCGGAGAAGTGGTGGCGCATCCAGTCGCGGAAATGCTGGATGCGTTCGAGGAATGGACCACGGGCGGTGGTGGAAATTTCCGCAGGCGGCGGTGCTGGGACGGGTGTCGGAGCAGAGACGGGTAAAGGCGGTGGGGCGATGGGTGCGGGTGCCTCGCTGGCGTAGCCGACGAAGGCGGCGTCGAATCCGGCGTCGGCGACGCTGGCGGATGGCTCTGGGTTAGGCTTGAGTAGTCGGTCGGCGAGGCGGCGGACTTCGATGGGATCAAGCCACGGGTAGATAGGGTCCATTTTCTAACGGTCGGCGTGGTGGCCGATGTAGGGTTCGAGTTTCGCTTCGATTTCCGCACGCAGGGCATCGAAGACGATTTGGGCGCCGGCTCCGTCTTCCATGACGCCGATGGGGAGACCACGGGCACTGGCGCGGACGAATAATCCGTCGCGGGGGATCTGGGTTTGGAAAACCATTTCCTGGGGCAGGAGTTGGCGGAGGGCGGCGGCGGCTTCGGTGCTTTCTGCAAGGTCGTTTTGGACCATGGTGAGGCAGACGCCGAGGACGTTGAGCCGGGGATTCATGACACGGAGGCGGTTGAGGCATTCGAGCAGTTTCGGCACGGAGCGGATGCCGAGTGGCTCGGCTTGCTGGGGCAGCATGATGGCGTCGCTGGAGGCGATCACGTCACCAGTGACGCCGAAAAGTCCGGCGGCGGTGTCGATGAGGCAGAGGTCGAAGCCGCGTGCGGCGACGCTGCGAAGGAAGGCGCGGACGCGAGCGAGATGAGTCCCCATGCCGCCGCCACCTGCTTCGTAGTCGCTGGCTTGGCCACTGGCGACGAGGGAGAAGGTTTCTAGGCGGGTCGGGACGATGAGGCGGTCCAGCGGGATGCCGGGATCGGCGAGGTAGTCGTAAAATCCGGCGAGAAGGCGGGACTGGCGCGTGAGGGAGAGGCCGACGGAGCCTTGGGGGTCTGCATCGACGAGGAGGGTTTTCACTCCGGCGCGTGCGAATGAGTGAGCGAGGTTGATGGAGACGGTGGTTTTACCCACTCCTCCTTTCTGACTGGATACGGCGATGCTGATCACTCTGCGGAAGGGAATTGTTCGGCGACGGTAGCTTCAGCTTGCCACATCGGAAGTCTTTTCTTCAGGATGCGGGTGTCGAGAGTCCGCCCGGCACTATTTCCCCCACCTCATTTCATGAAATTACGATTTTCCTTCGGTAGTTGTGCTCTGGCTCTGTTGCTGGGTGGAATGATGATGGGGACGAGTGGGTGTAAGAAGATGAAGGAAACGGCGGAAGCGCCCACGGTGGCGGTAAAAATCGTGGTGGCATCGGAGCTTGGGACTAACGGGCTGGGTCAATACCCCGGTGCAGTTTATCGCAGCGAGGCGGACTCGCCGATTCATTGGCAGCCGTGGACGCCCGAGACGATGGCGCGGGCTAAGGCGGCGAATCGGCTAGTTTTCGCGGTGATTGTTTTACCTCAGCAGCCGGGATTTCAATCGGTGCTGACCGCGCTGGCGACGGATCATGCGTTGGTTGCGGCGGTGAATGCGAACTACGTCCCGGTGCTGGTGGACGGTGATGCGGTGCGTGAGGTGGGAATCCTCACTGCGGATCTGTGTGCAGAGATCAAACGCAGTTTGAATTTACCCCTCTTCATCTGGATGACGGCGGATGGTGATCCTGTGGCGTGGATTCCGGTGAACCAGTCGTCCGCCGTGAATGTGGTGGAGTTGTTCAATCAATCTCACTCGATGGTTTCCCGAATGTGGTCGGAGGATGCGGGCTATGTGATGAAGAACAGCATGATGGATAACGCGAACCGCAGTGCGAGAATCGCTGCTAGGCGAAACTCTAAGGTGATGAGTAAGACACCGGCGGAGGATGTGGTGCGTTGTGTTAGGCAGTTGGTTTCGTTGTATGATCCTGCGTCGCGGAGCTTCGATGAGGCAGGGGGATTGTTTCCTTCCGGGACCTTGGACTTACTGGCGGCGGCGGCGATACAGCCTGGGTTTCCGGCGGACGTGAGGACGCGCTGCGCGGAGATGCTGCGGGAGTTGTTAGTGGATCTCATTCCGAGTGCGATGTTCGATCCGCTGGATGGCGGAGTCTTTTCGTCGCGTCGCGGGACATCGTGGGCTTTGCCATCGTTTTCGCGGGATTGCGCGGCACAGGCGCGGGCGGCGTTCGCGTTGTTGCAGGCTCATCGCGTGACGGGTGATGCGCAGGCTTTGGAAAAGGCACTGGGTTCGATTTCGTTTGCGGAGAAATCTTACCTAACGGCGGAGGGACTCTTTTCTGTGGGGATGACGGCGGAGACTGCCACGGCGTCGTGGCTGTGGAGCGTGGAGGAAATCGAGAAGGAACTACCGCCGGAAGATGCAGGCTGGTGGATCAAGGCGGCGGGGATGAAAGGGCTGGGAAATTTACCCTCGGAAGTCGATCCGCAGCGTGAGTATTTCCGCAGTAACAGCCTCGGGTTTAGCCAGTCGATGGCGGAGGTTGCGGCCTCGCGGTCGCAATCCCCGCAAGAGTTTGCGCCACGTTTTGAAGATGCACGGAAGATTCTTCTCAAGGCCCGTGATGCCCGGCTGGGGCCGCAGGTGCGGGATGAAGAGTCTCATGCTGGGGCGACTTTCCGCATGGTTTCCGCCTACGCCGCCGCATTCGGAGTGACGGGTGACGAGAAATACCGGCGTAAGGCAGTAGCGTTATTAGAAAAGGCGCGTTCGGCATTCGGCAAGGAGCCGACCTTGCGACAGTTTTCAAAACCTGCCCCAAGTTCGCTAGGCGAGGGCCGGGCATTCACCTACGGCCTTGCTTTGCAGGCGGTGCTGGATGTCTCAAGCATCACCTCGGACGACAAGTGGCTGATCTGGGCGGATGATCTATCCACCACGGCTGCCGAGCTTTTTACTGCCGGGGATTTTCTGAGAGAATGTCCTGATCGGGCGAAGGTGATCGACTTACCGATAACGGATCTTGTGATGTTGTTCGACGATTCCACGGCGGGATTGATCGCCTCTGCGGAGTGTCGCTTGGCAGAGCGCGGGCGTCCCTTGGTGCAAACTTTCAGCGACCTCGCGATTCCACTTCCTGTCTATGCGGTGGAGAGGCCGATTCTGCACACCGATTTACTGTTAGCCACGATCGCTCGTGAGTATAAGTTCACCGTCATCACGGGATCTAACATTTCGCCCGAGCTGAAACTAGCTGTCGAGCGCCTACCCCTGCGGATGTGTCAGCGCCGCAGTGCGAAACCGGATGAGCAAGTGCCAGCGGACTCGCTGAAAATCGTATTTCGGAATGATGAATCGCGTGTAGTTTCCTCCGTCCCAGAGCTGCAAGAAGCGGCCTTGCCCTCGCCCGCAAAATGATAAACGTTTCCTTGAATTTCAAACCCACCCAGAGACATCGCATGATCAAAAACGCACCGCTGTTAGCACTCGCTTCGCTTGCCATTTCGCTACCTGCGATGGCCGACACTTTTACGTTGAAAGACGGCACCACGCTCGAAGCCGCGATCATCAGCGAGACGGTTGACTCGTATAAGCTCGAAGTCCAAATCACCAAGAGCATCAAGGACGAGCGCACGATCCCCAAAGCCGATGTTGTGAAAATCACCCGCCTCCAACCGGATGCGAAAGCGTGGGAAGCCATCGCGAAACTCATCCCCACTCCCGATCTTCTGACGGATGAGGAATACGGTGCGCGCATCATCGCAGTGGAAAAATTTCTCAAAGATCACCCGACCAGCGACAAAGCGACGGAAGCCAAAGCCATGCTCGCCACGCTCAAGGCGGAGTCCACGATCATCGCTTCCGGCGGCGTGAAAGTGAAGGGCGTGATCGTCTCACCTAACGACTATCCGCACAACGCTTACGACCTCGACGCCCGCGTGAAGGAGGCCAAGATCCGCGCACTGGTCAATCAAGGTCAACCGCTCACAGCACTGCGTGAGTTCACCGTCTTTAGCGCAGATTTCCAGAACACCACTTCGTTTGCCGCTTTGGCCCCACTCATGGTGCAGGTCATCAAGGCTCACATGGCCGAGTCTGAGCAACTGTTACTCACACTCGACGCACGCTCCAAAAAACGCATCGCGGGCCTCGCCCAGATGTCGCCGGATGATCGAAAAATTTCTGAAAACGCCATCAAAGAGGAAGACGCCGCCATCGAGGCTCGCCTGAAGGCTGAAAAAACTGGCCTCAAAAACTGGGTGACGCCCAGCCCCTACAACAAAGGGAGTCTTGAGGAAACGGTGAGCTTCGGAAAAGCCGAGCTTACGCGCATTGCCGCCGTGAAAACAGCACTCGGGCAAGATGCGGGTAAAGCCTGGCGCGATGCGTGGGCGGTCATCCGTCATGGCGGTGCCCCTGCGGCCATCGCGACTGCCGTGACCGCTGCTAGAACCGCCGGAGTTTCTCCGAAATACCTCGCGATGCTCGAAGAAGCCAGCAAGGGCAAAAAATAGTGACTGGAGTGAACTCACGACAGCCCACCTCACTGAGTCCCTCACTCAGCTCCTTTTTCCACATGTCCACCGCCCGCACCGCCAGCCGTAGCCGCAAGACTGCGGAAACTTCCATCGAAATATCGCTCAACATCGACGGCTCAGGAGTATCCGTCATCGAGACCGGCATCCCGTTTTTCGATCACATGCTCACTCTGTTTTCGAAGCACGGCCTCTTCGACTTAACGGTGAAAACTGTCGGGGATACAGACGTGGATTTTCATCACACCATCGAGGACACCGGCATCGTCATCGGCGATTGTCTGCGCGAGGCTCTTGGCACGAAAGAAGGCATCCGCCGCTACGGTTGTTGCTATTTGCCGATGGATGAAACGCTGGCCCGCGTCGTGGTGGATCTGAGCAACCGCCCGCAACTTGAGTTTCGCGCTCCAGCCGGAACGCCATCTGCGCCTAACATGCCGTTCACATTGGTCGAGGAATTCTGCCGCGCTGTGTCCTCGAACTTGCGTGCTAACATCCACGTCGAGCTGCTCTACGGGCGCGATGGTCACCACATCGCTGAGGCGATTTTCAAAGGCCTCGCCCGCGCCCTGCGCGATGCTTGTGAGAAAGACCCACGCGTCAAAGGCATCCCCAGCACCAAGGACGCGCTGTGAAAACGGGCATCATCGACTACGGCGGTGGAAATCTACGCAGCGTCGCGAATGCCCTGCGTTCTCTCGGTGAAGATCCCATCATCATCGCCAGCCCGGACGACGTGGGCGACGCGACGCACTTGCTCTTGCCCGGGCAGGGAGAATTCGGCGACACCATGCGGCGTCTCGACGAGCGCGGACTCACGCCGCTGCTGAAAAACTGGATCGCGGAGGATCGGCCTTATTTCGGAATTTGCGTTGGCTATCAGATTCTCTTCGATGGCAGTGAGGAAGCTCCAGATGTTCCCGGACTCAGCATCCTTCCCGGGATTGTTCGCCGTTTTCGCGACGAGCCGGGACTGAAAATTCCCCACATGGGTTGGAACGCCGCCACCGCCACTCGCGGCGAGACTCGGGTCTGGCACGGGCTGGGTGACGATCCTTATTTTTACTACATCCATTCCTATTTTCCCGAGCCTGCTGACTCGGAAACCATCGTCGCAAAAACTACCTACGGCACGCAGAGCTTCGCGGGTGCTGTCGAGCGAGGAAACCTCTTTGCCTGCCAGTTTCACCCGGAGAAAAGCCAAGACGCTGGATTGCGGCTGATACGAAATTTCCTCGAACGATAAACTTCGAGAAACTCGGAACGAATCCGCCGCGTAGGGAGGCATCGCCAACCACCATCACGTCATGAAGAAACTACGTATTACATTTCTGCGCCCTGCCCTGCCGCTCGCGATCCTAGCAGGAAATTTCGCTTTCATTCCGGTCATTGATGCCGATGAAGCCGTCTCTGCTCGAAGGCCGCAACTTCAGATCATCAACGGCAGTGAGCAGATGGTCAATGTTTATTGGTTAGAGTCCGATACGAAGCGCGTCGAGAATGGCTCGATCAAGCCGGGATTGAATCAAGTCATCACGACCTCGCTGGGTCATCGCTTCGAGATCGTGGGGCGAGATGATCAAACGTCAGCAACCGTGACCAGCGAAGTTCTAGTGCAGGCGGTTCGCTTTGATCCGAAAGGCAAAGACGGCTTCCCGGCATTTTACACGCAGCGAGTGGATGCACAGGGTTTCCCCATCGTCGCATCGAGCAAAGTGAATCCTTACGCGCTCAAAGAAGCTGCATTTCTGGCAGATATGATGTTGGCAAAACGCCCCGATGTCCGCACGGCGATGATCAAAAGCGGTGCCCGTCTCTGCATCATGGCGCACGACGAGTACACCACGGATTTACCCGAGTTCGCACGCATGGCCATTGGGGAAACGTCAGAAATTCCCGGCCTCTCAGCGAAGGACTTTTGGGATGCGCGGGCACGCGGCCTCGGTGGCAGTGAAACCGATCCATGTTGCAGCGTGGGCGAGGAAAACGTGCTCGGCTACCCTGGCGACCCCTACGAGGAGGAGAGTATCCTCATTCACGAGTTCGCGCATAACATTCATCTGCGCGGGATGCTCAATGTGGACCCGACTTTCGATAAACGATTAGAAGAAACCTACACCGCCGCGATGAAAGCGGGACTGTGGAAAGGCAAGTATGCTGCGACTAACCGATTCGAATACTTCGCAGAGGGTGTGCAGTCATGGTTCGATGACAATCGCGTCAATGACCACGATCACAACCACGTCCATCTGCGCTCGCAGTTGATCGAATACGATCCCGGACTCGCAGCGATGTGTCGCGAAGTTTTCGGCGATACGGAACTCAAATACACCAAGCCCGCCACTCGTTTGTCCGGTCACATGGCGGGTTATGATCCAGCCAAGGCACCGAAATTTGAATGGCCAGCACGACTAGGCGAGGCCAAGCAAGCGATTCGGGAAAAGGCGCGAGCACGCGATAAAGCGGCGAACGGCGACAGCAATCGCGAGATTCGTCAGGTCGAGGGCTGGAGCGTGCATATCAGCAAAGATTTGTTAGCGAGTGAGCCGAATGCGACGGCGAAAGCACTCAAGTTGTTGCAAACCCAACTCCAAGAAATCATCCGGGTGGTCCCAAAATCCGCAGTCGTAGAACTCCAGAAAGTTCCGTTGTATTTCTCGCCAGAGTATCCAGATCGTGGCCCCTCCGCCGAGTACCATCCCGGTGCGAAATGGCTATCTGATAATGGCCGCGATCCCGTGATGGCAAAGGGCGTGGAGTTCACGAACATCCGCGTTTTTGAAGAGGATACGAAGCGGATGCCGAACTTTGCCTTGCACGAACTCGCCCATGGTTATCACGACCGCTTTCTGCCCGGCAGCCACGACAATCCCCAAGTCCAAACGGCTTACGAAAAAGCGAAAGTTAACGGAAGCTACGAAAAAGTCGAACGGCAGGATTCAAAAGGTAACAAGCGAATCGAGCGCGCTTACGCGATGACCAACGCGGCTGAATATTTCGCTGAGGCGACGGAGGCATACTTCAGCCGCAACGATTTTTATCCCTATAACAACGCCGAACTCAAACAACACGACCTCACTATGTTTGAGTTACTGGGCAAACTCTGGAATCCTCCGATCCGACCTTAATTGTTGAGTCGGCTTACCATCGAAACACCAGCGGCGGCACGATGATTTTAACATCACCGCCGTCGTTACTCTGGCGTTCCTCGATGGCGGACACCAAGTCATCGGTGAACTCGACGGCAGTTTTGCCTTTTTCGACCCGTGTCACGCTGACCAAGCGGCGGTAAGCGGCACCGGTGCTGCGATCAATTTCCGTGATGTAGTTTTTCACGTCCTCGTATTCGATAAACTCCCACCTGCCGGACTGACCATTCGCCGTTTTGCGCAGCTCGGTCTTCGTGGGTTTACCCAGAGAAAGTCCGACTTCATCCATCGTCATGCCGATGGCCACTTTCTTCGCAGCGATGAGATTCTGGACCTGAATCTGCCGATCATAGAGCAATTTAAGTTGGGCGACGAAATCTGGATGGGCCGAGGAAAATGCCCAAGGTGCCACCCAGCCAGCGATGCCTTCACGAGTTCCTTGGCCCCGGACCCGATAGTTCTTTTCGGTGATGGCTTCCAACGGGACGGTCTGGCCTGCTTTCAGCACTCCGAGGCGGAGCTTGCCGTCTTTGTCAGAAAACACTGGCGCATCTTTGATCACTTTGAGTTCGATGGGCTTTGGCAGTGTTCGGTCCAGATAGACCACGGTGGGATCGGTATCGAGAAGTGATTTCCGTTCCTGACGTTTAAGTTGAGCCTGAGCCGGGAGAATCAAACTGGCGGCGATGAGAGCGAAAATTTCCAGCTTCATATTGCCCAATCTAAAGAGTTTTACGGAAAACGAAATCGTCATTTCGCTCAGACCGGAAATCATTTGTGAGTATTCACGAAAATTTGATTGCTGGTCTGCCGCAGAAAATTTCAGACAATCTGAAATTATTTCAGGCGGATGTAGCGCTTGTGATCTTGGCTGAGTGGAATGTTGTCCCGAACACTCAGAACGGTCGGGCTGTCCACAAGCGTGGTGGTGTGTTTCGCGCCGCTATACCAATCGACCAAGTTAGGTGACACTTCGATCAAAGCATCTGGCTGAATCAAATTCGCGGATTTATCAATCGTGAGCACAAGATACCTCGCGCCATTTTCCATGGTCATGCTGGTGATGGTTGTATTTTGCTGCTCGGTTGTTGTGGTAGCGAATGATGCATCAGGAGTGGCTGCTGCGATGAGGGCTGAGGACTTGGCTGACCTACCGCCGCCACCAGAGCTACCGCTGAATTTTATGTTAAATGGATTTTCATCGTCATCGTTGCTGCGTATCGAGAGCTTTGCAGTTTCGGTTCCTCTTTTGTTTGGAAGAAAACTGATGGTGAATTTCATGCTAGCTCCCGGACTCAATGCAGTCGTGGAAGGTTTCTGAAGTTTAATGCGAGTCGATCCCTTGAAGTTAAATGAGATTCTAGACAGCACGCCGGTTCCGACATTCTTGATGGTGTAGGTTTTGCTGTTTGAAGAAAACTCTGCCACTGAGCCAAATGATATCGAGCTGCCGTCGCGAAGTTCGGCACCGCTTTGAGGCAAAATAGAAATTTCGGGTTTCTGACGTAAGGTTCCGATTTCGTAGGCCCCCATTTCTACATAGGAATCCTGCACGCGAAGCACGCCAAGGATATCGAGCGGGAGGAGTTCAGTATCATCACCATCTGCATCTATGTCTGTGACATCCTTGGGCAGAACGTTGCCTGATAATACTTCTCCCAGATCTCGCGCGACGCCGACTGCCGAGCCTCCAACTCCGGGGCGGAGGCCGTCATCTGCTGTTCCCCATGCGTTGTCTGCTCCGTCGGGATCTGTAATCGCGGCGAACAGCGGATCGCCTGAAATAATTGTCTCGGAAGGTGAAACGAGGAAAATATCCCCTCCAGAACCATCGATGATAGAGCTTGGCCCGCCCTTTAGAACATTCATAGCCGTTGTAAGTGGCACAGGGTAGGTAGCATCTGAATTTCTTAACGCTCCGCCCCGGAATACGAAAATTAAGGTATTTCTGTCGTAACCGTCGTCTGCGGTGTTTTCATTCCAAATGATGTTATTGAGGATTCGAACAACTCCACTACATGAAATTGCAGCACCGAATCCTGTAGTTACGCCGTTATCGAGTATGGTGCAGTTTGCGACTGTCATTGAGCCAGTCTGGTTGTTCGCATCTGCGTGAATGGCACCGCCTCGGATTTTACTGAGGCTGCCGACAAAATTACAATTTGCCACGATTGAGTGACCGGCCGACGCGAAGATGGCACCACCACCACCCGTGCCTGATCCATCGTCT
Source organism: Luteolibacter sp. (assembly GCA_031414935.1). Classification (GTDB taxonomy): domain Bacteria; phylum Verrucomicrobiota; class Verrucomicrobiia; order Verrucomicrobiales; family Akkermansiaceae; genus Luteolibacter. The sequence continues at coordinate 67,723 of JANOQR010000097.1, forward strand.
TCGATGATGCCGACACCGCTGTGGTTGGCGTTAAAAGAGGAGTTAGTGATATTTACCGAATCTCCATGAACCGCTCCCCCTGCGCCAAAACCGATGTCATTCACGGTAAGTGCTGTGTTTTCTGAGAACGTACAACGGGTCGCGCGGAGTTTGCCATAAACTGCTCCGCCACAGGCCTCAGGTTCGACATCCGGTGCCGACCTAGCTAAGGCTGAGTTTCCAATGAATTTACAATCTACAGCGACGGTGTCTCCTGAAATGGCTCCGCCGAATGCGGTTGAAAAATCGCCTTCGAAGTAACTACTGGACCTCACTGCGTTGGAGATGAAATTACAGTTAGTCGCCCGGACATTTCCTTTGATTGCGCCGCCCTCAGCAGCACCTGGGGTGAAATCGTAGATCAGTTGAATTTGGTTATTTTCGAAAAGGCAGTTTGAAGCAATCACCATGCCCGCGTCATCTTCGACCATGATTGCACCACCATTTTGAAAAGCGCGGTTGTTTCGAAAAACACAGCTAGAGAGAGTCAAAGTTTGGCCGGCCCTGACATAACAGCCACCGCCTTCGTCATAAAATTGAGTGTGGGGATAGTTCCAAGATTCCGCGCCACTCGCGTGACCGTTTTCGACGGTCACTCCGTCGAGAGTGGAGCTTTTGTTCACGACTACGACGTGAAGTGACCAGTAAGGATCTTCGCCTTTTTCGCTCCAAATCGCGCCTGAGAGGCTGGTGGGATTCGCCTGTGGGTTGCGTTGGTTCAGAAGAGTTTCTGTTCCCGTGAAACCGCCGTAGATTTTCTGGCCCTTTAGCTCGAAGGCCTGCTCGCGATCTCCGAATTTTCCAGATTCTCCATCGTCCGGGTAGTAGGTGCCTTTGGCCAGATAGATTTGATCTCCTTGATTGGATTCGTCCAATGCGTCGCGCAAATACTTGTAGGCTTTCTTCCAAGAAGTCCCGTTGCTGGACTTGGTAACGGCTCCGTTGACATAGAGAATTTTCGCGTCCGCTTCACCGGAGCCGACTAGCAAGAGAGTTCCAAGCAACAAACCAAAAAGTGTCTGAGGCCGTGGGAGTGCAAGGCTATTTAAGAAAGCTTGATATGCCATAGTGCGAGATTTTTAACAAAATCGGCTTCTGGCGGCAAATAATTTTTTAAAAATGATACGGTCGCCGGAAATTGAATCTCCTGATTGGTAGAATTTTTAATCCTGCGAAGTTGAGCCTTGGTTGTTTGGCCACGAAAAAGGGCGATCAGATGATCGCCCTTTTAGTGAGTTTTGGTGAGTGTATTACGCTTTAAGCGGGTGCTCCGACAGCTCCTGGGATGGGGCCGGGGCCTTCGGGGCGGTCTTCTTCGGCTGCTTTGGTGACAGGCTTTTTCTTGAGCTCGTCGGGGATCGGCGGCGGTTTGGGTGCGGTCGGCGGGTTACGCATTTCGCCGAAGTCGATGATGTCTTTGAGGTGGGTGGCATCGAGGGTTTCAAACTCGAGCAATGCTTTGGCGATGAGTTCGACCTTGTCGCGGCCCTCGTTGAGGATGCGGGTGGCGATCTCGTAGGCATCGTCGATGAAGCGTTTGATTTCCTCGTCGATGGTTTGTGCCGTGCTTTCGCTGTAGTTGGTGCGGCGTCCACCCATATCGCCACGGCCCAAGAAGACGGGGCCGTCGCCTTCGCCGTATTCGACCATGCCGAGCTTGTCGCTCATGCCCCATTCGCAAACCATGTGGCGGGCGAGTGCGGTGGCTTGGCGGATGTCGCCAGATGCGCCGTTAGAAACGTCGTCGCTATGGAAACCCTCTGCAATACGGCCACCCATGGTGACGATGAGATTGGCGAGGGCTTCTTTTTTCTGCGTGGAGTATTTATCACCGTCTGGGAGATACATCGTTGCTCCGAGGTAAGGGCCGCGAGGGATGATGGTGACTTTGTGAAGCGGGTGAGTGTCCGGGAGCACCATGTTGAGGTAGGCGTGGCCCGCTTCGTGCCATGCGGTGCCGATTTTTTCCTTATCGGACATGGCGAGGCTGCGGCGCTCGCGGCCCCAGCGGACGTTGTCGCGAGCTTCTTCCATTTCGTCCAAGGTGACGGCAGAGAGTCCTCGGCGGGCGGCGAGGAGTGCGGCTTCGTTGATGAGGTTGGCCAGCTCGGCACCGGAGAAACCGGGAGTGCCTTTGGCGATTTTTGAGAGATCAACTCCGGCGGCGAGTTTGATTTTCTTCACATGGACGCGGAGGATTTCCTCGCGGCCATTCACGTCGGGAAGGGAAATGGTGACTTGGCGGTCGAAACGACCGGGGCGGAGCAACGCGGGGTCCAGAACGTCTGGCCGATTCGTCGCGGCGATGATGATAACGCCTTCTTGGGTGTCGAAGCCGTCCATTTCGACGAGGAGTTGGTTGAGGGTTTGCTCGCGCTCGTCGTGACCGCCGCCCATGCCGTGGCCGCGGTGGCGTCCTACGGCGTCAATTTCATCGATGAAAATGAGGCAAGGTGCGTGTTTGCGACCTTGCTCGAACATGTCACGAACGCGGGATGCACCGACGCCGACAAACATTTCCACGAAATCTGAGCCGGAGATAGAGAAGAATGGAACGTCGGCTTCACCAGCGATGGCGCGGGCGAGGAGTGTCTTGCCGGTGCCGGGCGAGCCGACCATCAGGACGCCTTTCGGGATTGAGCCGCCGAGTTTTTGGAATTTGCGTGGATCACGGAGGAAATCGACGATTTCAAACAGCTCTTCTTTGGCTTCTTGGATACCGGCGACGTCTTTGAATGTCACCTTGTTGCGATCCATCGTGAGCAAGCGTGCTTTGCTTTTCCCGAAGGACATCGCGCCGCGTCCGGCGGATTTCATTTGCTGGCGGAAGAGGAAAAACAGCACGGCCATGATGAGAATCAGCGGCAGAAACATGGTGAGCATTCCGCTGAGGTAGTCTTTGTTGCGTTTGTAGTTCGCAGGGTCGTTGATGAGTTTTTTCAAGTCTTCGCCTTGGATGGCGGTGGAAACGACGACTTTGAAGGCTTTAGCATCGGCGACTTTTCCCTCGGCGTCGGTTTTGTGTTCGACTGGATCGACGATCTTACGGGTGCCAACGATCACAGCATCGTCGGAGCCAGCGGTGGTGAGGACGCGCAGGGAATTTCCCGAATCATTGATGTCCACTAGGCCGAGTGCCATGGCTTTGCGGAAATCGGCGAGGGAAAGTGTGTCGATGCTGTCGTTTGCAAGCGGCTTTTCGGTGGAGTCGGCGATTTGTTGAAAGCGGATGTTATTTCCGAGAAGGTCGTTAATTTCCTGACCTTGGAGGGCGAAGTTGACGAGGACTCGGAAGTCTTTCTTGGGGGCGTCGTCTTTGGGTTTTGCGGGTTCGGGAGTGATCCAGCCGTTGATGGTGGCGTCGAATGAAGTGTCTGTGGTGATGACTTCGAGCGGTTGTTTCGCATTTCCGAGGACGATGCGGCCTTGATCCCAGGCTTGGCGAAATTGGGAGTAGGTCATCTCCGTGACAGCTCGATTTGTCATCGGATTAAAATAGGCGACACCGAGGATGAGGGCGGCGAGGGACACCAAGCCGAGGAGACGCCAGTTAAATCCGTTGGCGTCGCCTGAGCCACGGTTGTTCGAGTTGTTCGAGGGCGGAGTTGGATTCGGTGAGTCGGACATGGTTGTCGTGGAAAATGCCCGGACGAATCAGTCGCGATGAGAGAAATCGCAGAACTTAGGCCCGTCCGGGCGTGAATGAGGATACTGTAAGAGGCTGAAATGCAAACCCCTTTTTTACAGCAGGCATCCACCCGATGGTGAGAATCCATCTGCCAATGGTGGTGTGATAGGGCTGAAATGGATGTTGCCCGAATTTTTCAGATTCACTCGATTCCAAGTCGTAGATCTCGGGCTGTCCATAGCAGCCCTGATGCGGCAGTTGCTTTTCCGCGCATTTTCCGTGCGCCACTCTTGCGCTTCGGGCCGAATCGTTCCCGACATCGGGTAAACAAATCGTCCACAAACGCCCGGCTGCCGACGATTGCGCCGTCGGTAAAATATCTTAATTTCCATCTCAGCATTTGGCGCAGAGCCACGTCCTGACGGGTCAACAAGCGATCTATCTCCGCTGTGGCCGCAATTTTTTCTATCCCTTTCCTGACTATTTGAATCGCCCGCTTGCCCTGCCGATCCACTGTTTCCTGAGTCTTTTCGGTACCTTTTTCCAACAAAAGCATCCGGTATTCCCTAGAAACTTTACCCGCCCAGTGACGTGCGTCTGCTTCCCAGCCTTTGTTTGACATCACTGCCCGCACGAGACCTGCCTTCGCTTTGGCTCCGCTTCTACCCGTCGCCCCCATCGCCTCGCCGTAGCTGCTCCAGCGATATTCAGCCGGATCTGCGACTATCCCGGCACGCACCGGATTGAGGTCGATGTAGGCTGCCATCATTTTGGAGGCTAGGCCGTCCTCGACCACGACGCTTTTAAAAGTTTCCTCCCACAGATTGCCGCTGCGTTTGGTTCGATGGTTGTGCCAGCGGGTAAAACGTTGCAGCAGAGTTTTCATGAACTCGGATAAATCATGCATCCGGTATGTAAACCGTTCGTGAATGCTCTGGGCGTAGGCATCACCGTTCACCACTGAACCATCCGCCACTGCCAGCCGTGCGTCTGCCAGCTCCTTTGCCACCGTCGCGACATACGCTTTCGAGTAAAGCGCACCCAGCCGCTTGAGCAGTTGCTCGTCGGTCAATACTTGTTTCGGGCGTGGCTGCACCTCTAGCAGGAGATGAAAATGATTGCACATCACGCAGTAAGCCAGCACCCGGCAACCTGAGAAGTTTTCCATCATCCGCATGTAGATGCGAAATTGCTCCTTATCATCCGGCCCGAAAGCAAAACGACGATCCACCACCCGCGCGATGCAGTGATAAATCGCCGGTTTCTCATCCGAGTTCGCCCATGGAACAATGAAACGTGCGCGAGCCATGAGGAGAGAGAAGCAGGGAATCCAATTGCATCAAGGAGATTTTTTATTATTTCTGTCTCTTACAATTAGTCTGACAGCAGTCCTTGCGGGTGGGCACGGCGTCTGCCTAGAAAGTCTGCGTGGATTCACCGAGTTCTAATAAAAACGACTTGTCTTTGCCGTCGCTGCGGCGGCTGCGTTGGCTGCGATGGTTGAGGGCACTGCCGGGAGTGGGGCGTATCCGCGCGCTCCGACCGGGAACGGACGCGCATGTGGGGGTGCTAGTGGATGCGTTTGCGGCTTTTGCGACGCTAGATGACGAGCTGAGTTCGCTGGAAGCGGACCTGATTCTCGACATGCTTCGCAGCGCGTTTCCCGAGGTGGATCATGGCTGGCTCGGGAAACGGTTAGAGCGTGCGGTGAGAAATCCACGTCCATTGCAGGGCTTGGCCATTGAGTTGAAAGATAGTTTTGATGATGCTGGCAAACTGGCTCTCGGCTTGCAGTTGTTCACGCTTGTGGATGCGGCGGGACGCTCGGAGCGGAATCGCACCAGCTTTGAAATTTTCATGCGCCGTCTGGGGCGGCCCGACTACGGCACAGCGATCTTGCGCGAAATGCGTGGGGATGCGGGTGAAGCGGCAGATGCGGATTTGCCTTTCGAGCGGCTGGTTTTCGGTCGTGATGGTGCCGATGTGCTGCTGCCGCCTGCGGCGAATGATCACGAGTTTCGAGTTTATCGAGCGGGGGATTTGATTCTCGTTAGAAATACTGGTAACTCACCGCTCTGGATTCGAGGACGTTCGGTGGATACCGGATCCTTTTTACGGATGCGTGAACGTCAGCCGCTGGTGGTTCCGGGGTGGTCTCTGAGCCATGAAGATCTGATGTTTTTCCTCGACGTGAAACGCACGGGCAATACGCCGTCGATCTATCTGGCAGCGGGTGAAACGGGCTTGATCGCCGAGCGCACGCGCGGTCGTTTGAGCGAGCTTCGTGTGACGTTTGGTCTGCAAGCGGAGGTCGAGGCATTGCGGGACACTGATCTTCATGCCGGAAGTCGTGGTCCGTTGAAAAAAGGCGAACTCGTTTCTTGCCGGAACCACGAACGCCTCGGTGATGTCTCGGGCTTCAGTCTCGCGATCAATGAACTCCGTCGCAAGGCCACTCAGTCAGGCCGGCGCTTCCGGCTGGCGGGTGATCGGCAGGAGTATCTTGTCTCGAATGACGCCGCGTCGCTCTCGCCAGGTGATCTTTTGTTAGGTCCGAAACTATCGCCCAAGACCGTACTGTTCATTCGCTACAACTCGGAGCACGCGCAAGGTGAACTCATCATTCGCGAAAGCAATGGCCCTGTGATGGTGGATGGAATCCAGGTGAAAAATACGGCGATTTTGCTAGATGGTTCGTTGATTCGGCTTTCTGGCAGCCAAGCGGTGCGTTGCCGATTTAGCGAAGGATTTCTCGACGAAGAGCGGACCTTGATCGAGTCGCTTCAGGTAGAAGATTTGATCCATGATTTCGGGCCAGACGCGCGTGCGCTCGATCATGTGAACTTCGTGGTGAAACGCGGTGAAATGCTCTGCATCATCGGTCCCAGCGGCAGCGGCAAGAGCACGCTGCTTGCTGTCCTATCAGGCCAGCGCGAGCCGACGCGCGGCAAGGTGAAACTCAACGGCATTCCGCTGTATGAGAGGCGCGAACAGTTAGTTCCATTCATCGCCCACATGCCGCAGGAAGAAGCACTCAATCCGCAACTCACGGTTCGCGAGCACCTGCGCCATGCGGTCACGATTCGGCGTCCAGGGCTCTCTCTAGCAGAGCACGAACGGCGGGTGGACAGTATGCTAGCAGAGCTGGGCCTGCAATCCATCGCCCAGCGGCGTGTCGGCTCGCCGGGTGATAAAACTATTTCTGGGGGTGAGCGCAGCCGCCTCAATCTGGGGGTGGACCTCGGTAGCCGGGCGGAGGTTTTCTTGTTCGATGAACCCATTTCTGGCCTCTCATCCAAGGATTCTGAACACGTCGCGGAAACTTTGCGGTCTCTCGCTCGCGAGAAAATCGTCATCGCCACCTTGCACCGCCCCGGAGCCCAGGTGCTGCGGCTTTTCGATAAAGTTTTGCTGCTCGATAGCGGCGGACGGCTCGCGTATTTCGGCACGCCTGCGGCGATGGTCGGATACTTCCGGGATGCCTGCGAGGAATTGTCGATTTCACACCCCGCAGTGACTTCGACTGCCCCGCTGGGCGCGGATTTTGTGTTCGACGTGTTAGAAACTCCGCTCAGTTCCATCGGCGGCGGCTCGAACACGGGCGCGGCGCGGCGTTTCCCGTCGTCGTTCTGGCAAGAGCGTTTTGAGAGCGTGGATCTGATGCAGTCGCTCCAGCTTGGTGGCGGCCCGGTGTCGAAGCTCGGTGAATTTCAGGCGGGAGAGCGTCTGCCAGTGCCGCCGAGGCCTTCGCGAAAACTGCGTGCCGTGCTGTTGGTTTTTATGACCCACTTCCAGAGATCGCTGCTGTCCAAGCTCCGCAATCGTGGGACGATTTACAGCACTTGTCTGGAAGCTCCTTTGCTTGCAGCCCTCGTCGCGATCACGCTGCGATCATCGCCAGAGGGTTCCTACGAATTTTCCACCGCGCTGCATATTCCGGCCTATCTGTTTCTGAGTGCTACGGTCGCGATGTTCCTGGGACTAACAAACTCAGCGACGGAGGTGCTTCGTGACCGCCCGATTCTGCGCCGTGAGCGAAATTGTCAACCGGGTGCTGGCTCCTACGTTGTCGCGAAATTCGCCGCCCTCGGCCTCGTCGCTGCCGTCCAATGTCTGGCCTATCTGGTGGTGGGAAATTACTTTTTAGAAATCGACGGCACCTTGCCTGACCTCTGGCTATGGATGACCCTCACGGCATGGACTGGCACGGGGATGGCACTGGTGATTTCCTCCATGGTGAAGACCGAGCGCGCCGCCCTAACTGCCGTGCCACTGCTGCTGGTTCCGCAAATGTTATTAGCGGGAGCATTGGTTCCATACCGTGAAATGAACCACGGGCTATTTGAAAATGCCGACGAAGTTAGAGAACGTGGCGGCGTGCCAGTTCCCGCCTCCATCATGCCGCTGCGCTACGCCTATGAAGCCATGGTCATCGCCCAAGCGACGCGCAATCCATTTGAGTCAGAACGACTGCGGCTCCAGCGACGGATCGACAAAGTCCGCAGTCTCAAGGAGCCAATGACCGCCCAGCAGAGCGAGCGCTTCGAGCTGGTGAAAGAAGGTCTGCGTAAGCTGTTGGCCTCGGGTGCGACGACGCGGGACGAGGCGGAGGAAACCATCAAACGCATCCGTCGCACTTCCACATCTGGCACACGCATCGAGGTGGAAACGATGAAAGTTTGGCCAGAAGATTCTCCGAAGGTGAGGCCCGCGTCCGAGTTCTTTGTCAACGAGCGCATCGACCTCCTGATTCGCGAGGCGGAAACCTTCCGCAACGACTACCGGAACAAGGATCGGCGCATCGTTTTTTACGCGCTCCTCAAACCCATCCCCTTCATGAAACCCGAGCCAGAAAGCCCCACTGGCCAATACCTCGAACCTGCGGACGAGGTCGATACGGACCGCTACTGTGGCTTCGTGCTCGGGGTCATCATCATCGCTTGTGGGGTCATCGCTACTCTCGCGATTTCCCGCCAGAACCGGCAGACGAAATAGAGGTGCTGCAAGTCAGAGAGCTTGGTCCACTTTGATCATGGCATCGAGGATGTTTTGCCATGTGGATGGAGTCTCGAGGATGTCGTTTGAGAACATGCAGCCGTCCCAGCAGATGTGCTTCATACCACGAGAGCCGGCGTCTTTGAGCCAATAGGCGGAGGCGCGGGGGATGTCGAGTTTTCCGTTAGAATCGTCAGCGCGGCAGTGGCGACCCGTCTTGTCGTGGGAGCCGGTGCCGTGGACGGAGCCATCGTTTTGAGCGACGTGGAAATCGAAAGTCCACGGGCGGAGGGCGTCGGTCATGGTGGTGTAGGCGGCCCAGAATTCTTCGTCGGAGTAGCCTTCTTTGAGGAGGGCAGCTTCCGGCGCGTTGTAGCCCATCAGGTAGAGATAAGTGTGAGCGAGGTCGGCTTGGAAGCCCACGGTGTTCGGCATTGCGGTGGCTTCGAGGGTGTCGAGCATGGCCTGCCACGAGTGCATCCCGCCCCAGCAGATTTCACCTTCGGCAGCGAGTCGTTCGCCGTGCGCTTCAGCGACTTTTCCGGCCTCGCGGAAGGTCTCGGCGATTTTCTGGGTGTTTCCGGCAGGGTCTTTCGCCCACTCGGTGACGGAGCTGGCGGAGTCGATGCGGATGATGCCGTATTCGCGGACTCCGTGTTCGTTGAAAATTTTCGCAATGCGGCAGGCTTTCTCCACGGCGAGGACGAATTTCCGGCGAGCCTCTGCATCGCCCATCGCAGCATCGCCGACGGTGCCGGGCCAGATCGGCGCAACGAGTGAACCGACTTTGAGATTGTGGCTAGCGATCAAGTCGGCGATTTTCCGCAGGTCGGATTCGGAGGCGTCGGGATCGGTGTGTGGGTGGAAAAGAAAGGAGTCGATGCCGTCGAATTTGCGCCCGTTCACCTCGGCGGCGACGGTGAGTTCCAGCATGTGTTCGAGGGAAATAGGAGGGTGATCGGTGCCGGGTTCTTTGCCGACAAGACCGGGCCACATGGCGTTATGGAGTTTCATAGGGAGTGGGTTGGGGAGGTTAAGAGTTATTTGTTAAATGTTATTGGGGAAGAAAATCACTGAGGCTTTCCATGGCTCTTGGGAGAGTGGATCGAGAAAGTTGAAGAACTGGCGACGAGTAACTTGCTGGGCAAATGGTATGATGGGGCGGTCCGAGTCAGGCAATACTGGAGTGGAGAAATTTCTGGGTTTCGCTTCTAGCGGGCAAAGCTCGGTCAATCCCGGCACTCGATTTTTCATCATCGTATCCCACTACTGAGCACGCAGAGCCTCGATGCGGGCCTCAGTTTCTTTCGCCTCGGTTGTTCGCTTGGCGGCTTGGTAGGCGGATTGCAGGCCGAGGAGGGCGTTCATGTCGTTAGGAAATGCGGCGAGCGCGCGTTGGTAGGACTCGATGGCTTCTTTCGGCTGTTTCACGGTGAGGTAGTATTCGCCGAGGTGGATGGCCATCGGGGTGAGGAGCATGGGGGGAAACATCATGAGCGCGGGGCGTTGGCGGTCGGTGGCGGAGGCAAACCAGTTGTAGGCGGGACCGATGCGTTCTTTCGGACCTGCGATGGTGAGTCTGCCGTGGAGTTCGCTGGCGAGGACTTCGAGCCCACGAAAGGCGCGGGTCCAGGTGGAGCGTTCGCCGTAGGTGTTCGCGGCTTTTTGGGTGTTCGTCATGCCCTCGCCGTGGTGCGTGAAGGCGCTGAGAACCTCCTTGGCTTCGCTGAGTTTTCCGAGGTCGATGAGGCGGCGGGTTTCGAGGGCGAAGCGGAGACCGTCGATCCACCAGAAGGCGAGCGAGGCCGAGTGAGTGGCCTTTATTTCCTCGGGATCTGGCAGGGAGTGGAGGGCTTCGTCGGCATTTCCTTTGAATCCCCGGTGGAGCAGGACGCGGGCGGGTAACGTCTTCGCGTCCCACAGCAGCAGGCGGGAGCCGGGCGAGGCGAGGCGGCGTTTGTCTAACGGAGTGGCGGCGATTTTGCGTGCGGAAGCGTAGGCATTGTCGAACTCACCCTTGGAAACGAGCGCGACGATGCGGTAGCACTCGGACTTCACCCACTCCGGGCAATCCGCGACTGAGGCTTTGTTTTCCTTCATCCATTTTTCAAACAACGAGGACGCACGACCAAAGGCGGAGGCAGCTTTGCCGTGATTTCCACAACGCCATTCGTAGTGGCCTAGCAGGTGAAAATACGGCGCATACTCGGGCGACATTTGGCAGAGCTTGCGGGCGAGATCGAGCGACTTCGTGAGATCGGGAGCCTCGGCGCGGATGGTCAGAAGCGCGTTGAGGGGTAGGGGAGCTTGCGGGTTTTTCTCGATGATCGCCAAGATCGCTTTCTCGGCGGCTTCTTGGTCTGGCGTGGCGTCGCCGAGATCGTCGTAGCCGCCACGGCTGAAAAGCGCGGCGAAAATCCCGGCTTGCTGCTCTTCTTTAAATTTCTCCGCCACCCGCCGGAAAGCCGTAGCCGCTGCGGATGGACCGTCTTCCATGTATTTCACGAGGCCGTAAGCATAGCCGCGCTCCAGCTCGCTGCCCTTTCCTTGGTCGATGAGAAAAAGCAGTCTCTCCGTGACCGCATTCCGCGCCGCGCCCGTCTCTGGCGACGGCGTGAGCAGCGTCATTACCATGCCCCAATGCGCGAGCAAGCACTCTGGATCTTCGCGCATGGCAGCGGCGAAATGGCGGCTGGCTTCAAATTCCCAGCCACCGTGGAGATGGTTCATGCCCTGGTTCACATGCGCTTGGGCGGTCTCCGTGGAGGCAGTGATCGCCATCCGCACGCCACCGGGAAATGTCGTCATCGTCGGTGCTGCGAGGGCTTTGACCGCATCTGGGATTGCAGTATCCACATTCGGGATCTCGACGATTTTTTCCGCCTCCTCTGCGACTGCGGGAGTCTCGCCCACCGCCACCGTGCAACCTAACAACCACGTCGCTAGCAACCATTTTCTCATGCACGAAAGATGGCCACGCACACTCAGCGAGACCAAGCAAAATGACGCTGGCAACGTCCGCTGGCCCTTGCGTAGTCTCCGCCCATGAAGTTAGGAGTCATCGGTTGCGGGAAAATGGGCACAGCACTCATCCAGGGAGCGATTCGTTCCGGAGTCGTCGCTGCGGCGGATGTGCTGGGTTGCGATCCGTTTGAGAAATCCCGTGCCGCCTTCACCGAGGCGACTGGAGCCACCGCCACCGCAGATGCTGCCAGCCTCGCCGCGACTTGTGATGTGCTGCTGCTCTGCACCAAGCCGCACGACATTTCTAAAGCTCTAACCGCCGCCGCAAACTCCGCCGCTGGCCAGCCACGCCTCGTCATTTCCATCGCTGCCGGAGTCACGCTCACGGCTCTGGAAAACGCCGCCGCAGAAAATTTCCGCATCATCCGCGCCATGCCGAACACGCCCGCCTTGGTCGGCCAAGGAGCCGCCGCTTTCTGCCTGGGCACCCGCGCCACGGTAGATGATTCACTCACCGCGAAATCTCTCCTCGGAGCCGTCGGTCTCGCCATCGAAGTCCCCGAGCGGCTGATGGACGCCGTCACCGGTCTTTCCGGCAGCGGGCCAGCTTACATTTATCTCGTCATTGATGCCCTAGCAGACGGCGGCGTGCTCGCAGGTCTGCCGCGTGCCGATGCCCAACGCCTCGCCGCGCAAACCGTCCTCGGAGCCGCGACGATGGTGCTAGAAACGGGCGAACATCCCGCCGTGCTCAAGGACATGGTCACCTCTCCCGGCGGCACCACCATCGCCGGCCTCGCCGCGCTCGAACGCCACGGCCTGCGCTCCGCCTTGATCGAAGCCGTCACCGCCGCCACCCAGCGCGCCACGGAACTCGGCCAGTGAGCCATTTTGGGCTTCCCCACCTCCAGCCTCTTCCTATGCTCCGCCGCATGACCCACCGGTTGATCGCTCTCGCCTTGGTTTCAGCTTCCATTTTTCACCTCTCCTCCTGCGGCAGCGATGATGAAATGCCGATCATGGCAGGCAACAATCAAGCCGCCGTCCAAGAAGGAGAAAAACTCTATCAAGAGGCAAAAAAAGCCGACGATTCAGGAAACTCCGGCAGAGCGATGAAATACTACGATCAAACCGCCACTCGTTTCCCCTTCGCCCCATCCGCCGCCCAAGCGAGGTTCCGCCAAGCCGAGCTGCTAGAGCAACGCGGTGAGACGCTCAAAGCCTTCGATGCTTACGATAAATTTCTCGCGAAATTCCAAGGCAGCAACCTCTACACCACCGCACTGAACAGGCAGATCAAGATGGCCCAAGCCGCCGCCGACGGGGATCTCAAACAAAACCTCCTCGGCCTCAAAACCCGCCTGTCGCTCGATAAAACTGTCGAGATGCTCAACAAAGTCCGCGACAATGCGCCGCAATCCACCGCTGCCGCCCAAGCCCAGTTCACCATCGGCGAGCTTTACGAGAGCAAGAAAAAATCCAAGGAAGCCATCGAGGCTTACCGCAAACTCGTCCGCGACCAACCCAGCAGCATGCAAGCCCCCGAAGCCCTCTTTCGCATCGGCATCATCCTCACCGCCGAGGCAGATCGCGGAAACCAAAACCAAGGAAATCTCGATCTCGCGAAGGAAGCCTTCAACGACTACCTCATCCAATATCCCAGCCACTCGCGCAACGCCGAGGCACGCAAAATGATCGGCAGTCTTCAAGGCCGCGACGTGCAGCGCTCATTCGACATCGCCGAGTTCTACCTGAAAACCGGCAAGACCGAGTCCGCCAAAGTTTACTACCGCGACATCGTCAAAAACACCCAATACGGCACCCTGCACGACAAGGCAAAAGCCCGTCTCAAAGAACTCGGCGAGTGAGCCACCATCCCCGGAACTTGATGAAAATCGTCGCCCTGCTCGCTCCCGCGCTGTTGCTCGTTTCCTGCGCTGGCTATCAGCTCGGCCCGTCCAAGCCCGCCTCGCTCGCTCAGGTGAAATCCATCGCGGTCCCGATGTTTTCAAACTCGACCCTGCATCCCCGCGCCGAAGCCCTCGCCACCTCCGCCGTCGCCGCCGCGCTCATGCAAGACGGCACCTATCGCCTCGGCCATCGTGACCGCGCCGACGCCATCCTCGAAGGCAGCGTCAGCAGCATCAACTACACCCCCATCCGCGGCGCACGGCTCAACACGCTAGAGCCAGTCGAGCTCACCAACACCGTCACCCTCAAGTGGCAGCTTCTCGACGCCAAAGACCCGACCAAAATTCTCGCCACTGGCGCATCTAACGGCACGAGCCAACTCTTCGTTTCCGACAACCTCCAGACCGCCAAAAACAACGCCCTGCCGGAAGCCCTCGAACGCGCCGGCGTCGCCCTCGTCTCCCGCATCGCCAACGGTTACTGAGAGCGAGACATCCACCGCCGCCTCACTCTTTCCCGACTGTACGATCCATGGAGAGGCCGCACTTGCTCATCCTGATGGGAGTCGCTGGCTCGGGGAAATCCACCATCGGCGAGATGTTAGCATCGGGAAATCAAGGCTGTTTCCACGATGCCGACGATTTCCACCCACCTGCCAACGTCGCAAAAATGGCTGCCGGACTCCCGCTCACCGACGAAGACCGCTGGCCATGGCTCGACCGAATGCGGCAGGAAATCATCGACCCAGCTCCGCCAGACCGACTCACCGTGCTCGCCTGTTCTGCCCTGAAAAAATCCTACCGCGCTCGACTCAACGTAGGCACACCTGGCATCGCGCTCATCTACCTCAAAGGTGATCCCGCACGGCTCCAAGCTCGCCTTAAAAACCGCCAAAACCATTTCATGAAGGCGGACATGTTAGCCGGTCAACTCGCCATCCTCGAAGAACCCACTGCCTACGAAGGCATCACCATCGAGATCACCGGCACCGCAGAAAATATCGTCGCCCACATCCAGTCAGCGATGAGCTTGCGCTTTCCTCCGCAGCCGCCAAACTCCGCCCCGTGAAGCAACTGCTCGACGTCCGCAACCTCACCACCCGCTTCCACACCCGCAACGGCATCGTCCACGCGGTGGAAAATGTTTCCTTCACCGTCGCTCCCGGCCAGACGCTCGGCATCGTCGGTGAATCCGGTTCGGGGAAATCCGTCACCTGTTACTCGCTGCTAGGATTGATCCCCACGCCACCCGGACGCATCCACAGCGGGCAAGCGATTTTCGATGGCATCGACCTCCTGAAAACTCCCGAGAAACAACTGCGAAAAATTCGTGGCAAACGGATCTCGATGATTTTCCAAGACCCGATGACCTCGCTCAATCCCTTCATGAAAGTCAGCTCCCAACTGACCGAGCCACTCGCGCTCCATGAAAAATGCACGGGAAAAAAAGCCCTCCACCGCGCCATCGACGCCCTAGCAGAAGTCGGCATCCCCGAGCCCGAAAAACGCATCCACTCTTACCCGCACGAATTCTCCGGCGGGATGCGCCAGCGCGTCATGATCGCCATGGCACTCATCACTCGCCCCGAGCTGCTCATTTGCGACGAACCCACCACCGCCCTCGACGTCACCGTCCAAAAGCAAGTGCTCGACCTCATCCGTGACCGCCAACGCGAACTCGGCACCGCCGTCATTTTCATCACCCACGACCTGGCCGTCGTTTCTGAAATGTGCGACAAGATCAACGTGATGTATGCGGGCCGCATCGTCGAAAGTGCCGAAAAAACCGAGCTTTTTCACCGCCCGCTGCACGCCTACACCCGCTCACTTTTAAAATCCATCCCCGCGAGCCACCCCAAAGGCGAAGCTCTTTACACCATCCCCGGCCTTCCGCCAGATCTCTCACGCCCCGCTCCCGGCTGCTCGTTCCAACCCCGCAACCGCATCGGCAACTCCAATCTCTGCCTGCTAGAAAAATCCCCCGCGCTCGAAGAAATTCACCCCGGCCACTTCGCCCAGAACTGCCCCGGCTGCCTCGCCACCGCGCACGTAGCCTAACCTTTCAGGGCAATACCTTTAAGGATTCAAAATGAGCATCTGGACTGGTTCTCATTCAAAATCGAGTCGTGGTGACTGAAAACAAGGAGCGGCGATCTCCGAATCGCCGATGCCCATGAAAAGCCAAAGGGGAGCAGTGACCTTCTACTCTTTGGCTTTTCATTGACCGGGGCGGATCGGAGTCCGCCACTCGTGCGAACGCACATACATGAAATCAACCAGTGAAAGTCTGAGTCATCCCGAGACGAGCTACGGGAGAGCAGCCGGAGGCAACTGCGTCGTCGCGAGACGGGGTGGAGAGCAGCCCGAGGCGGACCTGCGGTCCCAAAC